>JAJZMB010000092.1 GCA_021803205.1 Bacillota bacterium | reverse complement strand
CCAAACATGACCGCGTCTCACTGGTCGGCTTCGGCAGCTTTGAGGTGCGTGATCGCCGGCCACGCCGCGGGCGCAATCCCAGGACCGGGCGCACGTTGCAGATCCAAGGCCGGCGGGCGCCAGTCTTCCGAGCCGGCAAGCCGCTCAAGGCAGCGGTCAACGGGTAGCGCGCTTCGACCCGGGCCTTCTCAGCGGACACGGAAGAGCCCGGTGGCGGTGCATCCGACGCTGGCAGGTCCGCCGGGCCGGTCCCGCACACGGACCGCCCTGACAGGGCCTCCGCCGTCAGCGGCGGAGGCCCTGTCAGGGGTTGTGGGCGGCCGGCGCCGCGGGGGCTCGTGCAAGGTGCCTGTGCGGCCCATGTGCTTCAAGATCCCGGCAAAGTCACGTCAGGGCGGGTGCCCACCACCAGCGTTTGTGGGTCACGACCGTCAGGGCCCCCCGCCGTTTGGCCCACTGGACGACTTTGCCGGGTCCCTGCCTATGTGCTGGGTGTCCTTGACCGCGCCGGCCGTCGTGGCCGATTGTAGGGACAGGGGGCGTGATCCGTCCCCGTCGGGCGCCCGAGTCGCCGAGCGTTTTGGCACGGGATCGTTGCTAGGACTGGAGGGGCGCAACGTGGACCATGGCCCGCGCGGCGGATCGGAGCGTGCGCGCAGCCTTCCGTCCGGCGCCGGAGGGTGCCTGCCCGCCGATGTGGAGGAGGTACTGGTCGGTAGGGAGGCGCTCGCGCGGCGGGTGGCCGAACTCGGCGCGGAGATCGGCCATGCTTACGCCGGCAGGCCGCTGCATCTCATCGGTGTGCTGAAGGGCGCCGTCATCTTCATGGCCGACCTCGCGCGCGTCCTGCCGTTGGCGGATGTGACCTTCGACTATCTGGCCATCTCCAGTTACGGCCGTTCTACGGAGACCTCAGGGGTTGTGCGCTTCGTCAAGGATCTGGACGAACCGGTGGCCGGACGGGATGTCCTGCTGGTGGAGGACATTGTGGACACCGGACTCACGCTGGCCTACCTGCGGGAGCAGATCGGTCGTCGCGGTCCCGCGAGCCTGGCGGTGGCGGTTATGCTGGACAAGCCCGAGCGGCGGGCGGTGCCCGTGACCGTGGAGTATGTCGGCTTTCGCATTCCTGACCGGTTCGCCGTCGGTTACGGGCTCGACTTCGCCGGTCGCTACCGGCACCTGCCCTACGTTGGTGCCCTGCGGCGGTAAGAGGGTGTACGCAAGCCCCCGCTCCGTGCCATGCTCATGGCTTCGGTCCCTTGACCCCCCAGACCGTTCCGGCGGTGCGGCTGGCGGTCCGGGGCTGGCCAGGCAACGCCGTCGCGAGAGGTCACAGGAGACCGGGGAGGCGTGGCTTGGCCTGCAAAAGGCCCCTTGCAGCACCCGCCCAGGGAGGTTCCGGCATGTCCGCAGGGTCAGCACCTGTCACTGAACGCGTCGCCGTCCTGGATTTCGGTGCGCAGTACGCGCAGCTCATCGCCCGGAGCGTCCGAGAATGCGGTGTCTATTGCGAACTCCGTTCGGGTGACGCCGATCCGGAGCAACTGAAGGCGGAGGGTTTCGCCGCCGCAATTCTGAGCGGCGGTCCGGCAAGCGTGTATGGAGAGGGTGCACCGCGGGCCCACCCCGCCCTCTGGAGTTCCGGGCTGCCGCTGCTGGGCATCTGTTATGGGCACCAGCTTCTCAGTCATGCCCTCGGAGGCCGCGTGGAGCGTGCGACGCATGCGGAATACGGTGGTGCCGAGATGGAGGTCACGGCCGCCGAGGGAGTGCTCTCCGGCTTCCCGGCATGCACCCGGGTGTGGATGAGCCACGGAGACCTGGTCTTGGAGCCTCCTCCCGGGTTCGTGGTCTGTGCGCGCACGGCCAGCACCCCGGTGGCGGTGATCGCCAATGCCGCAAGGCGAATCTACGGGGTCCAGTTCCACCCCGAGGTGGCGCACACGCCCCTTGGCCTGCAGGTCCTGCGCAACTTCCTCTTCGGCGTTTGCGCCCTGCGCGCCACCTGGAGCATGGAGCGGTATGCCGACCAGGCGGCGTCGGCGATCCGAGAGTCGGTCGGTCCCGCCGGGCGCGCAGTCGCGGCCCTGTCCGGAGGCGTGGACAGTGCGGTGGCGACGGCGCTGGTGCACCGTGCCATCGGAGGCCGTCTCACGGCCATCTTCGTCGATCACGGGTTGCAGCGGGAAGCGGAGGCGGAGGAGGTCACCGCCGCGTTTGCCGGCGCGTTCCCGGCCCTGCGCCTGATCCATGTGCGGGCGGAGGAACGCTTCCTCGCCGCGCTGCGCGGGGTGATCGAGCCGGAGCGCAAGCGGCGCATCATTGGCGCAGAGTTTGTCGCCGTCTTCGAAGAGGAGGCCGGGCGCCTGGGGACGGTCGACTTCCTGGTGCAGGGAACGATCTATCCGGATGTGATCGAGAGCGGTGGTGGCGCCTCCGCCAAGGCCGCCACGATCAAGACGCACCATAACGTCGGCGGGCTTCCCGAGCGCATGCGGTTCCGGCTGGTGGAGCCGCTCCGCCCACTCTTCAAGGACGAGGTGCGCGCGCTCGGTATGGAGTTGGGTCTGCCCGCGTCGCTGCTCTGGCGGCAACCCTTCCCGGGCCCCGGGCTGGCCATCCGCATCCTGGGTGAGGTCACGCGGGATCGATTGGCGCTTGTGCGGCGGGCCGACGCCATTGTGCGTGAGGAGTTGGCCCCCCTGGGACTCGGCCGCGAGATCTGGCAGGGCTTTGCCGTGCTGCCGGGCGCCCGGACGGTGGGGGTAATGGGGGACGTGCGCACCTACGGGGAACTGGTGGCGGTTCGGGCCATTGCCAGCCGCGACGCGATGACCGCGGATTGGGCTCGGCTGCCCCACGACGTGCTGGAGCGCATCAGCAGCCGCATCACCAACGAGGTGCCTGGAGTCAATCGCGTCGTCTACGATATCACCAGCAAACCACCGGCGACGATCGAATGGGAATAGAGCGAACATTGTTGACGCCAGAGCGGTGGTCGTTCGCTTTCACAGGCAGCCGATAGTACTGTCCTCCGCACTGGTAGCCGTTGGCTCCAGAGACGGTCCGGAACGTCTGCTCAGCGGTCGGAAGGGCGGCTCCAGGAGGGATGAACGGACGGATAGACCCGGTTCGCCGCTTCATGAGTTCCCGCCCCGGCCCACGCTTTGCCAGTGTGAAGGACAGTAATAGGTGCCCTGGCGATCTGATCGCCCGTATTTAGGGTATGTTGGCCCGTGTCACGGAGCGCCGCGCGGGACAGACCGTCCCCCGGTCGCGCCGGGCGGCGTGTGGCCGTTCGCTCCGAATGCGTCCGGAGGGGGGATCCGGCATGATTGCGCGGTACAGCCGCCCGGAGATGAGTGCGCTGTGGGATGAGGCGGAGCGACTGCGCCGGTGGTTGGAGGTGGAACTGCTCGCCGTCGAGGGGTGGGCGGCCATCGGCCGCATCCCGGCAGAGGATGCCGCTGCGCTGCGCGCCGGAGCGCGCCTGGACCGCGCACGCGTCGCAGAGCTGGAGGCGCATACCGGCCACGACCTGGCATCGTTTGTGCAGGCAGTCGCCGAGACCGCGGGCCCTGCCGGCCGCTGGCTGCATTTCGGCCTCACCAGCAACGATGTGGTGGACACCGCCCTCTGCTGGCAGTTGACGGCAGCGACCGACCTCCTGATCGCCGACATCGACGCGGTGCTTGGGGTGTTGGGGCCGAAGGCCGTCCGTTTCGCTGATCAGCCCGAGATCGGCCGCACGCACGGTGTACACGCGGAGCCGATCAGCTTTGGGTTGAAGCTGGCACGCTGGCATGCCGAGCTCAGCCGTGGGCGGCGCCGGCTGCAGGCGGCGCGGCAGGAGGTCGGGGTGGGCAAGATCTCCGGGCCGGTCGGGACGTATGCCGGCTGCGATCCCCGGGTGGAAGCCTTCGTTTGCGAGCGCCTCGGGCTTTCGCCGGCGGAGGGGGCCACACAGATTGTGCCGAGGGACCGCCACGCCGCGTGGGTCTGCTCCCTGGCTGTCGTCGGTGGGAGTTGTGACTACATCGCCACCGAGATCCGGGGATTGCAGCGCACCGAGATCCGCGAGGTGGAGGAGCCCTTCCGCACCGGGCAGAAGGGATCGAGCTCGATGCCCCACAAGCGCAATCCCGAGAAATGCGAGCGGATTTCCGGCTTGGCGCGGCTCCTGCGGGGATACGCAGCCGTGGCATTACAGGACCAGGCGCTCTGGCACGAGCGGGATATCTCCCACTCCTCGGTCGAGCGGATTATCCTCCCCGACGCCGCCCTGGCCCTGGACTACATGTTGGATCTCTGCCGGGGTATCATCGCCGACCTGCATGTCTATCCCGAGGCCATGGAGGCGAACCTTGAGCTTACCCGGGGGCTGTGGGCCTCGGGCCAGGTGCTGCTTGGCCTCATCGGCGCCGGCATGGGGCGGGAAGAGGCCTACCGCCTGGTGCAGCAGCATGCGCTCGCTGCATGGCAGGAGCCGGACGGACCGTCGTTCCGTGCGCGGCTGGAGGCCGATCCCGCCCTCGCCGCGGTCTTGCCGCAGAGGGAATTGGCCGCCTGCTTCGACCTTGGGCAACAGTTGCGGTATATTCCCGCGATCCTGGCCCGCCTGGGGTTGACAGGCCGCGAGTAGGTGGCCTGGCCGGGGTCTTCCCGGACGCGGCCATTGTTCCAATGCCGCTTCGGTTTGGGCCATTCAAGTGCCCCGGGCTTTCGGCTTGATCCCTCCAGGTGCCTCAGGCCCCAGGTCGCCGCGGGGGTGTCGGGGTCCGGTGGGGTGGAGAAAACCGGCTGACAGAGCCGTTCGAGTGAGGCGCGTGGAGACGGGGGAGGGGTAGCGCGTGCCGGCCTTCTTGGCGGCGATCGAAGTGCACCTGAAACCGGGGGCCCTCGACCCGCAGGGCCAGGCGGTGGGAAAGGGGCTGCGCGCCCTCGGCCATGCCGGTGTGACGGATGTGCGTGTGGGTAAGCACCTGCGTGTGCGTCTCGAAGCCGCGGACGCCGCGGCGGCCCGGGCCGAGGTGGAACGCATGTGCCGCGAACTGCTGGCGAATCCGGTGATGGAAACATTCTCGTTTGACGTCGTGGCCGCCTCGTGATAGATGTGCCGGGGCCGAGCGCCCGGACGGGCAGGAAGCGAAGGGTGTCCACCCCGGGTCTGTTGTACGTCCTTGCCGGGATGCGCTGGCCTCGCGCAAGAGGCCCCGCCGCGTGGGGTGGCAAAGATGGGGAATTTGGTGGCGGCCGGCAGGGGGATATGGCATGCGGGCTGCGGTGATCGTGTTTCCGGGAAGCAACTGCGACGTAGACGCGGCCCTGGCCTGGGAACAGACCACGGGCGGCACCGCAGAGCGCATTTGGCATGAGACCGCGGATCTGTCAGGGGCGGAGGCGATCATCCTGCCGGGTGGCTTCGCGCACGGGGATTACCTGCGCTGCGGAGCGCTCTGCCGCTTCTCGCCAGCGATGCGGGCGGTTGTGGCCGCCGCCTCTCGCGGTGTGCCGGTGCTCGGCATCTGCAACGGATTCCAGATCCTGTGTGAGTCCGGTCTCCTGCCGGGCGCCTTGGGGCGCAATCAGGGGCTGACCTTTCGCTGCGAGACAGTTCGCATCCGGGTAGAGAACACCGGCACCGCCTGGACCGGCGCCTGCCGACCGGGCGAGGTCCTGAGCCTGCCGATCGCCCACGGGGACGGTTGCTACTGGTTGCCGGCGGAGGAATTGGATGCCCTGCGCGTCCGGGGCGGGGTGGTATTCCGGTACTGCGATGCCGGTGGCCGAACCGGCACCGGCGCCAATCCCAACGGATCGGCGGACGACATCGCCGGTATCTGCAACCCGGCGGGCAACGTGGTGGGCCTGATGCCCCATCCGGAACGTGCCGCGGAGGCGCTCCTCGGCGGCACAGACGGTGCGGCGATCCTGCGCTCGGCACTGCGGGTTCTCGGGGTGGGGGCGACGGCCAGTGGCTGAGCGGGGGAGGTCCTTGAGACCGAGTGAGCCGCCGCGTGCACCACGGAGCGGCAGCGCCGGCCACACCGTTGCCGTCCCCAGCCCTCCGCGCTGGGAGGCGGTGGGCCTGCAGGCAGACGAATACCGCGACATCACCGCGCGGCTCGGCCGGGAGCCCAATGACGTTGAACTCGGGCTTTTCGGGGCGATGTGGTCGGAGCACTGCTCGTACAAGTCGTCGCGCGCCTACCTCGGGCGACTGCCCAGCGGCGCCCCCCAGGTGCTGGTCGGGCCCGGGGAGAACGCGGGGGTGCTGGACCTGGGCGGCGGTCACGCAGTTGCGCTGCGGATGGAGTCACACAATCATCCCTCCGCGGTCGAGCCCTTCCAGGGCGCCGCCACCGGTGTCGGCGGCATACTGCGGGACATCTTCACCATGGGCGCCCGGCCGGTGGCCCTGCTGGACGGCCTGCGCTTCGGCCCGCCCGACGCGGCGCGCAACCGCCAACTGGCGGTGGGTGTGACACAGGGCATCGGCCACTACGGCAACTGCACCGGGGTTCCCACGGTCGGCGGCGAGACCACCTTCGATCCCGTTTACGCCGACAACCCCCTGGTCAATGTGATGTGCGTCGGCTATCTTGAGTGGGAGTACCTCCAACGCGGCGCCGCCCCCGGTCCGGGCAACGGCGTCTTCCTCATCGGCAATCGCACGGGCCGCGACGGCATCCACGGGGCAAGCCTCCTCGCCTCGCAGAGTTTTCGCGAGAGCGCGGCTGAATTGCGGCCCGCCGTCCAGGTGGGCGATCCTTTCGTCGGCAAACTCCTGATCGAAGCCTGCCTTGAACTGGCAGCCTCGGGGCGTCTGCGGGGTCAGAGCGACCTCGGCGCCGCCGGAATCACCTCGGCCGCTTCTGAGACCGCCGGACGAGCGGGGACCGGCATCCTCCTGGACCTCGACCGCGTCCCCTGCCGTGAGCCAGGGATGTCCGCGTATGAGATCATGTTGTCGGAATCGCAGGAGCGGATGCTGCTGGTCGCCGCACCGGAGGACGAGGCCTACCTCCTGGGCGTCTGCCGCCGGTGGGGTCTGGATGCGGCCCGGATCGGCACCGTCACGGACGACGGGCGATTGCGGGTGGTGAAGGGCGGACGACTTGAGGCCGACGTGCCGGCGCGGCACCTCAGCCACGGCGCCCCGAAGTATCGCCGGCCGGCCCGCCTACCGGCGCCGCCGGTCCCGTGGAGCCCTGACCCCGCGCGGCATGCCGATCTCACGCCGGAGGAGGCGCGGTCGGCCGCGGTCGAGCTCCTCCGGCGGCCCACCTTGGCCGCGAAGCGCTGGCTCTACCGCCAGTATGACCATCAGGTGCAGACGAACACCGTCCTCTCCCCCGGCGCGGGGGACGCCGCGGTGTTGCGTCACCGGCCGAGTGGCCAGGGCATCGCCCTCTCCCTGGACATGGGGGGCCGTCTCCCGGCCCTTGACCCGTATGGCGGGGCCGCGCTCCTGGTCGCGGAGGGGGCACGTAACGTCGCCTGCGCCGGCGGGCGGCCCCTCGGCCTGACCAACTGCCTGAACTTTGGCAGCCCAGAGCGCCCGGAGGTCATGGGAGCCTTCATCCGTACTATCGACGGCCTTGCTGCCGCCTGCCGGCGTCTCGGCATCCCCGTGACCGGCGGCAATGTCAGCTTTTACAATGAGACCGGCGGGCGGAGCATCTACCCCACGCCCGCGATTGGCATGTTGGGCCTGCTGGCGGAAGCGGGAGGCGCGCGTGGCAGCGGGGCCACGGCCGCCGGACACGGGGTCTGGTGCCTTGGCCCCCTCGGGCGCGCTCGCCTGGACGGCTCCGAATACCAGGACATGCGCTGGGACCTGTGTGCCGGGGCGCCACTGCGGCCCCAGTGGGGAACCGAGAGGGCCCTGGTCGCGCTCCTGAGCGGCGGGGCCGCGGAACTGGCTTCCGCGCACGATGTGGCCGACGGCGGATTGGTCACGGCCCTGGTCGAGATCGTGGGAACTGCCCGGACGCGCGGGCTGGGCCTGGCAGTGGATCTACCGCGCCCTCGGGGTCGCGGTCCGGCGGCCCGTCTGGACAACCTCCTGTTCGGTGAGGGACCGGGGCGGGTACTGGTGACGGCAGAGGACGGCGCCGAACTCCAGGCGGCGTGCGCGGGCCTCGGCCTTGCCTGCCGCCGCCTCGGGTCAACGACGGGCGACGGCGTTGTGCGCATCTCGGTCGGCGGTAAGCCCCTGATGCGGCTGGGACCCGACGATTTGGCCGCTTGGGAGGAGGCCTTGCCGCGATGCCTGGATTGATGCCCGATAGGCGGGGCGTGTACAGACGGGCCAATGGTGCGCAGGAGCCGCGGTGCGTGCCGGTTGCTGCCGGAGAGGCTGTCGCGGGGCCGGTTCCGACCCGGTGCCCGGCCGCGGCGGGGGCGGCCGCCGTCCGATCGTGCACCGAGGCAGCCCCCGCCATGCCGCGGGTGGCCGTCCGAGGCGCCGGGTCCGGCATTGCACACAAGTGCGGAGTGTTCGCCGTTTACGGCCATCCTGATCCTGTGCGGCTGACCTACTATGCCCTCTTCGCCCTGCAGCATCGCGGCCAGGAGGCAGCGGGCATCGCCGCGGCGGATGGCCGGCTGGTGGAGGCACGCCGCGGTCTGGGCTTGGTCGGGGACGCCCTGCGGCCGGGCGACCTCGACGCACTGGCGGCGCTGCGGCCCGTCGCTGCCGTCGGACACTGCCGGTACTCGACCACGGGGGCCAGTACGCTGGGCAACGCACAACCGTTGCTACTGCATTACCGCGGAGGCAGCGTCGCCATCGCCCACAACGGCAATCTCACCAACGCCGGCATCCTGCGGGCTGAGTGCGAAGCGCAGGGCTCGATCTTCCAGACCAGCACCGACACCGAGATCCTGGCGCATCTGATGGCGCGCTCCGGAGAGGCGGACATGGCTGCCGCCCTGCTGTCAGCCCTAGGCCGCATCGAGGGCGCATACAGCCTCGCCGTGCAGAGCGCCGACCGGATCTGGCTCTGCCGCGATCCCCACGGCATCCGCCCTCTGGTACTGGGAACGGTGGACGGCGCCCTGGTCGCCGGTTCGGAGACCTGCGCGCTCGATGCCGTCGGGGCGCGGGCGTTACGCGAGGTGGAGCCCGGGGAGGTTGTGGAGTTCGGGCCTGACGGCCTGCGCACTTTGCGGCTGTTGCCCTCACCCGTCCCCCGCCTTTGCCTGTTCGAATATATCTACCTGGCGCGCCCGGACAGCGAGTTGGTCGGCCGCAACGTCCACCTGGTGCGCAAAGAGATGGGCCGGCGCTTGGCGCGGCAAGCCCCCGTAGCGGCTGATGCCGTTGTCGGCGTACCGGACTCCGGCATTTCGGCGGCCGTGGGGTACGCCGAGGAGGCCAGAATACCCTTCGAACTCGGGCTGATCAAGAACCGCTACGTGGGGCGGACCTTCATCCAGCCGGCGCAGGGTATGCGGGAGGTTTCCGTGCGGATGAAGCTGAACGCCGTGCCAGCGGTGGTGGCCGGCAAGCGGGTGGTGCTGGTCGAGGACTCGGTGGTGCGCGGCACGACCGCGCGCTATCTGATCGGCTTGGTCCGTCGGGCCGGTGCGGCCGAAGTTCACCTGCGCGTCGCCTCCCCGCCGTTCCAGCACCCCTGCTACTATGGCATCGACATCCCGACGCGGGAGGAACTGCTGGCTTCAGGACGGTCGGCGGAGGACATGGCGCAGGTGGTGGGCGCCAACAGCCTGTCCTTCCTCGACCTGCCCGGGGCGATGGCGGCCGCCGGAGGGGGCGTTGCCGACGCGGCCGGGGGTGGGGGATTTTGTCACGCCTGCTTTTCTGGCCGGTATCCCGTGGAGCCGCGCGACGCGCTGGTCGGCGCGTGCGGGGGCGGCAAGGGTGCCTGAGGTCGCTGTTTCCCCACTGCAAGCGAGGGAGGAGGAGGCGCAGTTGGCCGACTACAAGCAGGCAGGAGTCGATCTGGACGTGCACGCCGGGCTCATCGGGCACATCAGGGCTTTGGCCGCGACCACGTCGCGGCCAGGAGTGATCGGCGGTGTCGGCCTGTTCGCGGGGACCTTCGCGCTCGGGGACGGTCCGGGGGCGCCGGTGCTGGTGGCCAGCACCGACTCGGTGGGGACCAAGGTGCTTCTGGCCGCGGAATGCGGGTGCCACGAGGCGGTCGGGCGCGACGTGGTGGTGCACTCGGCCAACGACGTATGTACCAGCGGGGCCGCGCCGCTGTTTTTTCTGGACTATCTCGCCGTCCATTCCCTGGAGTCCGTCGCTGTTCTGGAGATTGTGGGGGGTGTCGCCGCCGCCTGCCGAGAGGTCGGCTGCGCCCTGATCGGTGGGGAGACCGCGCAGATGCCCGACCTGTATCGCGCTGGCACCTACGACCTGGCAGGGACGATGGTCGGCACGGTGCCACGGGACCGGCTTGTACAGCCATCACCGCGGCCCGGGGACGTGGTGGTCGGCGTGCCGAGTACGGGCCTGCACACCAACGGCTTCTCACTTGTGCGGCGGATCCTCACGGAGACGGGGACCGACCCGCGGGAGCACGCGGACGACCTCCTCCGTCCCTCCCGGCTCTATAGCGGGGATGTGGCCCGTCTGTTGGCCGAGGGCGCGACCATCCGCGGCATGGCGCACATCACCGGCGGCGGGCTGCCCGGCAACCTGGACCGGGCGTTGGGCGCCAATTGCGATGCCGTGCTGGAGTCCGGTTCCTGGGCGCGTCCCCCGGTATTCGACTGGCTGCGGGATCTGGGCGGCATTTCCGAAGGGGAGATGCGGCGGGTCTTCAACCTCGGCGTGGGCTTCTGCGTCATCGTACCCGCCGCCGAGGCGGACGCCGTCTGTACCCTGGTCCCTGGCGCGCGCCGCATCGGCGCTGTCGTTTCGGGGGCAGGGCAGGTGTGGTTTTCGTGAAACTCGCGGTCCTGGCTTCTGGTGCCGGAACGAACCTGCAGGCGGTGATCGATGGCTGCCGCTCCGGCGAGATCCCGGCCGAGGTCGCCCTGGTGCTCTCCGATCGGCCCACCGCGGGGGCATTGCAGCGGGCGAGTGCCGCGGGTATCCCCACGCACGTCGTCCGGCCGCGCGAGTTCGATGACCGGACCGCCTGCGATGCCGCCATTTCCACCGCGTGCGCGGAAGCCGGGGCAGGTCTGGTGGTGCTGGCGGGGTTCATGCGCCTGCTGGGGCCGGCCTTCCTCGGACGATGGGCCGGGCGGTGCATCAACGTGCATCCTTCCCTGCTGCCGGCCTTTCCCGGCATCGATGCGCCGGCGCAAGCACTGGCCTACGGTGTGCGGCTGACCGGCTGCACCGTCCACTTCGTCGACGAGGGCGCGGATACGGGTCCGATCATCCTGCAGGATGTGGTTCCCGTGGAGCCCGACGACAATGCGGAGGCGCTCCACCGGCGCATCCAGGCGGTGGAGTGGCGCCTGCTGCCCGAGGCTATCCGGTTGTTTGCGGCGGGTCGCCTCCGAGTGCGGGGTCGGCGTGTTGAGATCGGGTGACCGTACTGCGCTTCTCCGTCCCGCGACGCCGCTCGAGATGCGTTGGAAAGCGGCGTCGGGCCGTGCGGCCATGGCGGCGGGTGGATCCATATGCCAATGCCCGTTCCATCTGCGGGGGGATCCCGAATGCGCGTCCTGGTGATCGGTTCCGGTGCCCGCGAGCACGCCCTGTGCTGGCGTCTCCAGGGGTGCGATTCTGTGGAAGAGGTCCTGGCGGTGCCCGGCAACCCCGGCATGGCGCCGGTCGCTCGGTGCGTGCCAGCCGGGCCGACCGATGCCACGGCGCTGCTGCGCCTCATCCGGACTTGGAGGGTGGACCTCGTCGTGGTCGGGCCCGAGGGTCCCTTGGTCGCCGGGGTCGCCGACCGCCTGCGCGAGCACGGGGTGGCGGTCCTTGGTCCCTCGGCCGCCGCCGCAAAGATCGAGGGCAGCAAGTCCTGGGCCATGAGGCTTTGCCACCGGCACGGCATTCCGGCGCCGGCTGCGGAGCGCTGTGCCGACCCCGGGGAGGTGCTCGCCCGGGCCCGAACCTGCGCGCTGCCTGCGGTGCTCAAGGCGGACGGCCTGATGTCAGGAAAAGGTGTGGTGGTCGCGCAGGACCGGGAGGAAGCGGTGGCGGCGGCGGCCGCCCTGTCGGCCGCGGGGCCCGTCGTCTTCGAGGAGTTCCTCACCGGTCGCGAGGTGTCTGCGTTTGCCCTCTGCGACGGGCAGCGCGCGCTGTTCTACGGTTTGGCGCGGGACCACAAACGGTTGCTGGACGGCGATCGCGGCCCGATGACCGGCGGCATGGGCGCCTTTTCCCCGGTTCCCGACGTGGCCGCTCAGGATCTGGATGCGATCCGCAGCATCCTGCAGGCAGCCGTATCGGCGATGGCGGCAGAGGGCCGCCCGTTCGTCGGGTTCCTCTTTGCCGGTCTCATGCTCACCGCGGGCGGCCCCAAGGTTCTGGAGTTCAACTGCCGATTCGGGGATCCGGAGGCACAGTCGCTCCTGTGCCTTCTTGCGGGGGACGTCGCCCCGCAGTGGTTGCGGGCGGCGCGCGGGTGCCTGGAGGCGGATGAGACGGTGTCATTCGCAACTGGGGCGGCCTTCGGTGTGGTGCTGGCCGCGCCTGGCTACCCGCAGGCGCCCCGGACCGGACAGGGGATCTCCGGGCTTGCGCCGGACGGCCAACTCGCCGGGGAGGAGGCGCTCGTCTTCCACGCGGCCACAACCCACGACGGCGCCTGGCACACTGCGGGCGGGCGGGTGTTGACCGTGGTCGGCCGAGGTGCGGACGTCGCGGCGGCAAGGGCGGCAGCCTATGCGGCCGTTCCTGCGGCGGCCTTCGAGGGTGCGCAGTGGCGCACGGATATGGGGGTCATCGCGGGCGCGCGGTGTCCGCAGTAACCCGTATGCAGCCCACATCCGGCGATCTTGTGGGCAGAGAACCGGCTCCATATCCCGGATCCACAATCTCATCCCAGGGCACCTGCCGGGGCGGAGTTCCGTATGTAGAGTTGATCAGGGCGTGCGCTCCGTTCGGAACAGCGGTGGGTGTCATGCGGTCGCGGAGCGACATCGGCTGTGCGCTGGCGACGGGATTTCCGCGGTCTCAGGCACGGGAGGGCAGGCCGACGTCCCCGCGACCATGGGCCGAACAGCCGGGCACCGCGCGCGTGCGCGAGGACACCCGTGGAGGCCGCTGCTCCGCGGCCACTGGCGCGAAGCGCCCGCCCACAAACCCGGTCCGGCGGCACGCGCGTGTCGCGCCACGGACCCCGTTGTCCCCTGTCTATGCGCGGTGCATCATCGTTTCCGCGCGGAACGCCCGGCAGGGGACCACCACCATGTCGCCGCTCCCACGACCACCACAGCGAGCGCCACCGCCGCGTACCGGTCGAACCAGGGCTGGATGTCCGTCCAATGGGTACCGAGCTCGTGGCCGGCGACGGCGAGCGCCCCCGACCAGAGGACGGAGCCCAGCAGCGTGTACGCGGTGAACCGACCCGCGGGCATGGCCGCGGCGCCCGCCGGGAACGAGATGTATGTGCGGATGACCGGGAGGATCCGCCCGAAGAAGACCGTACGATCGCCGTAGCGCAGAAACCACGCGTGCGCCGCCTCCCAGTGGTGCCGGTTTAGCCACCGGCCTCCGCTCCATCCCGCGCCGACAGCGGCACCGATGCCGTATGCGATCCACGACCCCAGCAGGTTGCCGGCGGTACCAGCGGCGATCACGGCGACCAGCCCGCCAGCGCCATGCGCCCCAAGTGCTCCGAGCGGCATGATCACCTCGCTCGGGAGCGGGATCCCTGCGCTCTCCAGGGTCATGCCCGCGAACACGCCGCTCACGCCGTACCGGGCTACCAAATGCCGTCCCAGGGTCGTCAGTCCTGCCAGCAGGCTCAGCGACGGGTCCTCCCCGCGGAAGGCGATGCGCGGTGTGCCCGACCCGGCCGGTTTCCGGTGGGGGAGCCGCCTCGGGCAGCATCGCAGCGTACTGCCCACGTTCGCGGCCGGGTTGCCCGGGTCCTGTCCGCGGCACTGTCGCCGAGTTCGAAACGCCCGAACCGGTGGGGGGGTGCTCCGGGCCGGTCGGGTGCGCACAGGTCCTTCGCGGGCGCGGGTGACGGGAGGGCCTCTGGGCCGGATCGGGATCGGGTCCGGGTGGCACGGCCCGGGCCAAACGGCGCCCGCGCCGACCGCCGCCCGGCGGGCGGCGCGGGGTGGGGTTGCCGGGCGGCGCGTCAGCGCTGAAGTCACGCGGGGTCTATTTGCTGGTCGAACTCAAGGCAGCCGCGCCTGCCGCGCGGGCCTCCAAGGCGTTGACCTGTTGCGTGGCCTGCGTGAAGCCCGCCTTGACCGACACGCCCTGGTGGAGAACCTGCATCGCCCAGTGGTTGATCAGCGAAAATGCCTGCGTGGTGTCGTACTCAAAATAGGAGTCGATGATGTGCGCGGTGGCAGCGGTGAACGCTTGAAGGTTTTTGCCGCGTAGCGGCGGAGCGGCAGACTCCACGACCGTGACCCAGTCCGGGTACAGCCGTAGGCTCGCCGGAGGCAGCAGGCCGAATTTCATGTTGGCGGTCTGGAGGTAGGGGGTGAAGGACATCCATTCGAGCAAGGCCCATGCCGCATCCGCCACCTTCGTGGTGCTGGGGATACCGTAGAACGCCGGGCTGCCGAATGTGGCCGATTCCACCGGGCCCCTGGGCATCGGGAGGAACTCCCACTCGATGCTCGGCGGGATCATGGCGAATTGCGGCAGCATCCATGTGCCGGCCAAGGTCACCACCAGATTGCCGGCGTTGAAGAGCTTGCCGCTGGCCCAGTTGGTGGTGCAGATGCCCTTCTGCAGCAACGGGTAGATGTACTCGCCAGCGCTGACAGAACCCCTGGACGCCAGGTTGCAGCTTGCCAGGTCGCTCCGGCGGACGTACGATCCGCCGAATTGCTCAAGGTAGAATGTTTCCGGGTATGCCAGGCCACCATACAGGTAGAAGGACCCACCATAGCGATGCGACGATGCGCTGCCCGTTATACGCGCCGCATTTTGAAAGAGGGTACCGGCATCCTGATAGTCCCACGTGTCCGACGGCGGCGTGAGACCAAGCGCGCGGATGGCGCCGGTGTTCACCGCCGTCACCATACTCTCGATGGAGACCGGCATCGCGTACTGGTGCCCGTTGAGGTTCCAGTAGCCCAACTGTGTAGGGGGGAAAATGCTCAGATCCTCGTTTGCTGCCGACAGATAAGGAGAGAGATCGAGGAGGTAGCCGCCTTCCATCAGGGAAGGCCCGATCTGGAAGTCCTCAAAGACATCCACCGCCGTTCCGGCGACGATGGCCGCGCTCGTTGCGGAGAGGTTGCCCCGGGCCTGGAAGGTGAGCCGCACGTCGATTCCCGGATTCTTGTCCAGAAACGGCTTGAGCACCGCGGCGTACAGGTCCTGTCGTTCCTGCGGCGCGCCCCAGGGTACCGGACTGAAGGTGACCACGGTCTTGGGCTTCACAGTGACCGGCCGCACCGGAACGGCCGCCGGACCGCAGGCGCCAAGGCCGACGGTGACCAGGGCAGCCGCCGGGAGGGCCGCTGCGCGTATGGCCGCTCGGCGCGTGAGCCGGTGCAGCGCCCGCCCGGGATGAGGATTCTGCCAGTGCATGCTCGCATCCCCCTTGCCCGACTGCCCGACGTGGAGGTGTGGAGCGCGGCTGGCAGTGCTTGCCGGGCGTTCCCCACGTGCGGTGCGGTGTAAGTCTAATGAATTACCGGAAACTGCACCAGGGAGTGCATCCAGCGGCGGGCGCTCGTCCCAGGCGGCGAGCGTGCGAACGAGATATGCTTCGGTGGAATTGGGCCGTGGCTGGGGGCGCCTGCTGGCGCGGAATCGACACTGGTTGCTCATCCCCTCTTCGGCGGGCGTATGGGGCGGACCGGGCCGGCGGGCGTGCCGTACCGGTGCAGCAGTTCCGCGCTACTCATCCAGATCTCCGCGCTTTCGGCCTGAGACGTGGGGCGCAGGGCGACCGGTCGGAATATGCGGCGCAGCAGGGTCTGCCAGGCGGTGAGGGTCCAGCGGCGCCAACCCATGGGGAGGGGACGCACGAAAAAGCCGAAGCGGGCGGCGGCCTCCGCCAGCGGGCTGGCGCCATACACAGTGGCCGTCGGCAACGCCCCCGCTTGCATGGCCCGCGCCAGGGCTCCCAGGTCGGCACGCATGTCACGGATGAAGTTCCAGGTGACCGCCTGAGCGCTGCCACCCCGGCGGGCGGCGATACGCCGGTTCCAAAAGTGGATTTCGGCCACCACATCGCCGGGACGGACTCGATTACCGTCCGGCAGGACCACATCGCCCCCTCGGTGGCGGTGATAGGCGATCAGAAAGGTCCCGCGGGAACCGGGCACCGGGCGGCTCCCCGCCCAGACGGTGAAAAGCCATTCTCCAGGGGCCAGGAGGCGCTGCCAAAGGGTGCGCGTCCCATCATCCGGTCGCCGAGGTGAAGGAGCAGTGGGCGCGCTGCCGCTCACTGCCGGTGCCCTCCTTTCACTGACCGTTCCGCCCGGCACCCGGGCAGGCGAAGCGGATGCCCCGTGTCGCGGTCATGGTACATGTCATCTCCACCTGGTCCAATGCCGGGCGGGGACTCTGATCCGTGACGGCATTCAACCGTGAGCCGGCATGCCGAACATCTCCCCAAGGTGCCCGGCCCGGAGTCCTGCGTCGTGTATCGCCTCCAACATGGCGGGTAACGCGCTGGTCATGGCTCGGCAGCCAGCTTCGGTCTGGCCGCCGTCGTGAAGATCGATGATCGCCCCCGGAACCACCCCACGGCGCACCCGGCGCGCAATGGCTCCAGGCGTCGCGCCGGGCAGCCAATCGCCCGCATCGCAACTCCACAGCGCGATGCGCAGGCCAAGGCGAGCGGCGAGCGGGCAGGTGGCGGCGTTAAAGGCGCCCCAAGGCGGTCGGAACCACAGCGGGCGGACACCGCCGATTTCCATTAGGGCTTGCAGACCCGACTCCATCTCTGCCCGGAGGCGGGCCGGCCCCGACACCCAGGCGTGGCGGTGGTGGTCGGTGTGGACGCCGATCGCGTGGCCTTCCTGCACTATGCGCCGTACCAGTTGCGGCTGGCGGCGCGCGTTGTGCCCCACGAGGAAGAATGTACCGTGTCCGCCCGCGGCCGCGAGGGCGTCGAGCACGCGGGGCGTGAGTTCGGGGTGGGGGCCGTCGTCGAAGGAGAGGGCCACCAGGCGTGATCCGGCCGGTCCCCGACGCACGGACGACGGACTCCTTCTCCCCAGGATGTCGGGTACAAGATCGTATGCCGCGAAACCTGCAAACAGCAGGCCGGCGGCATCACGCGCGATCAGCGGGCATCGCCCCCACCCGGTCGAAATTTCCGCGCCGGCACGACGAGGTAGAACGCGGCGACAGCCACAAGGATGCTGCCCGTCACCAGAAAGGGCAGCAGGTAGTTGCGCTGATACAGTGCCCCGCCCACCGCCGGACCGATCGCCTCGCCCAGCCCCTCGATGGCCATGAACACGCCGAGCAGCAGTCCCCGCCGCTCCGCGTCGATCTTGCCGACGGTGAGGCCGTTCCAAGCCGGCAGGATCAGGGCATAGGCGAAGCCGAGGAGGGACACCCGCCACAGAAGGTCGGCCTCGCCGCTGCCGAGGGCGATGATGGCCACGGCGGCCCCGGCGAGCGCGAAGCCGGCCACGAGGAAGCCTTTGGATCCCCACCGGTCCACAACCCTGCCCAGCGGCAACAGGCAGAGCACGGTGACGGCGCCGCCGGCCAGCAGCATGACGCCATACTGCGGCTGAGTGAGGTGCAGGTGGCCGCGGGCGAAGGGCACCATCACCGGCAGCACGATGCCCAGAGCAAGCATTTGGATGAACATGCCCGGTATCAGCCAACCCGTCTGGCGGAGATTCGCCTGCAGGGCTGTCAGGGTTTCTGCGACCGGCAGGACCTGTGGTGCGCGCCAGGGCGGGTCACTGTTCCGGCTCAGCATTCCGGACAAGCCGAGGGCCGCGGCGACGGGCGCGCCGGTGATGACGACGGCCAGCACCAGGAAGGCGGTGCTGAAGCTGCGGCCTACAAGGAAGTTGATGAGCACGGGTCCGATCCCGCCGCCCGCCAACCAGGCGAGGAATGTCAGGCTGGTCGCGCTGGCGCGCGCATGCATACCTCCGAGATGGATGCTGCCGGAGAGCACGGCCGGCCAGTTCGCGGAGGTGCCCAGTCCGAAGAGGACGCCGAGGGCGATGAAGGGGACGATGCTGTGCGCGTGCGGCATCAGGTAGACGGCAACGGCGGCCAGGGAGAGGAACGGCAACAGTACGCGCCAGGGCCCGAAACGGTCGACCAGCCAACCGGCGGGGATTTTGAAGGCAGTGTCGCTCAGATATTGCGCGGAGATGACCATCCCGAGTCCGGCCACGCTGAGATGCAGCCCCTGTGTCAGATAGGCGGGCAACAGTGAGATGAACAGGGCGCCGCGGCAGAACTCGACGCACGCCGTGGTGGCGATGAACCCCCACATCTGTGGGCGAGACAGGAGTTCACTAATGGTCGTCTCGGTAATGGGGGCGCCTGTGGGTGGAGCGGGGAAGGGCCCACCCGCAGCGTCGGTGTCCGGCGCCAGTGGCCGCATCCGGCCCGGGGAGCGCAACCCGATCGGACCCCAGGCTCCGGTCTCGGCCCTCCCACGGTCCGGGCCATCGCCCTGGCGTTCGACTTCACTCATCCGCCCGACCCCGGTGTCGCCATGTCTTCCGCAGGGATCCCACCCAGCCGCAGGGCGAGTGCGGCCACGTCCCGGGCAGCGTTTGGCCGGCCCAGGCGCAGGCAGGCCTCCCGCATCCGGTACCGCCGGGCCGGATCGGCGAGCAGGCTGTCGCAGGCCTGCCGCAATTCGTCGGTGTTCCGCGCCGACAGCGCGGCACCATGTTCACAGAGGTAATCCGCGTTGGCTTCCTCCTGCCCCGGAATCGGTCTGAAGATGATCACCGGCAATCCCATGGCCAGGGCCTCCGCCGTCGTTACCCCGCCGGCTTTGGTGACCAACACGTCGGCCACGGTCATCAGTTCGGCGATGAATTCGACGTATCCGAACACGTGCACCGGATACGGATAGTGCGCGACCATGCGTTGCAGGTGGCGCGCCAGGAGGCGGTCCCGGCCGGCGACCACGACCAGTTGGAGGGGCCGGTCCATGTGGGTCAGGATGCGGCACGCTTCGTTCACACCGCCGAGCGCCGCGAAGGCGCCGCTCATCACCAGCACCACGGGCAGGGTCGGATCGAACCGATAGTGCCGGAGCACTTCGGACCGGTCGAGCGGACGGGTGAAAGCCTGCCGGACGGGGATGCCGGTCGTGGCGATCCGCTGCGGGGGCACACCGCGCGCGGCGAGATTGGCGGCCACGTCCGGGCTGGAGACGCAATACATATCGGTATACGGATGAACCCACTGGCTGTGGACGGTGTTATCGGTGATCACCGTCAGAGACGGCACCGCGCATTGGCCCAGGCGCCGCATGTCCGACAGGACTCCGGCCTGGGTGGGAAAGGTGGAGACGATCGCGCGGGGCGTTGTCACCGCGACCAGCCGAGCCAGTTGTTCGCGCCCGAGGCTGTTGAGCAGCGACTGAAAGGGCGAGTCGGGCGGAATCGTGCTGGTGGTGCGGTAGAACCACCCGTATCCTCCGGGGAAGTGTTTGATCGACGCCAGATAAAGGCTCTGAATCGTCCGGTTGAGCGCCGGATTGACCAGGTCCATGTAGTCCAGAAGCAAGGAATCTCGGCCGGGGAACAGGGCGTGCATCGCCTCGCGCACCGCCGCCGCGGCCTGCCAGTGCCCAGCCCCGTACCGGGCCGAAAGCACAACCACGTCGAAGTGCTGTGCCGGATAGAGCACCGACAGCCGACGGCGCGGAAGGATCTCGGCAGCGTCGGACGGGAAGGCAGACATTCATGCGCCCACCCTTCTCGGCCGTCTGCGCGGCAGAGCAGCGGAGACGGAGTAGGAAGCCGGGAGTCCACGTCAGCGACCGGCATCGCTCGCACGCATGGCAAGAACACAGATGCCCGGTCGGGCATCTGCCGGTAGCGTGCCCTGTCCGCACCTCGCGCAACCCGTGCGGACACCGCGGTGCGTGTCCTGCGGGCCAATGCTATGCGGACTCGCCCCGCATTACCCCCGGCGGCCGGCCCGCCGGCTCTCCCGATGGGGTCCGAAACCTTCACCGTTACCCGACTTCTTTCCTCCCCGCTGGGGTGACGTCCGGTTGATTGCTCCCAGCAGGCGCGCCGACTACAATTTGTGTGGATGCCTGTCCGGGCCCGGCCCGCCCGGCTCGCCGCCCGCACCCCGCCGGGGTCAGGGGCTGCCGGGCCTCGCGTGCGGAGACGCGGGCGGCCTAGGCGATGACGGTGGGCGTGGCGGTCTGCCGCAGCGAGGGGGAGGCGACAGGGGATGGCAAAGAGGAAGTTCGAGCGGACGAAGCCGCACGTGAACGTGGGGACGATCGGGCATGTGGACCATGGGAAGACGTCGTTGACGGCGGCGATCACGCTGGTGCTGAGCAAGCAGGGGGGCGGTGAGTACAAGGCGTACGACCAGATCGACAAGGCGCCGGAGGAGCGGGAGCGGGGGATCACGATCAATGCTTCGCACGTGGAATACGAGACGGCGAACCGGCATTATGCGCACGTGGACTGCCCGGGGCATGCGGACTACATCAAGAACATGATCACGGGCGCGGCGCAGATGGACGGGGCGATCCTGGTGGTGTCGGCGGCGGACGGGCCGATGCCGCAGACGCGGGAGCACATTGTGCTGGCGCGGCAGGTGGGCGTGCCGGCGATTGTGGTGTTTTTGAACAAGGTGGACATGGTGGACGACCCGGAACTGCTGGAACTGGTGGAGTTGGAGGTTCGGGAGCTGCTGACGAGCTACGAATTTCCGGGAGACGAGGTGCCGGTGATCAAGGGGTCGGCGCTGAAGGCGCTGGAGGCGGCGGGTGATCCGGAGGCGGAGGCAAGCAAGCCGATCCTGGAGTTGATGGCGGCGGTAGACAGTTATATACCGACGCCGCCGCGGGACATCGACAAGCCGTTTCTGATGCCGGTGGAGGACGTGTTCACGATCACGGGGCGGGGGACGGTGGCGACGGGTCGGGTGGAGCGGGGCCAGGTGAAGGTTGGGGACGAGATCGAGTTGGTGGGGTTGGCGGAGAAGCCGCGCAAGACCGTGGTCACGGGCGTGGAGATGTTCAACAAGTCGCTGGACCAGGGAATGGCGGGGGACAACATCGGGGCGCTCCTGCGGGGGGTGGAGAAGAACGACATCGAGCGGGGCCAGGTGCTGGCGAAGCCGGGGTCGATCCATCCGCACCGGAACTTCGACGCGGAGGTTTACGTGCTGACCAAGGAGGAGGGGGGGCGGCACACGCCGTTTTTCAACGGCTACCGGCCGCAGTTCTACTTCCGCACGACGGACGTGACGGGCGTGGTGGGGCTGCCCGAGGGTGTGGAAATGGTCATGCCAGGGGACAAGACGACGATGCGCGTCGAACTGATCAACTCCATCGCCATTGAAGAGGGCCTGAAGTTCGCCATCCGCGAGGGCGGCCGCACCGTGGGCGCCGGCGTCGTCACCAAGATCGCGGAGTAGGGGTGGAGCCCTTTGCCTGCACAGAAGATTCGTATTCGCTTGCGGGCGTTCGATCACAGCATCCTGGACGTTTCGTCCGGCAAGATTGTGGATACCGCTCGGCGGACGGGTGCGTACGTGGCCGGGCCGGTGCCCCTGCCCACGGAAAAGGCCGTGTACACGCTGCTCACGGCCCCCAACGGCGAAAAGGACATCCGGGAGCAGTTCGAACTGCGGACGCACAAGCGCTTGATCGATATCCTTGAGCCCACGCCCAAGACGGTGGACGCGCTGATGCGTCTGGACCTGCCGGCGGGCGTCGATATTGAGATCAAACTGTAGCCGTACGCGGGGAGACCGCTGAAGCGGCGGGGGCCCGGCTCACCGGCGCCCGCAGGTCCGTATGGTGGCAACCAGGCGCTGTACCGGAAGTGGGGAGTGACGGCCAGTGGCAGCGGCATCTGCCGGGGCGGGGAGAAGAGGCCTCCTGGGCCGCAAGCTCGGGATGACGCGCGTCTTCGACGAGCAGGGGCGCCAGGTGCCCGTGACCGTCATCGAGGCGGGTCCCTGCGTCGTGGTCCAGCGGAAGACGATGGAGACGGACGGGTACGCTGCGCTGCAGATCGGGTTTCTGTCGCGCAAGGCATCACGCGTCACCCGACCCATGCAGGGGCATTTCCGCAAAGTGGGCGTGAGCCCGCGGCAGGTCTTGCGCGAATTTGCTTGGGACGGTGAGCCCCCCGCGGTAGGGGAGGAATTCGCCGTCGAGATTTTTGAGACCGGCACGCGGGTGGATGTCACAGGCATCGGCAAGGGCAAGGGATTCGCCGGGGTGATCAAACGCCATCACGCCCGCCGTGGACCGATGGCCCATGGCAGCAAGTATCATCGCCGCGTCGGTTCGCTGAATGCGGGCACGACCCCTGCGCGGGTATTTAAGAATCGTCAAATGCCAGGGCGCATGGGCGGCAAACGGGCCACGGTTTCGGGGCTGCAGGTGGTGCGCGTGGATACCGAGCGCCACCTCCTGCTCCTGCGTGGAGGAGTTCCCGGGATTCGCGGGGCCCTGGTGGCAATTCGCACCGCTAAAAAACAGGTGCGCGGCGGCGCGATGGTCAGGGGCTGAGCGCAGTAGCCGCAGCGCCGGTCCTGCGCAGAGGCAATCGTCCGGGGAGGAATCGCGGTGCCGAATGTTCCCGTCTACAACATGCAGGGTGAGACCGTAGGCGAGATCGCCCTGTCGGACGCCGTCTTCGCGGCGCCGGTGAATGTGGCGTTGCTCCACCAGGTTGCCGTCGGTTATCTGGCCAACGCCCGGCAGGGGACGGTCGGTGTCAAGACACGGAGCACCGTTTCCGGGGGAGGTCGCAAGCCCTGGCGGCAGAAGGGCACGGGACGCGCCCGCCAGGGCAGTACCAGGGCGCCGCATTGGAAGGGCGGGGCCGTTGTCTTTGGCCCGCAGGCTCGGGACTACCGTCAGGCACTATCGGTGAAGGCGCGACGCGGCGCGTTGCGCAGTGCCCTTTCCGCGCGATTGGCGGAAGGCCGTCTGCGCGTCCTGGACCGCCTTGAGTTCGAACGCCCGCGGACCAAGGAGTTCGGCGAGGTGCTTCAACGGTTGGACCTGCAGGACCGGCGTGCGCTGGTCGTGACCGGTGTCCCGGATCGGACGGTCTATCTGTCCGGGCGTAACATCGAAGGCGTTTCCGTGGCGCCCGCCATCGATCTGAATGCCCTCGCGGTGCTGCGCGCGCGCAGTGTGATCCTGACGCGGGATGCCGTTGCCGCCGTTGAGGGGGTGCTGGGCCGATGAACGGGCGCGAGGTCATCCGCCGCCCGCTGATCACGGAAAAGAGCATGGGCGGCCTGAGGGATGGGCGATACACCTTTGAGGTGGCGTTGCGCGCCAACAAGGTGGAGATTCGTAAGGCTGTCGAGGAGATCTGGTCGGTCCGGGTCACGGCTGTGCGCACAATGATTTGCCACGGCAAGTCCCGGCGGGTGGGACGCTCCGAAGGTCGGCGGCCGGACTGGAAGAAGGCCATGGTCACACTGCGAGACGGCGACAGGATCGAATTTTTCGAGGGATTGCTCTAGGACGCGCGGCAAAAGTCGGTTTCCGCACCGGCCGAGAATCGTGGACGCCTGGGGGACAAGGGATATCGGAGCAGTGGCCTCGCAAGAGCGGACTTTGCGGTGCTCACCTGGGACGGACCTGGAAGAGTTGGTCTCCGTCGCGGGCGCGAACCGCTGGAACTTGAGGAACGAGGGGTATCCGAGCAGAGGCGCCGCATTAGAGAGGGCTTTTGCAGTGGCCGCCTCGGGCGTGACCGCAGCCGCTGCGGGTGCGCAGTGCCGGGCTCCGCTCGGAGCCAGCAGAGCATGCTGGGAGTTGGCCGCGCTGGATCTTGGAGGTGGCGGACCGTGCCGGTGAGGGTGTATAAGCCGACGTCTCCAGGTCGAAGGAAGATGTCGGTCCTGGACAAGTCGGGTCTACGGCAGGACGATCCGGAGAAGAGCCTCGTAACGCCTCTCCGCCGGCGGGCCGGGCGCAACATGCAGGGCAAGATCACCGTGCGCCATCGTGGCGGCGGGAGCAAGCGCGCGTATCGGGTGATTGACTTTCGCCGCGAGAAGGACGGCGTCCCCGCGCGCGTGGCCGGCGTGGAGTACGATCCGAACCGCTCTGCGCACATCGCCTTGCTGCATTATGCGGACGGCGAGAAGCGCTACATCCTGGCACCGGTTGGCATGAAGGCCGGTGACACGGTGCGCAGCGGTCCGGGTGCGGACATCCGTCCCGGGAATGCACTGCCGCTGGCACAGATTCCGACCGGATCGGTCATCCATAATATTGAGCTCAAGCCGGGACGGGGCGGACAGCTTTGTCGTGCGGCCGGTACAGAGGCGCAGCTGGTGGCGAAGGAGGGCGACTATGCCCACATCCTGCTGCCCTCCAGGGAAGTGCGGCTTGTGCGCATTGACTGTAGGGCGACGCTCGGGCAAGTCGGGAACACCGATCACGAGAACGTGCGCATTGGCAAGGCGGGGCGCTCCAGGCACATGGGATGGCGTCCGACCGTGCGCGGCTCGGTGATGAACCCTGTGGACCACCCGCACGGCGGCGGCGAGGGCAAGGCGCCGCTGGGGCGTCATCCGATGACTCCGTGGGGTAAGCCCGCGCGCGGCAACAAGACGCGTGCGCGCAGCAAGCCAAGCAACAAGCTGATCGTCAAGTCGCGTAAGAAGTAGGCGCGACTGCGCCGCATGCGCGGTCGGAGCCATGGGGGTGCGCCCGCCGTGGGTCGTTCGCTCAAGAAGGGGCCCTATGTCACTGAGAGCCTGCTGAAGAAGGTCAATGCCTTGGCGGCGGCGGGCGAAAAGCGTGTGATCCGGACCTGGGCCCGCGCCTGCACGATTGTGCCCGAAATGATCGGGCAGACGATCGCGGTGCATGACGGTCGCAAACATGTGCCGATCTTCGTCACCGAGGACATGATCGGGCACAAGCTGGGGGAGTTCGCCCCGACACGAACGTTCAAGGGGCACGGCGGTAGGACGGAGCGTTCCACGGCCCTGAAGTGAGTTCGTACGTCGGCCGTGGCGAGGCACTGACCGGGCGGGCCGTGGAGCAAGAGCGGCGCCTAGCGCCGCGAAGGGGGAGCGACGGGGATGGGCGGTACGGCCGCGGGCGCGGCGGGGGAGCCGGACGGCGGGGCGCAGGTGGGCGATCTGGTGCGGGAAGCGCGGGCGGTCGCCCGCTTTGTGCGGGTGGCGCCGCGCAAGGTGCGGATCGTGCTGGACGTCATCCGGGGGAAGCCGGTGGGCGAGGCCCTTGCCGTACTGCAGTTTCTGCCCAACCGTGCCGCGGCATTGACGGCAGTGGTTTTGCGGTCTGCAATCGCCAATGCGACGCACAACTACGATTTGGACCCGGACCTGCTCTACGTTGCTGGCGCCACCGCGGACCAGGGACCTGTCGCCAAGCGGATCCACCCGCGCGCGCGAGGGCAGGCGTTCGCGATCCTCAAGCGGACGTCGCACATCACCGTTGTGGTGCGGCAGCGGGAGCGCTAGCCGGTGGGAGGCGTCCGCGTCGAAGGGTTCGCTCCCGGAACCGGGGTTGCACGGCCCGCGGGCGCGGCAGGTAAGGGGGATATTCGTGGGTCAGAAGATTCACCCGAAGGGTATGCGCCTCGGCATCATCCGACCGTGGGAGTCGAGGTGGTTTGCCGATAAGGAATTCGGCGCGCTGCTCTTGGAGGACATGAAAATCCGGCGCCACGTGAAGACGCGGTTGTACGACTCCGGGGTCGCGCGGATCGAAATCGAGCGTGCGGCGAACCGGCTTAAGCTTACGGTGCACACAGCCAAGCCCGGCATGGTGATTGGCCGGGGGGGCGTCGAGGTGGAGCGTCTGCGGAAGGAGTTACAGAAACTCACAAGCCGTGAGGTCGCCATCAATATTGTGGAGATCAAGGCGCCCGAGTTGGAGGCGCAGTTGGTGGCCGAGGGCGTCGCCCTGCAGTTGGAACGGCGCCAGCGGTTCCTGTACGTGATCAAGCGCTCGGCACAGCGCACGATGCAGCGTGGGGCAAAGGGAGTCAAGGTGATGGTTGCGGGCCGTCTCAACGGGGCGGAACTGTCCCGGCGGGAATGGACGGCCGAAGGGTCGGTTCCGCTGCACACGCTGCGCGCCGATATCGATTACGGCTTTGCCGAAGCATCAACCACGTACGGCAAACTGGGTGTGAAGGTCTGGATCTACAAGGGAGAGATCCTGCCGCAGGCGGAACGGGCCGGCACCGCCTCTGCGGGCGCCCAGGCCGCGGGCGGGGCTTAGCGGGCGTGGGCGGGAATTTCCTGAGCGCCGGGCGGCGTGCGCGCGGCGGTTCGGTCAGGGTCTGCCGGGGGTCAGGCATCGAAGGTTGGGCGTTCGGGGGGTTGTGGATCCATGCTCATGCCCAAGCGCGTCAAATACCGTCGGCAGCATCGGGGCCATCGTAGGGGCGTTGCGCACGACGGATGCAACGTTTCCTTCGGCGACTTCGGGTTGCAGGCACTGGAGGCCGCATGGATCAGCGACAGGCAGATCGAGGCGGCGCGTGTCGCGCTGACTCGAAGCGTGCGCCGCGGCGGTAAGCTCTGGATCACGATCTTTCCGGACAAATCCGTATCAAAAAAGCCGGCGGAAACGCGCATGGGCAGCGGCAAGGGGTTGCCAGACCATTGGGTGGCCGTTGTGAAACCCGGGAGGATCATGTTCGAAATGGCTGGCGTCTCCGAGGACGCGGCGCGTGAGGCGATGCGTCTGGCGTCGCACAAGCTGCCGATCCGAACACGGTTCCTCAAGCGCGACCAGGACGGTGATGCCCAATGAAGGGCAGGGAGCTCAAGGAGCAGTCGGATACGGAGCTGCAGAAGCGTCTGGCCGACCTGCGGGCGGAACTCTTCAATCTGCGGTTCCAGCACGCGACGGGGCAGTTGGAAAATCCCATCCGGCTACGGGATGTGCGGCGCGATATCGCGCGGGTACTGACCGCGCAGCGCATGCGCAGAGAGTAGGCCACCGGGCGGGGGGGGCTGGGGGGTGCAGGGTGTGGTGGAGCGTGGCAAGCGAAAGACTCTGGTAGGTGTGGTGGTTTCCGACAAGATGGAGAAGACCGTGGTGGTGGCGGTGCAACGCTTGGTGCCGCATCCGCTATACGGGCGCCGCATGCGTCAGACCCGCCGATTCAAGGCACACGACGGGTCTGGCGCGGCGCATGTGGGTGATCGCGTGGAATTGATGGAAACGCGGCCCCTGTCTCGCGACAAGCGCTGGAGGGTGACCTCCATCCTTGAAAAGTCGGAGTGAGGCGTCATGATCCAGCAGCAGACGCGGCTTGCGGTGGCGGACAATACGGGTGCGCGCGAGCTTCAGGTGATCAAGGTGGTCGGGGGTTCGCGGCGGCGGTATGCGCACATGGGCGATGTGGTGGTGTGCTCGGTGAAGGCTGCGTCACCCGGGGGCATGGTGAAGAAGGGCGACGTGGTCCGGGCCGTGGTGGTGCGTTCGGTGCACGGCGCGGGCCGTGTGGATGGCAGTCGCATCCGGTTTGACGAGAATGCGGCGGTGGTGCTGCGCGACGGCAAGGAGCCCCGGGGTACACGCATCTTCGGACCGGTGGCCCGAGAGTTGCGGGAGCGCGAATTCATGCGCATCGTCAGCCTTGCGCCGGAAGTCCTCTGAGACGGGGCGACGGCCTCGGCGTGGCATGGCGCCGGTTGGAGTTTGTGGCAAAAGGGGGGGCGGAGCATGCCGCGGCCGGGCTCGGGTCCAAGGCCCGCGGGAAAACGCCTGTCAGTGCGTCGCGACGACACTGTGCTGGTTATCTCCGGTAAGGACCGTGGCAAACGGGGCAAGGTTCTGCGGGTGGATCGCGGCCGGGGTCGTCTTGTGGTGGAAGGCGTCGGCAAGGTTTACAAGCATCAGAAGGCCTCTCAGAAGATACTGCAGGGGGGTATCGTGGAGCAGGAGAACGCCGTCGCCGCGTGCACGGTCATGGTGGTCTGCGCCGCCTGCAAGCGGGCGACCCGGATCGGCCACATGCTGACCGAAGATGGCGGGCGCGTGCGCAGGTGCGTTCGCTGCGGCGCGTCGCTTGACAAATAGGTCCGGGTCTATCAAAGAAGGCGGATAGCCGTTCCCGGAGCCGGCGGCGGGTGCCGTTCGGGAGCCGGGGAGGGGAGTGCCGGTATGGCGACGCTGAAGGACAAGTACCAGATGGACGCTGTTCCCGCGCTGCAGAAGCGCTTCGGCTACCGGAACCGATTGCAGGTGCCGCGAGTGCACAAGGTCGTCCTGAATATGGGCGTTGGGGACGCCTTACAGAATGAGAAATTGCTGGATTCGGCCGTTGCCGAACTCCGGGCCATCGTGGGTCAGCAGCCGGTGGTCACGCGTGCGAAGAAGTCGATCGCGTCCTTCAAGGTTCGTGAAGGGGATAAGATCGGGGTGATGGTGACCCTGCGGGGAGAGCGCATGTACGACTTCCTGCAGCGGTTGTTTGTGTTCGCGCTGCCCCGGGTGCGCGATTTCCGCGGCCTATCGCCGGATAGCTTCGATGGTCGCGGCAACTATACCCTGGGCCTGCGGGAGCAATTGATCTTTGCGGAGATCGAATACGACCAAGTGCAGAAGGTGCGGGGCTTGGACGTGGTGATCGTCACCACGGCCGGCACGGATGAAGAGGCGCGCGAGTTGCTGCGTCTCTTGGGAATGCCTTTCCGCCCGGCCGCTTGAGCGTACCGGCGTACCTGGGACTTGAGTCTCGTTGCGAGCGCGGGCGGCGGCGTGACGCCGTACCCAAGGGGGAAGCGCAATGGCCACTAAAGTTGATTTGGAGCGGATGAAGCTCCGGCCCAAGTTTGCGGTGCGCCGGCGGAACCGCTGCCAGCGCTGTGGGCGACCCCGCGGCTATATGCGGAAATTTGGTCTTTGCCGGCTGTGCTTCCGGGAGATGGCGCACGAAGGCTTGATTCCCGGGGTGCGGAAGGCCAGTTGGTAGCCGCGCGGAGAGGTGCGCCCGGGTTCCGGCGCCCCCCGGCGGAGGGGCATGGAGCGGACCCGCCCCTGCCTCGGCGTGAGGGGAAGGAGAGGGAGTCCCTTTGAGCATGACTGATCCCGTGGCCGATATGCTGGCGCGGATCCGGAACGCCAACATTGTGCGGCGCCACCAGTTGGACGTGCCCGGCTCGCGGTTGAAGCGTTCGATCGCCCAGATCCTCCGCGAGGAGGGCTTCATTGAAAGTTACCAGTGGCTTGAGGATGGCGTTCGTCGCACGCTGCGGCTGACTCTCAAGTTTGGGCCGGAACGCACGCGGGTGATCACGGGTCTGCGCCGGATCTCGCGACCGGGTCTTCGCGTCTACGCGGGTAAGTCTGAAGTTCCGCGCGTTCTGGGGGGATTGGGGATCGCCATTCTCTCTACCTCGCGCGGCGTGATGACGGACAAAAGGGCGCGCCGCGAAGGGGTTGGCGGCGAGGTCCTGTGCTACGTGTGGTAGTGGGCCGCCCCGGCATCCGTGCCGCTGTGCTGTGGTCCGCCCGCAGCTGGCGTGTGCTTCGGCTGGGGGGCGGCGGACACCCGCGGATGTGCGCGCCATGTTCCGGGTGGACGGCGGTTGGGGCGGGCGCCGGCATCGCTGGTGCCAGATGGGGTGGTGAGACCGATGTCGAGGGTAGGTAGGCGGCCCATCCGGATCCCAAACGGTGTGGAGTTCCGGATTGAGCCGGGCGCAGTTTCCGTCAGAGGTCCGAAGGGCGAGTTGCGGCAGGCGTTGCCGGAAGGTATCGCAGTGACGGTTGAAGACGGGACGGCCTCCGTCAGCCGGCGTACAGACGACCGCCGTCTGCGCGCGCTGCACGGTCTTTCACGAACCCTTGTCGCGAATATGGTGGACGGGGTCACGCAGGGGTTCAGCAAATCTCTGGATCTGGTCGGGACCGGTTATCGGGCGGCGAAGAGCGGGCGCAAAGTGGTGCTGACCGTCGGCTATTCGCATCCGGTGGAGGTTGAACCCCCCGTCGGCGTGGAGTTGGAGGTCCCGGCGGTCAACAGCATCGTGGTGCGTGGTATCGACAAGCAGATCGTCGGTCAGGTGGCGGCGAACATCCGTGCGGTGAGAAAGCCCTCTGCTTATGGAGAGGGAAAGGGCATTCGTTATACTGGTGAGCGGGTACGGGTGAAGGAAGGCAAGACCGGCAAGTAGGCGGGTTCGCCCGGCGCCTCGTCGGGCAGCGGTCGGTTCCGCCCGCCTCGCGCCGTGGTCCGAAAGGGAGTGCGACTGGTGTCCAATCGGAGGGAGCTCCGGCTGCGCCGGCACCGCCGAGTGCGCAAGAAGGTGAACGGTACGGCGGGTCGCCCGCGGCTCAACGTGTTTCGTAGTTCCAGACACATGTATGCTCAGGTGATTGACGACGTGCGGGGGCATACGCTCGCATCGGCTTCCACGCTGGATCCCGGGATTGTGCCGGCGGATGCCTCCGGTGCCACCGTGGAGGCGGCGCGGCGCGTGGGCGAGGCCGTCGCGCGGCGCTTGTTGCAGCGCGGGGTTGCGCAGGTCGTATTCGACCGCGGCGGCTATGTCTATCACGGGCGGGTTGCGGCTGTGGCCGAGGGTGCGCGGGCCGCAGGCCTGCAGTTCTAAAAGCGGCGCGCGTCGCCCGCCCTCGCGTCGGGGCGGTCAAGGTGGAGGTGGGTACCATCCCGAGGGGATCGGAGCGGGAATTCCAGGAGAAGGTCATCCGCATCAACCGCGTGTCCAAGGTGGTCAAGGGCGGGCGCCGGCTGAGTTTCAGCGTGCTCGTCGTGGTGGGAGACGGCAATGGTCGTGTGGGCGTGGGCCTGGGCAAGGCCGCGGTGCCGGCGGACGCCATCCCCAAGGGTATTGCCGCCGCGCGCAAGGCGCTGATCGACGTTCCGCGCGTCGGCACTACGATTCCACACCTGGTGCTGGGGCAGTTCAGCGCCGGGCGCGTGCTCCTGAAGCCCGCCTCGCCTGGGACGGGACTGATTGCGGGGCACGGGGTGCGAGAAGTGCTTGAGTTGGCGGGCATCCGTGACGTGCTGGCCAAGTCGTTGGGGTCGTCCAATCCCAACAATGTGGTGTATGCCACTCTGGAGGGGTTGCGCTCGCTGAAGCGTGTCGAAGACGTGGCACGGCTGCGCGGCAAGACGGTGGAGGAAGTGCGGGCCTGAAGTTCCATCGCGCGCGCTGGATGGCGATGCGCAGGCGGCGGTGCGGACAGTGGCGCAGCACCCGCAGCGCCGCCGTGGAAAGCCGTTGGTACGGCGTTGGGGGCGTTTAGGAATGCCGCAGATTGGTCTTGAGACGCTGCGCCCGGGTGCCCCGAACAAGGGCAAGAAGCGTCTCGGGCGGGGGCCGGGCTCTGGGCACGGGAAGACGTCGGGGAAGGGACATAAGGGTCAGAAGGCGCGGGCCGGTGGCGTCAAGGGGCCGGCCTTCGAGGGCGGCCAACTTCCGCTGCAGCGGCGGTTGCCCAAGCGCGGCTTCACCAATGCACCCTTCGCCACCGAGTGGCGGGTTGTCAACGTTGGGCTGCTCGATCGGCTACCGCCGCAGACTGCAGTGACTGCGGAAGTCCTTGTGGAGCAGGGACTGCTGCGCGGCGGGCACAGACCCCTGAAGGTATTGGGACATGGGGAAATCACGGTGGCGCTAACGGTGGCGGCCGAAGCGTTCTCCGCCTCCGCGCGCAAAAAGATCGAAGCCGCGGGGGGGCGGGTCGAGGTTTTGGGGGTGCGGGCCGCGCCGGACGTCGTGGTGGAGACGGCCGGTTAGGCGCAGTGCCGCGGGTGGTTCGGCGCGCGGGCTCCGGGGTGCGGGCCCCTGCCGCCGCCGGACCCGGGAAGCCAGGCAGGCGAGCTTCATGGACCCGTGGAGGTAGACGGACGGGGGGATGCCCGGTTGGCGTCACAGTTGGCAGGCTCCGTGGGCCGGGCCTTCCGTCTCGGTGACCTGCGGCGGCGCATACTCTATACGGTGGCTATGTTCGGCGTATTCCGTCTGGGTGCCCACGTGCCTGTGCCGGGCATCAACCAGGCGGCACTGGCCAATCTGTTCTCGAGCGGGACGTTCTTCGGACTGTTGAATCTGTTTGCGGGCGGTGCGCTGCAGATTTTCGCCGTCTTTGCGATGAGCATCACTCCCTACATCAACGCATCGATCATCATGCAACTGCTGACCCTGGTGCTTCCACAGGTGGAGGAATGGTCCAAGGAAGGACCCGAGGGTCAGAACAAGATCAACCAATGGACGCGCTACGGCACTGTCATGCTGGCTGTGGTCGAGTCCACGGCCCTCGCCGTATATCTGCGGGACAACGGGGCCTTCCTGCGGCCGGGTATCGAGGAGATCCTGCTCGTCGTCCTGATCCTGACCGCCGGTACGGTTTTTCTCATGTGGATCGGGGAGATGATGACCGAGTACGGCATTGGCAACGGCATCTCGCTCCTGATCTTCGCCGGGATCATCTCCCGCTTGCCGAGCGGTATCGGCACAATCGTCACCTATTTGCGGACGGGGCGCATCTCAGTTTTCAACTTGCTGGTGTTTGTCGCGTTGGCTCTGGCCATCACCGCGGCGGTCGTGCTGGTGACCCAGGCGGCGCGCCGGGTGCCGGTGCAGTATGCGAAGCGGGTGGTCGGGCGGCGCATGTACGGTGGCGCGTCCAGCTACATCCCTATTCGCGTCAACCAGGCGGGGGTCATCCCTGTTATCTTCGCGGCATCAGTGCTGACGGTTCCGTTGACGTTGACCCAATTTGTCAATGTCACCTGGCTACACTCGGTGGCGACGTTCTTTCAGTCGAGCACATTGTGGTATGAGCTGGTATATGCCGCGCTGATCATTGCCTTCACCTTCTTCTACACGTCGATCGTCTGGAACCCCAGCGACGTTGCCGACAATATCCGGAAACAGGGGGGCTTCATTCCCGGATACCGTCCCGGACGGCCGACTGCGGAATATCTGGGACGTGTGCTTGAACGAGTGACGGTCCTGGGCGCCATCTTCCTGGCGATCATCGCGGTTCTTCCGGCGGTGTTCACGGGTGCGACGAACATCCCGAACATCACCTTTGGAGGCACGGCCCTGCTCATTGTTGTGGGTGTTGCGCTGGACACGATGATGCAAATCGAGGGCCATATGCTGATGAGGCACTATCAGGGTTTCATCCGCTGATGAGCGGCGCTGGGGGCCGCTGCCGGAGTAGCCCCGCGTTGGAGGGGGAGAGGTTTGCGCATTGTGCTCCTCGGGCTTCCGGGGGCAGGCAAGGGCACGCAGGCGGCGCTCCTGGCCGCTACGGCGGGGCTTCCGCACATTGCCACTGGCACTATATTTCGCATGGCGGTCGCGGCGGAGACCGCGCTGGGTTCGCAGGTGCGATTGATCCTCGAACGCGGCGCCCTAGTTCCGGACCAACTCACCATCGCCATCGTCCGAGAACGGCTGGTCCAGGCGGACTGCCGGAATGGTTTCGTGCTGGATGGCTTCCCGCGCACATTGGCACAGGGTGAAGCGCTGGACTCGATACTCGCCGACAGTGGCGTGGCGCTGTATCGGGCCGTGTACCTGGAGATTTCAGAGGAGAGGGCCGTCGCCCGGTTGGCGGGCCGGCGGACATGCACGCACTGCGGCGCCACCTATCACGTGCAAGCGGATCCTCCCGAGCGCGGAAACCTGTGCCGCCGCTGCGGCCACCCGGTCGTACAGAGAGCGGACGACGCGGAGGACGTACAGCGGAGCCGGATCGCCGCCTATCGCCGGGATACGGTCCCGTTGCTCGGATACTACCAGCAGCGGGGTATATTGCTGTCGGTGGACGGCGACCGGCCGTCGGGGGAAGTCGCCGCAGACCTGATACGCCTTCTGGCGGACGCAGCCGGGGGGGGCGGAGCGGATGACCGGGGGTAGCTTCAGTCTCAGAGACCGGCTCTGGCGTGACGACCGCTCGGCTGGGGCAATCGTGCTCCGTTCTGCTCGCGAGGTCGAGTTGATCCGCGACGCCGGCCGGATTGTGGCCCTGGTGCTCGATGCCCTTGCCGCTGCGGTGGCGCCGGGCTTGACGACAGCCGAGCTGGATGCGCTGGCGGAACGGATGATCCGGGCGGCGGGCGCGGTGCCCACCTTCAAGGGCTACCACGGGTTTCCTGCGAGCATCTGCGTCTCCGTCAACGACGAGGTGGTGCATGGCATCCCGGGCGATCGGCGCCTGGCTGCGGGGGACATCGTGTCCTGCGACGTGGGTGCAACGCTGGGAGGTTACATCGGTGATGGCGCGCGAACCTTCTCCCTCTCTCCGGTGCCACCGGAGACCAAACGTCTGTTGGAGGTGACGGAGCAGTCCCTGCAGGCGGGTATCGCGGCTGCCGTGAGCGGGGCGCGTGTGGGCGACATCTCGCATGCGGTGCAGTCGGTGGTGGAGGCCGCGGGGTTTTCGGTCGTACGCCGTTTTTGCGGTCACGGTGTCGGCACGAGCATGCACGAGGAGCCCCAGGTGCCCAACCACGGTCCCGCCGGGCATGGACCGCGGCTGCGTCCCGGAATGGTGATTGCAATCGAGCCGATGGTTTGCGCGGGCGGTTACGACGTCCGCGTCGCGCGCAACGGTTGGACCGTGTCCACGGTGGACGGATCGTTCGCGGCGCACTTCGAGCACACCGTGGCCTTGGTGGTCGATGGGCCGCCAAGGATTCTGACGCTGCCGTAGTGCGGACGGCGGGGAACCGCTCCGGGAGCCGCGACCGCTCCTGAACGTACGCCATCTCAATAAAGGAAGGGGCGCCGCGACCGGAGGGTACGTGTGGGCTCCAGAAGGGTATGGACGCCAGGCATCGCCGCCGTATACACTGACGTACATTCGTGTATACTGGGAAGATGGACGCCCAATCGATGTCGGTCGCCGGGATACGGTGACCTGGGGGTTGCCGGTTTCCTAAAGGCGGTCGGTTTGTTCTCGCTGCACGCAGGGACGGACTGTGGCGGCGATAATTCTGGTCTTCCCTCGATCGATAGGGACGGACGGGGATATCGTGGCCAGGTCGCGCCGGAGGAGCTTGCGCCCGGGCGGTGTTTTGGTGCTCACCGTCCGACCGACTACCGCTCGGGGTGTCCGAGGTGAGACGGTGGAGCGTGTGCCCCGGATCGGGCAGCTGGTGATTTCATGCGCCGGCCGGGATGCGGGGCGAGCCATGGTGGTCGTGTCCCTCTGCGATCGGCGCCACGTGCTGGTCTCCGACGGACGGTTGCGGCCGGGTGCCCGTCCGAAACGCAAGAATATCCGGCACCTTTCCCTGGGAGTGGCCCTCCATGCCGGGATAGCCGCCGGCAAGCCGGCGGATGATGCCGAGATTCGCGGCTGGCTCGCCCAGGTTGCCACCGACGGGTGGAAAGCGGGTTGCGAAGAGGGTCGGGAGGAGGCTCGGATATGAAGGCAAGACGACCAGTGGCGACAACCAGCGCCCCTCCGCGTCCGGCCGCGAAGGATGCGGTCGAGGTGGAGGGCACGGTCATCGAGCCGCTGCCCAACACGGTCTTCCGTGTCGAACTGGACAACGGCCATCGCGTGATGGCCCACATCTGCGGTAAGATGCGGCGCAACGGGGTTTACATCCGCATTCTGCGTGGAGATCGGGTCACCGTGGAGCTTTCGCCGTACGATCTCACGCGTGGCAGGATCACATACCGGCATCGCGGATAGCGACCGTGATCCGTTCGTAGCTCCGGCGGTGAGGCAGGTGAGTGCGGATGAAGGTGCGCCCTTCGGTGAAGCGCATGTGCGAAAAGTGCAAAATCGTCAAGCGGCGCGGGCGCGTGATGGTCATCTGCGAGAATCCGAAGCACAAGCAGGCCCAGGGCTGACGGGTTGGGCCGGATCGGGCTCGCGACTGCACGAAGGGGGTTGGGCGGGTGGCTCGAATCGCCGGCGTCGACCTGCCGCGCGACAAGCGCGTGGAGGCGGCGTTGCCGTATCTTTACGGGGTCGGCCGGACGCTGTCGCGCGAGATCTTGGACAAGGCCCAGGTCGATGTGGACATCCGTGTGCGGGACCTGAGCGACGACCAGGTGGCACGGCTGCGTGAGGTAATCGAGGGTGACTATAAGGTCGAAGGGGAACTCCGGTCGGAAGTTCAGCGCAATATTAAGCGGCTGATCGAGATTGGCTCGTACCGCGGGCTGCGCCATCGGCGGGGGCTGCCCGTGCGCGGTCAGCGCACCAAGACCAACGCCCGCACGCGCAAGGGCAGACCCAAGACCGTCGGCGTGCGTCGGCGGAAGTAGGCTGGAATTCAGTCCCACAGGCTGCGCACACCCGTGGCCGCCGAGTGTGCCGGTGTGGTCATCGGTCGGCCGGGGCCGCCGCCTCTGGTGTCAGGCAGTCAGGGCAAGCGGTGCGGCGTACGGAGAGGGGACGGCAGATGCCGAAGGAGCAGCAACAGAAGAAGCGCATCAAGCGCCGCGAGCGCAAACACATCGAACGGGGTGTGGCGCATATCCGCTCCTCGTTCAACAACACGATCATCACCATTACCGACCCGCAGGGAAACGCGATTTCCTGGGGGGCTGCCGGTACCGTGGGCTTCAAGGGGAATAAGAAGGGCACGCCTTTCGCCGCGCAGACCGCGGCCGAGAAGGCGGGACGGGTGGCGATGGAGCACGGGATGCGCGAGATCGAAGTCTGCGTGAAGGGACCGGGCCCCGGCCGGGAAGCGGCGATTCGGTCGCTGCAGTCCGTCGGCCTTGAGGTGACGCAGATCCGTGATGTCACACCGATACCGCATAACGGTTGTCGGCCGCCGAAGCGGCGCCGCGTGTAGGTCGCCGTTGCGATCCGGTCTGGGGGGCGTGCCCGGAGAGGCCGCCGCGACGCTCCGCACGAAGGGGGTCCTCGATCCTTGGCCAGGCAGACCGATCCGGTGTGCCGCCTCTGCCGTCGGGAGGGCATGAAGCTCTTTCTGAAAGGCCACCGGTGCTACAGCCCAAAGTGCCCCATCGAGAAGCGTGCCAACCCGCCCGGCCAACACGGGGACCGGCGGCGTGGACGTACCAGCGACTTTCGCCCCTACCTGCGCGAGAAGCAGAAGGTGCGGCGCATCTATAGTGTCGGAGAGCGGCAGTTTCGGGGCTACTTTAAGCTGGCCAGCAAGAGCAAGGGCGTAACGGGCGAGGCGCTGCTGCGCATTTTGGAGCGCCGGCTGGACAATGCGGTGTTTCGGCTCGGGTTTGCCTCGTCACGCCCTGAAGCGCGACAACTTGTTCGGCACGGGCATTTCAACGTCAATGGCCGGCGTGTTGACATCCCCTCCTTCCTTGTCCGTGTGGGCGAGGTCATCGCAGTGCGAGAGAAGAGCCGCGCGCTGCCCCTGTTCAAGGAGCGCGCCGCGGAGGCCGAGTCGCGGACCGTACCCGAGTGGTTGACCCGGGATCTGACGGCGATGCAGGGAACGGTTTCGCGGCTGCCTGAACGCGAAAACGTGGATTTAGCCATTCAAGAACGGTTAATCGTGGAATTCTACTCGCGCTAGTCGTGTCCGCGTGGCCCCACGGCGGTGGAGCGCTGTAGCGTCCAGGCCATGGAGCCCGGCCACGTGCCTCGCTGGCGGAGCGGACGCGGTCACCGTGCCGATGCGCGCTCTCAAAACGAAGTGGTCGCGCAGTGCCGCAAGCGTCCAGGCCCGGGTGGCGGCCCGCGTCGGGGGAGGCCTCGGGCGTTGGGTAGGCAGATGCCGGGGAGAAAGGAAGCGAGATCGTGTCAGTGCCAGCCACGGCGGTAACCTCGGCTGTGACGGTGGGGAGGGGACAGTCGTCGATGCTGGAGATGGAGAAGCCGACCATCGAGTGCGTCGAGCGCAACGCGGACGGCACGTACGGTAAGTTCGTCGTCGAGCCGCTGGAGCGCGGCTATGGCACGACGCTGGGAAACTCTTTACGGCGCATCCTGCTTTCTTCCCTACCCGGCGCCGCCGTCACGTCGGTGCGTATCGATGGTGTGCTGCATGAGTTCTCCACGATCCCGGGTGTCCGTGAAGATGTCACGGATATCATCCTCAACGTCAAACGCCTGGGAATCCAGGTGCACTCCGACGAGCCGGAGATCCTGCGCATCGAGGCCGAGGGCGAGGGCGCGGTCAGTGCGGGGGACATTCGCTGCGGTCCGGATGTCGTCATCCTGGATGAGAGCCTGCATATCGCCCAACTCGATCGGAACGGGCGGTTGGTCGTCGAAATGACGGCTGAGCGGGGACGGGGTTATCAGAGTGCGGAGCGGAACAAGCGCCCCGATCAGCCCATCGGCTTGATCCCGATCGATTCGATCTTCACGCCGGTGCGACGGGTGAACTATACGGTCGAGGACACGCGCGTGGGCCAGGTGACCGACTACGACCGGCTCACCTTGGAGATCTGGACCAACGGCTCGATCGGGCCGGAGGAAGCTGCGAGTATGGCGGCCAAGATTCTCAGCGAACACATGCAGCTTTTCGTCGGCCTGACCGATGGTGTCGGGGATACGCTCGTCCTGGCCGAAAAGCCGGAAGACGAACGCGTCCGATTGCTGGACCGGTCCATCGAGGACCTCGAACTCTCCGTGCGCTCCTTCAACTGCCTCAAGCGTGCCGGGATCAACACGATTGGGGAACTTGTGGCGCGGTCCGCGGAGGACATGATGCGGGTGCGCAACCTCGGGCGCAAGTCGCTTGAAGAGGTGGAAGAGAAGCTCCATACCCTGGGGCTCGGTCTCAAGGCTTCGGAGGAATGAGGGGCGGACGCAGTCGCTGCCGCTGAGCGTAAGTGTAAGTGCCTGCACGCTCTGCTGGCAGCGACTGCGGTGTCTCCGGGCAGAACCGGGTGGGAACGGCGCCGGCGGGCTGCAGCGTCGGCCCGCCCTGAGGGGGGCAGCATGCGATGGGTTACCGTAAGTTGGGTCGCCGACCGGACCACCGGCGCAGCCTGTTTCGGAATCTGGTCACGTCGGCCCTGCGCCATGAGCGCTTGCTGACGACCGAGGCCAAGGCCAAGGAGATCCGCACCCCGCTCGAACACATGATTACGTTGGCGAAGCGTGGCGACCTGCATGCGCGGCGCCAGGCGTTGGCCTTCCTGTTCGATGAAGACGTGGTGACCAAGCTGTTCGTCGCGATCGGACCACGGTACGCGGCCCGCGCCGGAGGATACACACGCATTGTGCGACTTGGCCCGCGGCGCGGGGATGCGGCGCCCATGTGCATCATCGAGCTGGTATAGGGTGGCACTCGGTGCCCGCAACGTGGCGCGGCGGCTGGGCGCGCCACACTGCGGGCGGGGGCGGGGCCCCCACCGGAGGCAGGATGGCGGCGCTTGTCGAACTGAACAATGTTTCGTTCAGCTATCCCGATCCGCCGCCCCAGACGGGGCCTGCCCTGTCGGAGTTTGACTGCCGGATTGGTGCAGGTGAGTTTGTCGCCGTCGTGGGTGGCAACGGCTCTGGGAAGTCCACGCTGGTGCGATTGATGGGAGCGTTGCTCCTGCCCACCGCCGGATCCGTGAGCGTCGGGGGCATCGCCACGACGGATCCCGGCGGAGGCGCCTCCGCGAGACGGCACGTGGCTCTCGTTTTTCAAAATCCCGACAACCAAATCGTTGCCTCGGTCGTCGAGGACGACATCGCGTTTGGCCCCGAGAATCTCGGCGTTCCCCCGGAGGAAATCGGCCACCGCGTCCGGGCGGCCCTTTCGGCGGTGGGTATGCTGGAGTATGCGCGAAGCAGTCCGCACCGGCTCTCTGGTGGCCAAAAGCAGAGAGTGGCCATCGCCGGCGCGTTGGCCATGCATCCGGACTGCCTGTGTCTTGACGAGCCGACGTCCCTGCTCGATCCGGCGGGACGCCGCGAGGTGCTGGCGGTCCTGCGTGCGCTCCATGCGGCTGGGCGGGCGATTGTGCTGATTACACACCACATGGCGGAGGCGCTGCTGGCGGATCGGGTGTTGGTGCTGTGTGGCGGACGATTGGCTGCCGAGGGCAGACCAGAGAGCCTGCTTGCCGAGTCCAAACGCTTGGCGGCGTGGGACCTGGAGCCGCCTGCCGCGCTGGCGGCCTGGGATGCGCTGCGGCGCCGGGGTGTCCCCTTCCGGTCGGCGCAGGCCCCCCTGACGCTGGGGGATCTGGCGGAGCATCTCGCGCCGCTGCTCCCCCGGCGCAATACCCCTGCCGCAGGCGCCCCGGCCGCTCCGGCCGGGGCGCCCGCGGTGGCGGCCGCACCGGACCGTCTGCCGGCGGCGGAGGCGCCTGGACCGATCAGGACGTTCGCCCGCAGGACAGGTGCCTCGTTTTCCGCAACTGGCGCCGGGATCCGGTTTGAGGGGGTGCGCTATTGCTTCCCGGATCCGGCGTCAACGCGCTCGGCAACCTCGCCCACGATCGAGGGGATCACCCTTGCCGTTCGGCCGGGTGAATGTGTTTGCCTCCTGGGGGCGACGGGTTCGGGCAAGACGACCATCGCCCTGCACTGCGTCGCTCTGCTCCAGCCGGATGCCGGCTTGGTGGAGGTGGATGGCCTCGCGCCGTGGGCGGGTCCGCGGCGCACGCGCCGGGCGGCGTTGCGGGCCATTCGGCAGCGAGTGGGGTTGGTCTTCCAACATCCGGAGGATCAATTCTTTGAGGAACGGGTGCTGGATGAGGTTGCCTTTGCTCCGCGCAACTACGGGCTGTCGGAATCGGCAGCGGCGACGGCAGCCCGGGCGGCTCTGCGCGCGGTGGGGCTGCCCGAGGACATCGCCGGGCGTTCCCCATTCCACCTCTCCGGGGGCCAGATGCGACGGGTGGCCATCGCGTCCATCCTGGCGGCGGGACCGCGCTATCTCGTCCTCGACGAGCCGACCGCGGGGCTGGATGCGCCGGGGCGGACGGCCGTGGTGTCCTTGGCGCGGCGCCTTAAGGCACAGGGGGTCGGCATCCTGCTGGTGACGCACCGCATGGAGGAAGCGGCGGCCGTCGCGGACCGCGTCGTGGTCCTGAGCCGTGGCCGCATCGCCGCGGCGGGGTCGACACGCAGCGTTTTTGGGCTCGGTCCTGAGGCGCTTTCGGCCCTGGGGCTGGAGCCCCCGCCAGCGGTGCAGCTCTTTGGCGAATTGGAGGCGCGCGGCGCCGTGCTGCCCCCCGCAGCCCTCACCATGGAGGAGGCCATGGATGCCCTGGCCGTCCTGCTCCCCACCGCCGGTGCCGTTTCGGGTCCGGAAGGGGGCGGGCCGTGTTTTCCAAGGTGACCGTGGGCCAGTTTGTCCAGGGGAATTCCGCGGTCCATCACCTGGACGCGCGGACCAAGCTTGCGGCAACACTTGTTTATCTGTTGCTGCTCCTTGGCGGCCGAGGCCCGCTGACACTCCCGGCCTGCGCGAGCTTCACCGCGGTTAGCCTCGCCTTCGCCGGGTTGCCGATCATGCCCGTGTGGCGCGGACTCCGTCCGATCCTGCTGTTGGTGTTCATCACGGCGCTGCTGGACGTGTTGTTGGCACCAGGGGTCGCCCAGTGGCACGTCGGCCCGCTCAGTGTCGGCCGGCAGGGTCTGCGCGAGGGGCTCGGGGCCGCGGCGCGCCTGACACTGCTGGTCCTGCAGTCCTCGGTGCTCACTGTGACCACGGACCCGCTGGCCCTCAGCGCCGGCGCGGAGCGGCTCCTGCGCCCCCTGCGGCGGATCGGCGTGCCCGCCCACGAACTTGCACTGATGGCCAGCATCGCGCTGCGCTTTATTCCCACGCTGGCGGACGAGGCCGAGCGCATCCGCATGGCGCAGGCTGCGCGGGGCGGCGACATCGACGCGCGCGGCAGAGCGCGGCTGCGTGCTCTACTCGCCCTGTTGGTGCCGTTGCTGGTCTCCGCGTTCCGCCGTGCGGATGAACTCGCTCTCGCCATGGAAGCGAGGGGCTACCATGGGGAGGAGGGACGGACGCAATGGCGGCGGAGCCATGCGGGCCGGGGCGACGTCGTCGCCGCGGCGTTGGTCGGGGTTCTCTGCGCCTCCGTCGTTTGGAGCACTTGGTCCGGGCGACGGCCGTGACGTCGCGCCCACCTGCCTGCGCGCGGCGGGCAGATCGCCGCGTGGCGTTGATCGTCTCGTACGCCGGCGGCGCCTTTTGCGGTTTTCAGCGGCAGCCGAGGGTCGATACCGTCCAGGCAAGGTTGGAAGCGGCTCTCGCGGACCTCGCCGGGTGTACCGTAGCGGTCCGCGGCGCGGGCCGGACCGACGCGGGAGTCCATGCGGCCGGCCAGGTGGTCGACTTCGTCCTGCCGGGTGCTGTTCGGCTCCCCACCAGCCGCCTGCCGCTCGCCCTGTCCCGGCGATTGCCGCCCGAGGTGACCGTCGCCGGCGCGTACGATGTGGCTGCGGGATTCCATGCGCGCAAGAGCGCCATTGGGAAGCGCTACCGCTTCCTGATCTGGCGGGAGGCGACGGCATCGCCGTTTTTTCGGGCCTACTGCTGGCACCATGCCGGGCACTTGGACATCAGCTCCATGCGGGCGGCCGCGCAGATCCTGGTCGGGCGGCACGACCTCCGTGCGTTCGCCGGCGCGGCACGGCCGGTGGCCGACGCGACGCGCAACGTGATGGCCTGCGCCGTGTATCAGGACGGCCCCTGGCTGGCCGTGGAGGTGGAGGCGGACGGATTCCTTTATCGCACGGTTCGCGCCATCGCGGGGACCTTGGTCGACGTCGGGCGTGGCGCCCTCCGCGTGGACGCGATGGCCCATCTGCTCCGCAGTGGCGCGCGGTCAGACGCCGGGCCGTCGCTGCCGGGCCATGGCCTCTGCCTGCTTTGGGTGCGGTATCCGCCCGCGGCAGGTCTGCCACTCCCCGGTTCTCCCAACTGGCCTCCGCCCCCTGGACCGCTTGTCCGCGGGGGTGAAGACGTTGCGGGAACGCGCTGAGGGGACGGGCCGCAGCGCGTTCCCGCGGTGCACCCGGCCCCTGATCGGCCGTGCCGTTGTTGCCGAGGCTCTGTGTTCGCGGCCGTCCCCTCGTGGTCAGGGACCCGGAAAAGTCGTCCAGTGGGCCAAGCGGCTGGGGGCCCGGACGGTCGTGACCCACAAACACTGGTGGTGGGCACCCGCCCTGACGTGACTCTGCCGGGACCCTGCTCGTCGTCGTCATTTCTTGACGACGTCAACCGGTCCCGTTAGACTAGAAAGGCTGTTTGCACCGTTTTCCGCCTGTATGAGGGAGTGGGCATGTTGCAGCCGACGTACAGCGCCCGTCCGGGCGATATCGAACGCAGATGGTTCGTCATTGACGCCGAGGGCGTGGTGCTTGGGCGGTTGGCCACACAGTTGGCCACCATCCTCCGCGGCAAGCATAAGCCGATGTATACGCCGTCGATGGACACCGGTGACAACATCATCGTCATCAACGCATCCAAAGTGGCCCTGACCGGCAAGAAGTTGGACGATAAGTTTCATTATTGGCATACGGGTTATCAGGGTGGTCTCAAGACCATCTCCTACCGGAAGTTCATGGCCAAGGATCCGGCTGGCGTGGTGCGACTCGCCGTGCGTGGCATGTTGCCGAAGACGCCGCTCGGGCGGGCTGTGATCAAGAAACTCAAGGTATATCCGGGCGACCAGCATCCGCACGCCGCGCAGAATCCTGAGCCGCTCGCGGTGCAGGCGGGTGCGCGGTAAGGCGGCGACTGGCGAGGTGCGTGGCCGCGCACAAAGGGGTGTATTCGTGCCGACGATGAAGAAGGTTGCGCTTCAATACTGGGGAACGGGACGGCGCAAGGAGGCGGTCGCCCGAGTGCGGCTCGTTCCCGGCAACGGTCGGATCATGGTCAATGAGCGACCCGTGGAGAACTATTTCCCGCTTCCGACCCTCCAATCGCTGGTGCGTTCCCCGCTGCAGATCACCGAGAGCGAGGCGCGCTACGACGTGCTGGCCCGGGTGAGCGGGGGCGGTGTGACCGGGCAGGCAGGCGCCGTGCGGCACGGAATCGCGCGCGCGTTGCTGCGTGTGGACGGCGAGTTGCGCGGCCTGTTGAAAAAGGCGGGTTACCTTACCCGCGATCCTCGTTCCAAGGAGCGGCGCAAATACGGTTTGAAGAAGGCGCGCAAGGCGCCGCAGTTCAGCAAACGGTAAGGGTGGCGGCAACGGTCGCCGTTGTCGGGGCCGGCGGGATCCGGTTGCTGCTTGCCTTTGTGCGCTCATGATTACGGCTGGGCAAGACGGATGATGTCGGTGGCGGGTCGCGCGGTGCCGCCGTTACGCGGCTCCCTGTACCTGTGTGGGTAGTTGCGGTCCGCGATGCGGTTCCGTGTTGGCCAAGGTGGCGCCGGTGTACCCCGAAACGGAGGGGCTGGTCGCCTGCCAGTGCCCCTGCTGCGCTTGCATCGTTGCACCGCTCACGGTGCCTTGAGCGGGCGGAGCACAGTGGGCGCGTACGTGGAGTTGCATCTTTTTCTTTGGTTTGCGCGTCCCATGTGCGGCGACCCCTCGGCGCATCCCTCCGGGGCGGCGTGCATAGAGCACGACCGGGGGGTGCGCGGCGGTCGTGCCAGGGAAGCAAAGGGCGTCCTGCGACCTCCCGCCGCGCTGGTACGCTCATTCCGTGATGCGCCGCTGCCGCGGGTTGCGTCTGCGGGTCGCGGGGGTCCTGCCACCCCCTCTCCGGCGGAGATCGTTGCGTTGGCTTGGGGTTTGTGGCATCGCCCTGACGTTGGCCGTCGGTCTGTGGTTGCACGCGCATGCGGGTCCAAACCTGGCAGCAGCCGTTTACAGCCTGCGTGGCAGGGTGGTGGCGGTCGATCCCGGTCATGGAGGGATCGATCCTGGCGCCATCGGCCCGTATGGAGTGAACGAAGACACTATAAACCTAGCCGTCAGTCTGGAACTCGCCACCATGCTGGAGCATGCCGGGGCGATCGTGGTGCTGACCCGCACGGGAGATAACGATCAGGCCGGGACTACGGCAGATGGGCCTTCCAGCCGTAGGCGGCTCGATCAGCGTGCGCGCGTGGCCCTGATCCGCGCGGCCGACGCGGAGGTGGTGATCAGCGTGCACGCCAACCACTTCTCCAGTCCCAGCGAGCACGGGGCGCAGGTCTTCTACGATTCGCGCCGGCAGGCACAGAGCAAGGAACTCGCTGCCCTCATGCAGATCCAACTTGCCCGGATCACAGGGGAGACGCGCCGCAAGATCTCCGAACACATAGAGCATTACATCCTCGCACAGAGCGATGTGCCCGGAGTGACCGTGGAACTTGGTTTTCTCAGCAATCCGCGCGAAGCCCGGCTTCTCGCCCAGAGCTCCTACCAGCACCGTCTCGCGTACGCCATCTACACCGGGATCGCCCTGTGGTATGCACGGGTCCCGTCCGGCACTACTGCGCCGTCCAGCCCCCATCCACAAACAGCGTCGAACCCGTGACGAAACTGGCGGCGTCAGACACCAGGAACAGCGCGGCCCCGGCTATTTCCGGCGGATTCCCCCACCGGCCGAGGGGAATGCGACTGCGGAAGAATTCGAACTGCTCAGGGCTGGCCGCCACCGGCTGGTTCATTTCGGTGAGGAACGGTCCTGGGCACAGGGCGTTGACGTTGATCCCGTCTGCCGCCCACTCAATCGCCAACGTGCGCGTCAGCGCGGTCACGGCGGCCTTCGCCGAGCTGTACGGCACCCGGCCGGCGAGGGATACCGCGGCCAGCATGGAGGAGATGTTGAGCACCCGGCCGTACCGCCGCTCCTTCATGTGGCGGGCGACGGCCCGGCAACAATAGAAGGTGCCGTCGAGATTCGTGCCGAGCACCTGGCGCCATTCCTCATCGCTGAATTCCTCCAACGGCCGCCGGATGTTGACTCCCGCGTTGTTGACGAGAATATCCACCTGCCCGAAGCCGTCGATCACGGAGGTGAGGGCGCTGTCCACGGCGGCGGGGTCAGACACATCGGCCGCAAGTCCCAGGATGCGCCGCCCCGTGGCGCGGGCGATCTGGTCGGCTGCCGCCCGTGCCTCCGCGCCACGCCGGCTGCAGAGCGCGACGTCGGCCCCGGCCTCGGCGTAGGCTTGCGCGATGACACGACCGAACCCGCGTGAACCGCCCGTGATGAACGCGACGCGGCCGTCGAGACGAAAGGCGTCAAGGATGTTTCCCAATATGGTTCCCTCCCCGGTGCGCATCGACCGCGCGGCGGATTCAAGCCAACGCGACAGGGACCCTGCCACCGGCATGGGCATGGCGCACGCTGGTACCGGCGCCAGCGGGTCGGTGGCCATCCTCACCGACCTGAGCATCGTCCGGGGGGGCGCGGCCGGCAAAGGCCCTGCCAAGACGCTTCGTGCTGCCCCGTGCGGCGGCACCGAGATATCTCCGCTCTTATCGGCATTGTATCCGTGGGCGCCCTCCATCATTTTTCTTGCAGGCCTAATGCCGATGTTCTCCACGCTTCATGAACGTCTGCTCCAACCAGGAGGTGTGATACCGTGCGGCCGCAAAATCGGCATCCTCGATGAGGCGCCGATGCAATCCCACCGTGGTATGAATGCCTTCCACCTCGAACTCGCGGAGGGCGCGGGACATGCGGGCCACCGCCTCAGGCCGGTCCCGCCCCCAGGTCACCACCTTGCAGAGGAGAGAATCGTAGAAGGGCTGCACCGTGTAACCCGCATAGGCTCCGTCGTCCACCCGAACCCACGGTCCGCTGGGAGGCGACCAATGGGTGATCGTCCCAGGCGACGCCATGAAGCGGTTGTCGGGATCCTCGGCATTGATGCGACACTCCAGCGCCCATCCCCGCACCTGCACGTCATCCTGCCCAAATGTGAGCGCTTCACCGGAGGCGACGCGGATCTGCTCCTTCACCAGATCGATTCCGGTGATCCATTCGGTGGTGGGGTGCTCGACCTGGATGCGCGTATTCATTTCGATGAAGTAGAACTGGTCCTCCTGGTCAACCAGGAATTCGACGGTGCCCGCACCGACATAGTGTACGGCACGGGCCGCCGATACAGCGGCCACGGCCATGCGTTCCCGCAGCTTTGCGCCGAGCATTGGACAGGGCGCTTCCTCGAGCACCTTCTGACGGCGCCGTTGAATGGAAGAATCACGCTCGTAGAGGTGCAGTGTGTGCCCGTGGGTGTCGGCGAGGATTTGGAACTCCACGTGACGGGGGTTGTCCAAGTAGCGTTCGATGTAGACTTCGGCGTTGGCAAACGAGGAAGCGGCCTCGCGCGCGGCGGCTCCGAAGACTGCCCGCAGTTCTTCGGGGCTACGCGCCACGCGGATTCCCCGCCCCCCCCCACCGGCCGCGGCCTTGATCAGGACCGGATAACCGATCTCAGCCGCCGCGGCGAGGGCCTCCGCTTCTTCGCAGGCACCAGGGGTTCCCGGGATGACCGGGACATCGACCTGCTGCATGCGCTGCCGCGCGCCGGTCTTGCTGCCCATGCGCTCAATAGTCTCTGGCTCCGGGCCGATGAAGTCGAGCCCCCAGGTTTTGCATACTGCTGCGAAATGGGCGTTCTCCGCCAGGAACCCGTAGCCAGGGTGGATGGCGTCCACATGCGTCCGTGCGGCGGCGGCCAGAATCGCCGGTACCGCGAGGTAGCTCTGTGTCGCCGGGGCGGGCCCTATCAGTTCCGCCTCATCGGCGAGGCGCACGTGAAGTGCGTCCCGATCCGCTTCGGAGTAGACCGCCACCGTCCGGACGCCCAGCTCGCGGCAGGCCCGGATGACGCGGACCGCGATCTCGCCGCGGTTGGCGACCAGCACCTTGTGGTACATGCGTGCAGTCGTCGGCTCCTTTGGGCTTCCACCGCCGCGGCCCCCACGGAGGCGGGATATCGACGAAGGAACGACCCCGGGGTTTTGCGCAAGGCCACCACAAGCCTTCGGCTTCCGGGCATCGGGTCCTGCCGCCCTGGGCCTCGGCGGGCTCGTGGCCGGCAGCCCCAAGGTTCCCGACGTTCGCATGCGGGCTCCCGGCCCCACGCTTCCCTGCCTTACCGAAAGTTGCGCTGACATGAGTCGCCTATCGGGATTTTTCTGCGAAATGGTTGTCGGTCCTGCGGCGTACCGCGTACCGGTGCACCACCACTGCTTGTTCTGCGGCGTATCAGGTTGGAAAAATATAGTGGACCCCGGGTGCGCCGAGACGAAGCCGACCGATTCGAGTGGGTGAGATTCTCACCGCCGAAGGCCCAGCCAGCCACGGCGAAGCGAGTCTTGCGCCGCTGACCCGCGAGGGCGGTGGCGAAGCGCAGACAGCGCGACGACC
>JAJZMB010000153.1 GCA_021803205.1 Bacillota bacterium | reverse complement strand
CCATACCCTGGTGGGTCAATTGCGTGACGCGTTCGCGTCCCCGAACGCGCTGTCGGGGGTGGGTCAATTGCGTGACGTTTTCACTGCCTGGGGTGGGTCAATAACGTGACCGCTGACACGAGTCGATTCCGCTGGAGAATCGGATCACCGATGCGGAAGCGTCTATACTTCCCCGGAATCGCGGGTACGCTGCAGAACGATTATCTTCCTCTAGCGGTCGAGCAACAGTGGAGCGGTAGTCCGTTTGCATGGATTCGCACGCAGCCATCTCGGCGGGTAGGCAAGATTGGGGAGCAGTTGGTATCTGGGTGGTGCTACTGACCGGGCGCAACGAGACCGAACAAGGCGCGGGCTGACCGCGGTGCATGAGACGAGGACCTCGCAGAGGGCGGCAGGCGAGAGGGAGGCGGCGGGGTAAGGCAAGGGCCCGGGCGTGGGGTGGGCCGGCAGGTCCGGAGCGCCCGGTGGCGGGCGGTCCGAAGAATCCGGCGGGGGGCGGGAGGCCCGCCCTCGCTGGCGGGATCGAGGTGGACATACCAAGCTCCGCCATCCAGCTGTCCGTCCCGACAGAAGGCAACTGGGGGCGGGGCTTCAGCGTCACCGCGCATGGTCATCGTACTGTGGTGGCTGCTGGAGTGCAAAGCTCTGGCAGGCCGAAGCGAACCGCCTGCTGAAGACGTGGCCGCGGAGGACGGGCGGATCTGCCCGCACTGCGGCGGGCGGGCGCTGGTCGGGCACGGGCGTCGGAAGCGGACGGTGCACTGGGGGGCGGAGCCCGGGAAGCGATGGCCCGTGTGCAAGGTGCTGGAGTTCGAGGTGCAGCGGGTGCGGTACCGGGCGAGCGCTGGCTGGGGCCGACGCCACACCCGGTCCCTTCCTGCCCCATCCGGCGCGCGCGGGCAAGTTCCGGCAGACCCGGCTGCTGCTGCTGGAGGACGCGCAGAGCCGTTATGCGACATTTCTGGCCGAGCCAGTCCTTTCCATCCGACCGGCCGCCAGGTAGGGTAGAACCGGGGCGGGGCCATGGCTCGGCGGATGCCCTACTTCGGGCCGTTCGATCCATCCGCGGGCGATCTGGTGTGGCAGCAGACAGTGCGCGCTTGGCTCCAGGAGGCCCGGGACGTACCACCGGCGGGTTGGATGCTGAGGGCCGCCGCGCGCAGATACATCCAGCATCGTGCCGCGAGCGGGTGCTCGCCGCGACTCGCCGCCGGAGAGTACTATTGGCTCAACGTCTGGATCCGCTGGGCGCAGGCGCAGGCGCAGGGAGTCGAGCACGCCCGTGATGTGGATGGGCCCCTGGTCCTGGCGTTTCTAACCCGCTGCCAGCACGACATGGGCTATGCCGCCAACACGATCGTGAGCTACCGGCAGGTCCTCCCCCGCAAAGCATAGTGTGACAAGGGTTGGTGGACATGTGTTCGGATTGGGTGCTGGGAGACAATACACACGTGTCACGGTCTGACGGCCGTGTTGTGGAAGAAGGTGTTGTGTCCCGGGACTATGCGACCGGCTTCACCTCCACCTCAAAGCCAAGCCGCCGCAAACGGGCGATCGACGCCCGCTTCACCGCCTCTTTCCGGCGTTCATCGTGGAAGTTGGCGCCCAGCTCCTTGTACGCGATGCCGTCGCGCAGGATGTAGTACACCGTCTGGAGGATGTGGCGAGCGACGGCTACTGCGGCCTTCTTCTTGCCCCGACGCGCCGCCAGCAGTCGGAAGGTCGCACCCAGGTAGGTCCCGATGCTCCGTCCCGCGGCTTGGCCCGCCTGCACCATGGTGGCCTTGAGTATCTCTGCTCCCCGCGGAATCCCGATCCGTCCGTGCACCCGGCTGCGGTCAGCCGACCGCGGCGAACATCCGCCCCAGTCGGCGCTGCGCCTTCTGCGCGGCAGCGATGATCTCAGCCCCGGTCGGCGTGACCGTGGTGGAACTCACGCTCTTGAGATTGTCGATCTGTTGCGCGATCGTCTGGAAGCCGGCGGCGACGTCCAACTTTTGCGCCCAGATCTCCGGCCACACCGAGTCGAGGAGGGTGATCGCCTCCAAGGGCTGATACTTGAAGAACTGAACCCCGTAACCCTCCCCGTTGACCGCCGCCTCCCTCCAGTAGCGTAGCGCCTTCGTCTTCAAAATGGGCGCCGCAGCGCGCACGACCGTTTCCCACTCCTCCCACTGCGCGACCAGTGCGGGTTGCTGCAGGGTGATACGCATCACATACTGCGTCCAGCCGGGGTCCAGCGTCGCGAAGCGGAAGAGTTCCCATGCCAGTTCCTGGTTCGGCGCCATCGCGTTCATTCCGTAGAAGTCCACGTTGACGCCGGCCGCTTGGCGGATGGGCCAGGCCGGAAAAGGGATGAAGTCCCACTTCACCCCTTTGAGGTTCTCCACGGCCCAGAGCACCGCGGCGCCGGCACCCGTGCAGAAGACCACCTCGCCTGTGGCGATGCCGGTGTTGAGGCCTGTACCGTCCACGTTGCCACTGGTGCACCCCTTGTTCCAAACTTGGGAAAACGCCCATTCTCCACCCAGAATGCTGCCGGGTTGGTCGAGGAGGCACCGCGTCCGTGACGCGTCCATGAACGCACCGCCGAAACCGTACAGGTAGCAGTAACCCTCGGCGATATCGCCCGGATTGATGGACAGGGTCGCACCATAACGGTGCTGGCCTCCGCTGTCCGTGCTGCAGGCGCTCCAGAGCCTGGCCGCGTCAGTGTACGTCCAGTCGGGCGCCGGGTAGGATTGACCGATGGAGTCCAGCACGTCCTGGCGGTAGAAGTAGGCCTGGGCGGCCGTGTATCCCGGTACCGCGTACAGTCCGCTCTCCGTACGGTAGGTTTCCATTTGTCCGGCGGACCATTGCGCGGGGTTGATGTTGTCCCTGGTGAAATACGGTCCGAGCGGCGTTAGGAACGGCAGGATGGTCGCGAAATCGTAGCCGGCGCCGGCGATCACCCACGGTCCCTGTCCGGCCACGGTGGCCGCGACGACCGCGGGCATGTTCCCCCATGGCTCGTAGACCGCCCGGATCCCCTTGTGCGTGGCGTTGAAATGATCGTTTAGATAGCCCTGCACCAAGGCGGCGAGGGTGGCACTCGCGGTCGCTTGCACGTGCAGTTGCACGGGGATCTCCTGAACCGGGTGGGTCGCCTGGGGAGCGGCGCGTCCGGCGGGTGCACAACCGGTGAGGTAGGTGGTGGAGACGCACGCAGCCGAGGCCAGGACGGCGCCGCGGATCAGTTGGCGGCGGGACAGGGGTGGACCCATTTGCGCCACCCATGCCGGGCCATCGCCTCGGCGGTCATTAATTCCTCCGGCCTTCGGGAAGCGCACATCGGCAGTCCACCATGCCATGTGGCAACTTCACCTCTCTTCGCCGGCTGTCCGCCGGGCTGCAGCCGCCATCGGTTCCGCTCCTCCCGCGGCTGCGACCCAACCGGTGACCTGTGTGGAGCATTCCGGCATCGGTTCCCTACTTCTTGCTCCAGGGTTCGCAATTTCGTGGCCCCGGATGAGTCCCGCCGCCCTGGCTGCCTGTGGAGTGACCTTGACCGCTGGAGCGTCCGAGATCACTGCGCAGGCAGCAGCCGGTAGACCCCGCCCGGCGCCGCATCCCACGCGACCACCCCGGGTTCTGGTCGCTCGACGCTCGCGCGCCCCACACTCACGCCCCCTGCGCAACGCACCCGGCAGGAGCCCCCGCGCGTGCTGCGCAGCATGGCCTCCGACAAACGCCCGCCCCGCCACACGATGTCCACCTCATACCCGCCGCGCGCACGCAGGCCGCGAACCCGGCCCTCCTGCCACGCCAAAGGTAGGGCGGGCAGGAGGTGTATCTCCCCCGCATGGCTCTGCAGCAGCATCTCGGCGATGCCGGCCGTACCGCCGAAGTTGCCGTCGATCTGGAACGGCGGGTGCAGGTCGAAGAGGTTGGCGGCCGTGGAACTGCGCAGTAGTGCCAGCAGGTGCTCGCGGGCCAGATCCCCGTCGCCCAGGCGCGCCCAGTGGTTTACAATCCACGCCCGGCTCCAGCCCGTGTGGCCCCCGCCGTGGGCCAGGCGCCGCTCCAGGGTGGTGCGGATGGCCGCCGCCAGTTCGGACGTGGCGTGGGGCTTGATCTGGGTGCCGGGGTGGAGGCCGAAGGCGTGCGAGATATGCCGGTGCCCCGGGTCCCGCTCCTCGAAGTCCGTCTGCCACTCCTGCAATTGCCCGTACCGGCCGATCCGATGCGGCGCCAGGCGCGCCTGGGCCGCCTCCAGCCGCCGGGCGAACTCCCCGTCCACGCCCAGCACCCGCGCGGCGGCGATGCAGACGGTGAAGAGTTCGTGGATGATCTGCTGATCCGACGTCGGGCCCATGCACAGCGACGCCGTGCCGCCCTCCGGCGTGACGAAGGCGTTCTCGGGCGAGTTGGCCGGCCCGCCCACCAGGTACCCGGTCGACGGATCCTCCACCAGATAGTCGAGGTAGAACTCGGCCGACTCGCGCATGGTGGGCCAGAAGCGCGCCAGATGCGGGAGGTCGCCGCCGAAGGCGAAGTGCTCCCACAGGTGCAGGCACAACCACGCGCCCGCCGTCGCGAATAGGCCCCACGCGGGCCGCTCGCCCGGCGAGGTGAACGCCCAGACGTTGGTGATCGTGTGCACCACCCAGCCGCGCGCGTCCCAATACGCCGCCGCCGAGCGGCGCCCATTGCCGCGCAGGGATTCGATCAGGTCGAAGAGGGGCTGGTGGCACTCGGCCAGGTTGCACGGCTCGGCCGGCCAGTAGTTCATCTGGAGGTTGATGTTGGTGTGGTAGTCGCAGTTCCAGGCCGGGCGAGCGTCCTGGTTCCAGATCCCCTGCAGGTTGGCCGGCATGCCTCCCGGCCGCGAACTGGCGATGAGCAGGTAACGCCCGTACTGGAAGTAGAGGCGCAGCAGGTCGGGGTCGTCCCCTCCCTCCCGGACGCGCTGCAGTCGTCGGTCCGTCGGCTCCTCGGGCGCAGGTCCGAGGTCGAGATCGACGCGGCGGAAGAGCCGCTGGTGGTCCTCCTCGTGGCGCGCGCACAGTTCCGCGTAGGGACGAGCGGCCGCAGCCGAAAGGTGCGCGGCGCAATCGGCAACCGGTTCCGTGCCGCGGTAGTCCGTCGCCGCCACCAGCAGCAGGGTCACCGCGTCCGCGCCGCGCACCCAGACGGTATCGCCCCGGGCCTCCGTGGCGCCGCCTTCGGCCAGGACGCGCAGGGCGGCCGCGAAGCGCATGCCGCAGCCGTGGTAGAGCCGGCCCTCGAGAAGCAGGCCATCGGTCCCGGCCGGGCCGGTGGCCGCGGCGGCATGGCGGGAGAGGCGCGCGTGCAAGGAGAGGCCCCCCGGCCGGTCACAGGCGAGCCGCACCACCAGCACGCGGTCCGGCGCGCTGCAGAAGACTCGCCGGCTGTACGCCGCGCCATCCCAGCGGTAGGCCACCTCGGCGGCGGCCGCGTCGAGGTCCAGCGTGCGGCGGTACGCCTCGGGCGTGTCGGGCACCGCGGCGGTGAAGTGCAGAGTGAGGTCGCCCAGCGGTTCGTAGGCCCCGTACGGCTCGTCCCCGGCCCGCCCCCGCGCGGAGCCCGCGCCGCGGCAGCGGAAGTAGCGTCCCGCCAGGGCCTCGGCCTCGGCGTGACGGCCGGCGAAGAGCAGGGAGCGGATCTCGCCCAGGTGGGCGCGGGCCTCTGGCTCGTCGGCGTCCTGCGGCTGCCCCGACCAGAGCGAGAGTTCGTTGAGCGCGATGCGCTCCAGCCCGACCCCTCCGAAGACCATGGCGCCGATGTGGCCGTTGCCGACGGGCAGGGCCTCCAACCACTCCGCCGCCGGGCGATCGTACCACAGGATGCACGGGGACGAGGGGGTCGGCGGGGGCGTTGGGACGGACAAACGGATCGCCTCCGGGTGTGGCTGCTCGCGGGGTCGCGGAAACAGCCGCGCTCGCCCTTAGCCTCGACGACGATCCAGGCGGTCTTTGCGCTACCGCGACCCTCCGCGTCGAAGGGTCCTGTGGGGACGCGGACCGTTACGTCAGCCCGCCCGCCCTCCCCGGTTGTGTCGATACCCACGTCGGCCGGCGGATAACCGAACTCATTGATGAAGACGTCGTCGTCGGTTCGGACCGCCAGACAAACTGGTGTTTGACGCCGCTGGTGAAATCTCCTCCCCGGGCAGGGACCAAGGGCCCGGTTGCGTCATTTGAGGGGGAAGATCACCCTTCCCAGCTTTGCGCCGTGTGCCTTGTCCCCGTGCCGCTGCCCGTACGCCGCAGGGGTCCCCGGGTCCGCTTGCCCGTCTCTTCCCCGGTGATGCCAGCCTTCGCCGACTTGTGCCCGGCTCGGCCCACGGTGTTGTTCCCGACACCCACTTCTGGCGGGGTCCCAGTTACAACGCGGCAGCATTCGCTTGATGCTGCGGCCCGGTGACTCGTTCGACCCCCGTGCTGAGTCCCTGTCTTTACCGCTAACGGCGATTTACACCACTGCCCGAGAGCGTGCCCTGACGAAGTCCGATCCGACTCGCGGATGAAAGTCCCGCCCGGGTAAGGAGCGAGCCGCCCGGTAGCTGACGGCCGAGGTCGAGCGAGACCTTGACAGCGAAGCGCCCTGACAAAGCCCGCAAGGGCGAGCAAACGTGCGGTCCGTAACGAGAGTGAACCGTTCCACCTCCCCAACATTCTGGGGCGATCATGCCATCCCTATGCAACTGAATGAACGGTATTCGCTTTGGCTGCGGGTCATTGACATGTAGAACCCCCGGCCGGCGCCGGGAGCCGCGTGCGGCCGTCACTGCCGCGCTGCGGCTCCCGGCGTGGCCTCAGTCCTCGTCAGGCCAGCCCAGGGCGCGGCGCCCGGCCGGCGTGATCATCTCCGGGGTCCAGGGTGGCAGCCAGATCAGATCCAGGTCCACCTTGGATACGCCCGGTATGGACTCCAGCGCGCGGTGGACCGCGTCGTTGATGGCCGCGTGCAGGGGACATCCCGGCGTGGTAAGCGTCATCTCTATTTTGACGGCGCCGTCTGCGGCGATCCCAAAGTCGTAGATCAGTCCCAGATCGACGATGTTGAGTCCGATCTCGGGATCGATGACGTCCTTGAGTGCTTCCAGCACCGCACCCTCGTCCGGCGGGTCGGATGCGGTCCGTCCGCTGTCGCCCACGTTCGTGTCGCCCCCTTGGTGCTGTCGCCGGGGCCCGACGGATGCCAAGCAGAGCATAGGTCCCGCTATCCGGGCGGGGCTGTGAGGTACGTCACCGGCGGGCGGTGTCGCCCGACCATCAAAGGAACCGCGCCAGGGTTTACGATGCCCGCAGCGCACCGGCGATCGACGGGGGGGGCCGGACTCGATGCGCGCGACCAAGGGAAACGTGATCCGCGCACTGCCCCGCTGCCCGTTGACAGGGTGCGAAGGCGGCGCCCTCAAGGCTGGTCTGGTCATCGACGTCCTGGTGGCCGCTGATGGCGCCGTCAGCGTATTGCTGGTCGATCGGACCGGCGAGCCGAACGGCGCCCCGGTGCCACCCCGCTGGGGCGAGTTGATGGCGGCGTCTGTGGCCGCCGTCCCAGGTGTCACCGGCGTACTGATGCAGCAGCGGCCGTTCGGCAGCGCGGCGCCCTCCGCTGAGGCTTACGCGGCGCGCCAACGTCGCGTCGTCGAGAACATGTCCTGGATGCGCTGCCCGCAGGGAGAGATGCTGCACCCGTTCGGCGAGGGCGGCGGTGACCTTGCGGCCTCCGGCCTCGGCGTGCCGGTGTTCTGCCGCATGCCGCTCGGCGGCCCCACGCGGCCTGGCACGGGCCTGTATGACGCGGCATCTGAGCCGGGACGTGGCCGTTGCCGAGATGGCGCGGGCCATCTGTGCCCCCCGGCCCTGGTGGGCTCGATGGCAGGATGAGTCGGGGAATCTTGGGAGGGACGGGGGTGCGCGTGATGGCTGCTCCGGGACGGGAGCCGGCCGTGGTGGATGTGCGGGAGGACCTGCGCCAGGGACAGCACCCCCTTGGCAGGATCTTGCAGGCGGTCAAGGCGTTGATCGGCGGACAGGACCTACTCCTGCTGGCCAGCTTCGAGCCCGTGCCGCTCTACAGGGTGCTGGCCCTGCGCGGCTTCGAGCACGAAGCGCGACGACTTCCCGACGGCGACTGGGAGGTACGGTTCATGCGGCGTGGCCGCCGCGGCTTAGGGGGAACGAAGGAGGCACACCCGGCGGCGCCTCCGCCGATCGACCGGGGCCAGCCGCCGCCCAGTAGCGGGGTTGCGCCGGCGGAGGGCGAGGTGCACTGGACCCGCCTGGACAATCGCGGGCTGGAGCCGCCCGAGCCGATGATCCGAACATTCTCCGCCCTTGGTGCGCTGCCGTCCGGCGATGTCCTGGAGATCCACAATGACCGCCGGCCGATGTTCCTCTATCCGCACCTGGAGGAGCGCGGATTCCGGTACCAGACGCTGGACGAAGCGGACGGGTCCGCCTCTGTGCGCATCTGGAAGCCGCCGGACGCTGATGGAGCCGGGGGAATACCGGATGCGGGCGGGTGGGCCCGGGGGGGAGTCCGGTGAACCGCTACGAACCCCTAACGTCTGGCGGAGGCGTTGGGTTGGGAAGTGAGAGATCGGGCCCCGGATTCCTTTTCGGTGCTCACGACCAGCCCCGCCGGCAATCTTTTCGAGCGCTCACCCGCTGCTCACGAGCGGCGCGGGGCCCCAACCCTTCCCAGCTTAGCGTCGCGCGCCCTGTCCCCGTGCCGCGGTCCGTACGCCGCAGTAATCGCTGGATGTGTTTGCCCGCCTCTTCCCCGCTGATGCCAGCCTTCGCCGACCTGTGCCCGGCTCGGCCCCCGGTGTTGTTCCCGACACCCACTTCTGCCGGGGTCGCAGGAACGACGCACCAGCATTCGCTTGATGCTGCGCCCGGTGACTCGTTCGCCCCCCTTTGTGAGTCCCACCCTCGCGGGCGGCAGGAGGCTTATCCCTGGGAGCGTTCGCCGGGCTGGTCGCCCACACCCGACGTCCGATTGACTATGCGTTCGGACGGGCAGTTCGCGCGGCCGATCTCTCATCGGCTGGTGCACGACGGTTACTGGCGGCGACACAAACATTGGGACTCCCCCTCTGCAGCCGCGCACGGGGCCAACGCCGCGAAATCCATGTGCAGTTTCTTGCTCCCGGGAGCAATGATGCCGATCTTCACAAGCATCCCTCCTTGCCAACCGCGTCCGGATGCCGTCCGCACGCAGCCTCGATGCGGAGCGTCGGCGCCACGCGTATCACCTGCTGGCACCTGCCGCCAGCATCGCCGCCACGCGCTTCCGCAGCGCGCTCTCGGCAGCGATGCGAGCGTTCAGGGAAGGTGGCGGGGTCTGGGTGCGCGCAGCCGTCTCGAAGGCGTCGACCGCCCGGGCGGCTTCCCTAAAGCCAGCCACCGCATCCAACTTGCCCGCGACAATCTGAGACGTGTACGTGCCAATGACCGCGTAGGCATCGTTCGAGTCATAGGCAAACGCGGGGTGGTTGAACGCGCGGCCCGCCATGGGAGCCACCATGAATGCCTCCAAGCGCTTGGAGGCCAGTGGAGGTGCGACCGAGCGAACAAAATCCACCCACTCGGCCCAAAAGGGACGGGTCGGCGGGATCACCAGCTGCAGCCGCATCATCGCGCGCTGCCAATCGGTGCTTGTGGTCAGCCACACAATGAACGCGGCTGCCTCTGTCGGGTGCCTTGTATTAGCATTCACCGCATAATAGTCATTGCCGGCATACGAAGATGTTCCGGTCGGCCAGCGGGGTTGTGGCCAGAAATCCCACTTGAACGACCGTAGACCCGCATACGTGGGCAGTTGCCAGCTTCCAGCGAATCCAGACACGCTCTGCTGATTCGTAAATGTCAGAGGCGACCCACCCTGCATCATCACGCCATCGACGACGAGCGGATACCACCACTGGGCGAACGTGAGGGCTTCGGGCGTGCTCAGGCCACAGTGCGCCGAATAGTTGCGCATCGCCGCGGAAGCGCCCCAACCGCGCAGATAGTAGTCACCCGGCAAACCCCGAGCCTTCTGTCCCCAAAACTGGAATCCGTAGCGCCGCTTGCCCGGCGCCGTCGAGCGCACCGTCGTCGCGCTCCACAGGGTTGCGGCCTGTTGGTAGGTCCACTCCGGATCTGGATAGGGGAGTCCGAGTGCATCGAGTACTCCCAGGTTTACCGGCACGGCCGATGTGGAGAGTTCTGCCGGAAGGGCGAAGACTTCCCCGCTTTCGCTGACGTACTTGGCGTACTGACCGGCATCGAAAAGCGTGGTGTCGACGGCGTGGAGTTTGAGATACGGCAACAGATTCAGGTTGTACCCGCCCTCGATCATGGGCGTGGGCGTGAAGCCGGAATAAACGTCCGGTCCGGATCCGGCGATGATCTGTGCGGCGACGCCGGTGTAGTTGCCCGATCCCGTTCCAGTCGAGACATCCACCCGGATATCCACGCCGGGATGGGCCGCACGGAAGGGGGCGGTGGCCTCGTAGAACAACGCCTCCCACCCGCTACCCCACCCCACCCGCCACGGCGACCAAATCAGGATGACCTTCTCCGCAATACTTTCTGGGGCGGGTGCACTCAGACCGGCACAGGCCGACATCAGTGCACCGCCGACCACCGCCGAGGCGACATGGACGGCGGATCGCAGAACAGTCCTTCTCCGCAGTTGTTCCCCCCTGGGCGCGACGAGGTCGATCTGCACGGGACCACCCCTCCCTGCCAGTGCGTCCGGGTTCGGGCTCCCCAGAAGAGTCGATGCGGAGCGCGACCACACCGCGCCGCCTCATACGCCGCCGCGCCGGTTCTTGAGCGGGGCCGGGTGAAAAATGTCGCGCACCGCCGCCAGGTCTCGGTAGCCGTCCCTCCAGGTGGGCACGATACTGCCGCCCTCGGGGCCAGTACGTGCCACGCGTACAGCTCGACCATGGCCGCGTTCCGCAGGCGATGCCGCACGTGCACCTGGCCCGCCACGCAAGCCTCCGCCAGAAACGAGCGGAAGGCTCCGGCCCCGCGGCCCACCAGCTCCCCCACGCGCCAAGGATGGTTGTTCGTACAACCTTATTAATTCTCCCCTCACCCGTCTCTTCCCTGCCGGGTACTGCCGGTGCGAGAGAATCGGCAAAAAACCAATATTCATACCCTGCGCGGGTGCTAATACCGTAATCGGGGTGGTTTCCGTATCGGGCCCAACACAGGCGGACAAACGCGGGACGATGCAGGTGCCCCCTGCGGGCTAATCAGAAAATCTCCCGTTGCCCCCCCGGCTCCGGGCTGCCTGACGCGTTTACGCACCGGGTTCGATGCTGACCTTGTAACGGGGGGCGCGGGCCTGCCTGCCCCCCCCATCGCCGCAGCGGCACACCCCGACTGGAGTCCCGTGCCGTTCACCCCGGCGCTCCGCCGTTCTGGAGGTGTGTCGCATGGCGCGGCACACCCCGACTGGGGTCCCGTGCCGTTCACCCGACCCATGCCGGGTTGGGTTCCGGCACCTTGGCGTGCACCTGCGCTCGCCAATCGGTGAGCAACCGCTGCATCGCCGCAGCCCGCGCGGGCTGCTCCGCGGCCAGGTTGTGCGTCTCGCTCACGTCCCGCCGGAGGTCGTAGAGCTCCAGGTGGCCGTCTTCAAAGAACTCGATCAGTTTATAGTCCCCCAGACGGACGGCGCAGCCCGGGGTACCACCCTGGTTGCCGTAGTGCGGGTAATGCCAGAAGATGGCCCTCTGCGGAAACGGGCCGTCTTCGCGCAGCAGCGGCATCAGGCTGATCCCGTCCAGATGCTGTTGCCGTTGCGGCGGGAGTTGTGCCGCCTCCAGCAACGTGGGATAGAAGTCGGGGCTGGTCACGGGCTCCGTGCAGACGCTCCCCGCCCGGATGACCCCCGGCCACCGGATCAGCAGCGGCTCGCGGACCCCGCCGTCGTACATCCAGCCCTTCCCCTCCGCCAGGGGAGCGTTGCAGGTGGGCGACCCCTCCGCTGTAGCCAGACCGCCGTTGTCGGAGGTGAAGATGACCAGTGTGTTGTCGGTCACGCCGGCGTCGTCCAGAGCCCGCAGGAGACGGCCGACGTTGGAGTCAAGGGCCTCCACCATCGCCGCGTACGTGGGGTCCGATTGCAGGCGCCGCCGCGTCACGCGCTGGTGGCGCTTATGCGCGCAGGGGAACGGTTCTCCGGGCTCCAGGGCCTGCAGGCGGTCCAGGCCGAGGCGGTGCGCCTTGGCCCGGTACTTCTCCACCAGAGCCGCTGGCGCCTGAATCGGCGTGTGGACGGCGTAATGCCAGAGGTTCAGAAAGAACGGCCGGCCGTCCCGACGCTGCACCAGGTCGACGGCCAGATCCGTCAACTGGTCCGTCAGGTAGGTGCCCGGCTCCGCCTCCGCCAGAGTCTCGATGCCCCAAGGGCTGAAGTAGCCGCCGCGGGGGGACCCCCAGGAGCAGCCGCCCAGGTTCACCTCGAATCCGTGGTCTTCCGGATGGAAGGGGCGGCCGCCGAGGTGCCACTTCCCGACATGCCAGGTGGCATACCCGCCCGCGCGCAGGGCCCGAGCGAGGCAGCATTCCTCCGCGGGAAGGTGGTCGAGGTAGGGCACGTCGAGCAGGCGACCCGTGGTATGCCCGCCAATCCAATTGGTGATACCGACCCGCGCCGGGTACCTGCCGGTGAGAATGCTCGCGCGCGTGGGTGAGCACACCGGACAAGCCGCGTAGGCGTCTGTGAAACGCATGCCTTCCACGGCCAGGCGGTCAAGGTTGGGCGTCTCGTAGAAGCTGCTGCCGCAGCAGGAGATGTCTCGCCAACCGAGGTCGTCGATGAGCATGAGCACAATGTTGGGCGGCGTCATGGTCGCGCCTCGCTTACATTACAGAGTGGCAGGACGGCATTCGGCTCCGACGCAGGGGCAGCCGCGCGGGATCAACAGGAGCGGGCCCGGATGGGGGGTTGCGGAGGGTTTGTTCCGGGCCTTTCCTCCACACGGCTGCCAGTAATCGCATGAGGCGGCCGATGTTGGCATTATGGCTGAAACCTGCTACGAACCCCACAGCAAAAGGGATGGCCGCCTCCCGCAGGGGCTCTCCTGCATCGCATCTGGCGTTGACAGGCAGGGTGTGCCACTTTCCACGCGAGGTCCGCTGTGGACCTGGAACACCGCACCCCGCGTTGCCACCGGCGCCCCGTGATCCTGAGAACAACGGAACGGCGCCGGTAGAACAGCGCGGGGCCTGTCGGGGGAGCATGTGCGGCGTCTCCCACCGACGGCCTTCGGCGATCCAGCGGCGCCGGCCATGCGCACACACAACTACGGCGCCACCAGCCGCGGGTGGGTGCGGTTCTGGGTCCGCTCCCGGAGATTCCAGAGCTCGAACAGCTCAAGCCGGCGGATGTACTCAGGCCAAGGCAGGAAGGGATCGCCTGTCCTCTGCAGCCACTCCTGCAGCTCACCCTCCAGTTCACGCCTGATGGCGGCATAAGCCGGTTCGTGCAGCACATTGTGCTCCTGGAGCGGATCCGCCTCATTGTCGTACAGCAGCCAGGGCCCGGACAAGCCCGCGGCGTAGGTGTAGCGCCGCGTACGCAGTCCCCGCCACTCCCCCTGCCCGATGTCGGGCGGATTGCTCACCGGAATCGCGTTGACCAAATAGGCGGAAGACGGACCGGCACTGCCGGGTTGGCCGCGCACAACCGCCGAAAGATCCTGCCCCTGCATGCCGGCGGGAGCAGGCAACGCGCACATGCCGAGCAGAGTGGGCAGGAGGTCGACCGTGGAAAACAGGGCGGGCGTGACGCGGCCGGCCGGGACCACACCGGGATAGCGCATGATGAGCGGTACGAGGATCGACTCGTCCCAGGGCTTTTGTTTTTCACGCATGCCATGAGAGAACAGCATGTCGCCATGGTCAGAGGTGAATACAACAATCGTGTGCTCGCCGATGCCGTGTTCGTCCAACGCCGCCAGCAGGCGGCCCATCTCCCGGTCCAGCGCGGTGATGGCCGCGTAATAGTCGGCCACCACCCGGAGGTCGGGATCGCGCCAGTTCCCGCGCCGGGTGAGCGCGTCCGGCTCGTAGCTCGCCCGGTCCGGCTCGGGCACCTGGGCGTAGGGCGGATGCGGCGGCCCCCAGGAGAGGAAGAGGCAAAACGCCTCGTCGTGGTGGGCGTGAATGAAGTCCAGGGCCAGATCGGTTTGCGCGTGCGGTTCATAGCCCTGGAGCGGAATCGGCTCGGGATCGTCATGGAAGTAACGTCCGTCAAAGTATTGATGGCTGCAGTTCCACGCCGCCCAATACTCGAAACCGTGCCGCCGCCGTCCCGGCGGGGTGAAGCGGGCCCGCGGCACGCCGTCCAGGTGCCACTTCCCGATATAGCCCGTGCGCCAGCCGCCGGCCGCGAACACCTCGCCGAAGGTTTGCACGTCTTCGCGCAGCGGCAGGTCGTTGGTGACGGCCCCGTGCGCCAGCGGATAGCGGCCGCTGAGCATTGTGCCGCGGGACGGCGTGCACACTGGGCAGTTGGCGACGGCGTGGACGAAGCGCGTACCTCCGCCAGCAAGCCGATCCAGGTTGGGTGTGCGCACGTCGGGGTGGCCCGCGCAGCCCATCGCGCCGGCCTGCATCTGATCGGGAAAGACGAACAGGACGTTGGGTCGGACGGCTCTGGAGTCACGCGCGCGCGCATCCGTCAATTCCTTCACCTCCGGCATCCGCCGGTCGTCCCTCAGACGAGCACACGGCAGTACCCATCATCCACAGTGGTCGTGATGCCGTTCCCTCGCGGCGCCGGTTTCTGGGGTGGCGTGGGACGGCCCCCCGTTCGCGCCGGCGGCACGACGCCCACGCTCCGGCGCTGCCCCCACCCCTTCGTCCCGGCACGCGCCACCGCCACCTTGCCCTCATCGCCGGGGTGGACGGCTTCCCGCCGCATCCGGATGCACAGGCCGGCAGGCATCAGCGGCCCAACCGCGAGCGGGGGCGAGACGGCTTCGACCGCCAACTCCCGCCTCGACCACACAGCCGGCACCAGGAGCACCAACGAGATCGTACCGAAGACACACGGGGGGCACCCGCCGCCGGACACCGGATTGTGCGGGCGGCCGTCCTGACCTGAAATCCCTCCGCCAGCCGGCAGGTGCAGTTCCGGCCGGCGGGTCCAGCCCGGCCGCGTCCGGCCACCGACGGCTGCCACGGAACCGATTCCGACCCCGCTCCCCCGCCATCACGCCCCGGTGCTCTGGTCGCTCATTCCGCCCGCCCGAGGGCCGGCGGGTACGCCCGCCGGTCTGTGCAGCCGCGTTCGGCCAGGAAGGTCGAAAACGCGGCGTCCAGCTCGGCAACCTGATCCGGATGGTCGGCCGCAAGATCCCGCGCCTGGAAGGGGTCTGTGCTGAGATCGAAGAGCTGCGCCGGACGACCCTCGGGTTGATACACCAGGCTCCAGCGGTCGGTTGTCAGCGTGGGCAGGCCCCGATGAGGGCAAGAGACGGCCATCCGCCGTGGCCAGGCATCGCCTCCGGAGAGCAGCGGCAGGAGCGAGCAACCCTCCAGGCCGGCAGGCGCGGCGGCTCCCGCAACCTGCAACAGCGTGGGCAACAGATCGACGGGTTGAACGAGTTGCGGCAGACGCAGGCCGTGCCCGAGGCCCTCCGGATGCCGCACCATCCACACCTGGTGGGCGACCCCCTCGTGCAGCGGGGTGGGCTTGCCCAGCCGACCCTGGTCGCCCGGGTAGTCGAGGTAGTGCCCGTGGTCCGAGGCGATGAGCACCAGCGTGTTCTCCCGCAGGCCGAAGCGATCGATGCCGTCCAACACCGCCCCGACCCAATGGTCCACCATACTCACTTCGCCCGCGTACAGCGCGCGCATGTGGCGAATCTCCGCGCCGCTGTACCCGGCGGCAGGACCGTACACCGGGGAGATGACGGACTCCCCGCCGTATCCCCGGTCATAGCGCTCGACATAGTGTGCGGGCGGATCCCACGGCTCGTGCGGATCGAACTCGTCGACCCACAGCAGGAAGGGAGGGCCGCCGCGGTTGGCCTCCAGCCAACGGAGCGCGGTCGCCATCACCTGGGGCGCGAACCAATCGGCCTCGCTCCGGCGCCGGGACACATTCTTCAGGTAGACGTTGCGCAGTCGTTCCGCATTCCGCAGCTTGTGCGGCGCCGCCGGGTAAGGGGTGGCCACCCGGGCGTCGACCACGAAGCGGTCCCCCTCCTGGCCGCGGATCCACTCCCAGCCGTCGAAGCCGCGATCGAACTGGTGCCCGTCACGGAAGAGGTGGTAGGTGTCGGCGATGAGTTGTGTGGTGTACCCGCGCTCCTTGAGGATCGTCGCCAGCACGGGGACATCCCGCGGCAGCGGGCTCCAGCCGCGGTGGGGAAAGGTGAAGCGGCCGGTCATCAGGTCCGTCCGGCAGGGGATTGTGGGAAACGAGCCGATATAGGCGCGGTCGAAGCAGGCCGCCTCCGCGGCGAACCGGTCGAGATGGGGCGTGTGCACCCACGGTTGGCCCCAGGCATGAACGTGATCGTGGCGGAGGGAATCCAGGACGATGCAGACGATGTTCGGCGCACTGCCAGTGGAGCCGACGGCGGAACCCATCCCCTACACCCCTCCCCGACGGGCCGCGGCGATCAGGGCCCGTGCCCGACGCTGCTCGGCCTGGCGCTTCTCGATGTGTCGACCCGGCCAGCCGGACAGCGCAGACCGGGTCATGGCCGCGACGACGCCTGCAAAGGCGGGTTCGGTGGCCAGGTTGTGGCGCTCCTCCGGATCGGCCTGCAGGTCGTACAGTTCGGTCGGTTCGTCCAAGACGTAGTTCAGCTTGAACCGACCGCGGCGCAGCATGCACATGGGGTGCTCCGAGGCATGGGCGTGATACTCGGCGAAGGCCTCGTCCTTCCAGGCGGCGCCCGCCGGGCTTTCCGGCCTTTCCAGCACGCTGGTTAGAGAATCGCCGTCCAGGCCCTGTTCCGCTCCCGCCTCGACCGCACCGCCGGGGATGCCGGCATACTCAAGCACCGTCGGCACCAGGTCAACCAGGGAACATATCTGCCCGCGTCGTTGCCCCGCGGGAATGCGACCGGGAAGCCGCAGGATCAGGGGGACGCGCACGGATGGCTCATAGAAGTTGCACTTCCACCACAGACCGTGCTCCCCCAGCATCTCGCCGTGATCGGCGGTGTACACGACCAGGGTGTTCTCCGCCAGTCCATTGGTCTCCAAGGCCTGGAGCACATCGCCGACGAGCCTGTCCACAAAGGTCACCAGCCCGTAGTACGCGGCGCGCGCCCGCAGGATCTCCTCGCGGCTGAAGCCTTCCAGATCGAAGTGCCGGATCAGCCGGCGGTGGAACGGGTGGCCGCCCGGGGGAAGCCGGGGGAGCTCCACATTGTCCGGCCAGTAACGGGCGAAGTCCTCGGGCGGGGCGACAAGCGGGAAGTGCGGCGAGATGAAGGAGGCGCACACCGCGAAGGGCGCCTGCCCCGCACCGGCCCGCCGCTCCCGGAGGAAGGCGACCGTGGCGTCCCGCACCGCTTCGTCGTACGCGATGTTGGTCGACCTGCCGGGACCGGCCCCCAGGATCCGGCGGCGCATCCCGCGGCCGCCCGTGGCCGCCGCGGGTTCCGCGGGCGGGCGACTGCCTGCCGGGCGCCACGGGGGGAGGTCGCCAAGGGGGCCCCCCCCGTGGATTTCAGATACCGGGCGGGTGCGAAAGCCGTGCCGCTGGTCCGGGCCCTGGAAGTGCATCTTGCCGATGAGCGCCGTCTCGTAACCCGCCGCCTCGCAGCGGTGGGCCCAGGTCACCTCGTCACTGGGCAGCACCGAGCCGTTGTCCCACGCGCCGATGTGGTGGACATAGCGCCCAGTCATGAACGACATGCGCGAAGGCACGCAGAGGGGCGAGTTGCAATAGGCGTTTTCCATCACAACCCCGCCGGCGGCCAGCCGGTCCAGGGCCGGCGTGGAGACGCGCCGATCGCCGTACGGGCCGCTGATCCGCGGGTCGTGTTCGTCGGTCATCAGGATGAGTACGTTCGGCGGAGACGCCATGGTGCGACCCTCCCCCAATGTGCGTAACCGTGCGGGGGCAGACTTCGCCGCCGTCCGCCCCCCTTTGCCCGCGGACACGCCGGGCGTTCCGCCGGCTGCGCCGCGCCACGACCGGCCCGCCTCCGGCGACCGCCGGCACACCGGGAACCCGGCTCTTGGCGCAACGGCTGGCGCGGACGCAGCCCGGCGCATCGACTCGTAAACCGCCTCTGTGAAGGCCGCGGCCTCCCACCCACACTCCGTCGGCACCTGCGGCGTCTCGCTGGCGGGGATGGCCGGGATTGTAGTTGCCGTCCCTGTTGCCGGGGTCGCCGACAAGCTCCCCGGACGGAACCGGACTGGGCCGTTCTCCCTTCAGCCGCAAGCGGACGCCGCCGCCGTCCACGGTGATGCGCGCGTCACGGCACAAGATCCACCGGCCCTCGGCAGCGCTCACCCACGACGGGCGTGGGCCCGCGCTGCCGGACCTGGGGCCCGGCAGCGCGGCGACGGCACAACCGGCCGCCTGTGGTGCGCGCCGCGGCAGACGCGGGCGAGCGAGTCACAGCGGCAAGGCCTTCGGCGGTCGCGCCGCCCGTCATGCGGCAGATTCTCCGAATGCGTCCGCTGGCGCCATCCGTCCCAAAGCAGCTGGTGTACGCCAACCGCCCGCTCCCGGGCCGGCGGTTGCCACGGGACGACCCCCGGCCGTGTGACCGGCGCTTGCTTGCCGACCCGGGTTACCGCCGCGCTACGAACCTGCTACGAACCCTCAGCGCCAATCCGCCCCCGCGGGCAGGGACGGACCCGCCGCGCCGTGCTCGGCCATCCAGCGCGTGAGTTCGCTGTGCAACCGCCCCACGTCCTCGGGACTGCTCAGCGCCAGATTGCGTGCCTCCGCGGGATCGGCGGCCGTGTCGTAGAGTTCCGGCGTCCCCGCCTCACCCTCCGGGTAGTAGGAGAGACGTCCGTCGCGCACCGCCACCTGCGCACCCTGCGCCCCGTGCGCCCCGCTGACGGCCACCGTGCGGTGCGTCTGGACCTCGCCGCGCATCAGCGGCAGCAGGGACCGCCCGTGCACCCCGGGCGGAGCGGACACACCAGCCAGATCCAGGAGCGTGGGCATCAGGTCCGGCGGCTGCACCAGGGCCGGCACGCGACGCGGCGCCAGGCCGGGGACGCGCATGAACAACGGGATGTGCGCCACCTCCTCATACAGCGGCCAGCGGCGGGCGTCCCCCGGCCAGAGATTGCTCTTGCCGGTGCGGTTGTGCTCGCCGAGGAACATACCGTGATCGGAGGTGAAGACGACGGCAGTCCGGTCGTCCAGGCCGACATCCTCAAGCTTCTGCAGCAGGCGACCGAACCAGCGCGAGATCATGCTCACCTCGCCCGCGTAATGCGCGCGCAGGTTCGCGAGTTCCGCCGGGCTGTAGATCTCGGCGGGACCATAGTTGGGATGCAGCATGGGCGGACCGACATACCCCGGATTGTAGCGTTCCACCCAGTACTCGGGCGGATCCCAGGGCTCGTGCACGTCGAAGCAGTCCACCCAGAGAAAGAACCGTTCCGCCTTGTAGTTCTCCTCCAGCCAGCGGGAGGCGGTGCGCAGGGTGCGTGCGGCGAAACGATCCTCTTCCCAGGCCCAGTCGATGTTGGTAGTCCGGTGGATGTCCACCAGGTTGTACCCGTGGCGCTGCGGCTTCTGGCGCGTCTTGTCGGCCGGCATCGTCCGGTGCAGGCGGTTGACCCGGGTCAGGTAGGTATCCCCCTCCTGCCCGCGCAGCCAGCATGCACCCTCGAAGCCACGGTCGAAATTGTTGGTACCCTTCATCATGTGGGGGTTGTCCATGATCAGTTGGCCCAGGTACCCGGCGCGGCTGAGCGCCGCGGCCAGCACCGGCACCTGGGGGTCCAGGGCACGCCAGCCGTGGTTGGGGAATGAGAAACGCGCGGTGAACCAATCCGTGCGTGTGGGAATCGTGGGAAAACTCGACACGTAATGGCGGTCGAAGGCCACGGCCCCGGCCGCGAAGCGGTCGAGATCCGGGGTGCGGATCCACGCGTTGCCGTTCCACCCGCAGTAATCATAACGAAAGGTGTCCGAAACCACGACGATGACGTTCATTTCCCGTAGCAGCCCCTTCCCCGGGACGGCGCTCAGCACCCCGCCCCTCCGGTGTGCGCGCTCCGCATCGACCGCTGGGTCGTGCACCCGCATGACGCGGCCTGGCGGCCGGCCGTCCCAGTCGCCTCCGCTTCCCGGCGCAAGAAGCGCCTTGGCCAGACCCAGACGGGGCGGGGATGGGCGGGACCGACTCGCCGCCGCGGCCGGGCAGCCAAGCTATAACTATATCCGTCGCGATGAACTGGCAAGGGCGGCGTGGCCTGCAGCGCGTGGACAGCGGCCCAGGCGTGCCGCGCGCCGGGTGGGGGCCTTCCCACCCGCCGTTGGCCGGGGAGTTCCGGCGCAATGACCGCGAAGATGTCTGCCCAGATAGCGGCCGCTGGATATTCTGTTGTCCATCCACCACTTCCGGTCTTACTGTGGACGCATGCAGACGTCGGCCCACCACTCTGCGCAGGTGGGGGCGGACCGGGAGGCGCACGGCGGGCATGGACCTGGACCACCTGCGGGCATTTGTCGAGACGGTGCGGCGCGGCAACTTCGGCCTGGCCGCTGAAGCGCTCAGCCTGAGCCAACCGGCCCTCAGTCGACGGATCAGCCGCCTGGAGGCGGAAATCGGGCAGAAGCTGCTCGACCGGATGCGGCCGGTCGCCACACCCACCCGCGCCGGACTGGCAGTATTCGCCTTCGCGGAGCAGACGCTGGCCGCGTGGGACCGGCTCCTGCCCACCCTCCCCGCCGGCGGCGGACTGGCCGGGACTCTGCACATCGCCGCGAGCAGCGCGCCGGCGGAGGTGGTGCTGCCGCCGCTGCTGGCCGAGTTCTGCCGCCTGCACGGCGGCGTGGACTCGCACCTGCATGTCATGAATTCCGCCAGCGTCGAGGAGTGCGTGCGCCGCCACCACTGCGACGTGGGCGTTCTGGGCCGCCGGGCGCGCAGCCCCGCGCTGCGACAGATTCCGATCGCCCAGGACGAGATTGTGCTGGCCCTGCCGCGGACACATCGGCTGGCCGCGCTCTCCGAAGTCGATGTCGATGCGCTGGCGGGCGAAACCTTTGTGGTGCGCGAACCCGGGTCCGGCACCTCGGAGGCGGTCCTCGCGGCGCTGGCGGCTCAGGGCAGGTCCCTGCCGCCGAAACGTGTGGCCGCGGAGGTCACGGGTGCGCAGGCCCACATCGCCGCCATCGCTTCCGGCCAGGGCATCGGCTTCGTCTCTTTGCCGGTCGCGGAGCGCACGGGGCACGGCGCCCTGTCCCTGGTCCGCCTGCGGGGTGTGGGCATCTTGCGGGTCATGCACCTGCTCTTCGACCCCCGGCGGTTGACCAACGTGGCCCAAGCCTTCGTGGACTTCATCCGCCAGCGAGCGCCGGCATAGCCGGCCGCGCCCCGCTCCCACCCGTTCCCGCTCGGCGCGCCCCGCGGGTCGGTCCACGCGCCCAGACGCGGACCCTGGCGAATCCCCCCGCCTGGGCGCGTCAGGAGGGGAAAGGCGCCGCAGGGCACCACGCCGGACGGGTCTCCCGCGGCGCCGCCAGCCCTCCCACCCAGTGGAGGGCGGTGCGCAGTCGAAACGGTGGGACGGGTGGCGGCGTGCGGGAACGGTCACCGTGAGGCCCCCACCCCGCCCCGGAAAATCCCCCCCCATCGCTCCCCAAAGACCAGTTCCTCGATCGGCAGCCGCTGCCGCCACCCGGTCCGCTGCAGCAGCGGCCGTTCCGGGAAGTGGGCCGTGTAACCGAGGCAGAGCAGACCAAGCGGCTGGACGTGCGGCGGGATGCCGAGAATCTCCTGGATGTCCGCCTGCTGAAAAATGGTCACCCATCCCATGGCGACCCCCTCGGCGCGGGCGGCGAGCCAGAGATTCTCTATGGCGCAGGCGGTGGACAAAAGGTCCGTCTCGGCGATGGAATTCCGCCCGATGACGTGGCGGCCGCCGCGTGTGGGGTCGCAGGTGACACAGACGGTCAGGGGCGCCTGCAGCAGGCCTTCGAGCTTCAGATGCAGGTAGTGGTTCTGCCGCTCCCCGGTGAAATGCAGCGCCGCGGCCCGCCGTTCCCGGTCGACGACCCTGTGGAGCGCCTGCTTGGTCTTGGCTGCGCGGATGAGGATGAAGCTCCAAGGCTGCATGAAGCCCACGGACGGGCCCTGGTGCGCGGCCTCCAGCAGGCGCCCGAGCACATCATTGGGCAGCGGATCCGGGAGGAAGGCGCGGATATCGCGCCGTTTGGCGATCGCCCTATACACGGCGGCCGTCTCCGCCTCGGTGAAATCCTTGGGCACGGGGCGCCTGCCGCCGGGCAGCGGCCGCTCTACCGGCTCCCGCGGAGCCTCCGGGGTCTCCGCCGCGGGAGTGCGCGCGGGATTGACCCCGGCGTCGGCGAAGGTGGCCGTCTGGGCCATCACCCGGCAGGCCCCCTGCACCAGCGGCAACACCAGGGCGGCGCCGGAACCCTCCCCCAGGCGGAGCTGCCAATCCAGTAAAGGGGTGAGTCCGAGCCGCCGCAGGGCTTCCCGGTGACCCGGTTCCGGGGAACAGTGGCTGGCCAACAGGTGGTCGGTGACTGCCGGGCAGATTGTGGCGGCCACCAGAGCGGCCGCGCCAGTGATGAAGCCATCCAATACCACCGGCACGCGCCGGCTCGCACAGCCCAGCATCAACCCCACCAGGCCCGCGATGTCGAGCCCGCCGACCTCTGCGAGCACGCCGAGCGGATCGTCGGCCCGCGACCGGCTCCGGGACAGAGCGGCTTCGACCAGGGAGAGTTTGTGCCGCAACGCCTGCGCGTGGATGCCGGTACCGCGCCCCACCACGTCGGCAGCCGGCAGGCCGGTGAGCGCCGCCAGCACCGCGGCCGCGGCAGTGGTGTTGCCGATCCCCAGTTCCCCGGCGGCGATCAGGCGGATGCCGCGCCCGGCCAATTCGCCGGCCAGTTCCACTCCGACCCGGCAGGCGGCGATCGCCTCCTCACGGCGCATGGCCGGCCCGGAGGAGATATCGCCGGTACCCGGCCGTACCCGCCGGCGCAACACCCGCGGGTGGAGCACCTCGCTGCACACGCCCACGTCGACACACACGACCTCGGCGCCAGCGTGTTCCGCCAGGGCGTTCACGGCGGCGCCGCCCATCCCGATGTTGAGCGCCATCTGCCCCGTGACCTCCTGGGCGTAGGCGGAGACGCCCGCATCCGCGATGCCGTGGTCTGCCGCCATCACGACGACGGCGGCCGGGGAGGCCGCGGGAACGACCAAGCCCGTAGCCCCGGCGAGCCGGACCACAATCTCCTCCAGCAGGCCGAGGCTCTGCGCCGGCTTGGTCAGACTCTCCAGGCGCTGGCGGGCGCGCAGCGCGGCCGCCGGATCCGCCGGTCTCACTTCGGCCACCCAGGCCTGGACCTCCTGCTCCAAATCCTCCACACCTCCGGGGCCCAGACTGCCCGCGGCGCGGTGAACGCCACCCGCCCCGCCGTCTCCAGCGCCCCGCCCCCTACACCGGCCGCACCGCCATCAGGCTGAAGGCGGAATCGACCGGCACGTCGGTGCGGTAGCCCGTGAACTTGGCCGTGCTGTATGGGATGTGGCCCGCGCCCTCATACAGCACCGCCACGGGCGCCTCGTGGGCGATGAGCTGCTGGGCGGAGAAGAAGAGCTTGTTCCGCTGCTGCGTGTCGACCGTGGTCGCGGAGCGGGCCAGCAGGGCGTCGAGCTGCGGGTTGCGGTAGCGAGCGTAGTTCAGGCCGACGGTGTTCTGCCCTTCCGGCGCCGATTCGTCGGAGGAGAAGTAGGCGAACAGCGCGGCCTGGGGATCGGGCGGGAAGCTGGCGGCGGCCTGGACCAGGTCGTACTGCCCGGAGCGGAGGACCGTGGTCAGTTCGGGCCCCGTCACGAACCGGGGCGTGACCGTGACCCCCAGGGCCGCGATGCCCTGCTGGATGATGGAGGCCATCTTGTCCTGCGCCGGCGCGGAGGCGGGCGCGTAGTAGGTGAGGCGCACGGGCTTGCCGTCCGGACCGGCGAGCTTGCCGTCGGAGCCCTTTTTGTATCCCGCCTGCGCCAGCATGGCGGGGGCCCCCTTGGGATTGAAGGCATAGCGGGAGTCGGTGATCAGCGCCCGGTCGCACGCCGCGCCGAAGGCCTTGGGCAGCCAGCCGGGATTGCCGGCGAAGGCGGCGCCTTGGTCGGCCGCGATCAGCGCCGTGTGGTCGATCGTCGCGGCGATGGCGCGCCGCACCAGCCGGTCGCCCAGCGCCGGATGGCCGTTGTTCATATACAGCACGAAGTTGGCCAGGTTGGTGTACAGCTGGTACTTCACCCCGGGCATCTTCAGCATCTGGGGCAGGCTCGGCATGGCGATGCCGCCCCCGGGCGTCTCGATGTTGCCGCGCAGCATGGCCAGGCTGGCCGCCGGCGCGTTGGCGTACATCAGGATGTCCAGATAGGCGACCCGGGGCCCGCCGAGGAAGTACCTGGGATTGGCGCGCAGCAGGATGTCGGTCCCGGGGGTGTAGTGGTCGAAGGCGAATGGTCCGCTGCCCACGGTGGGCGGGTTGTTGAGGAAGTTGGCCGGATTCTGCGCGCTCCAGATGTGCTCCGGGACAATGTAGACCGTGCTCAGATAGGCCGGCAGCGACGGAAACGGCTTCTTGGTGCTGAAGACCACGCCCCCCGCCCCGGAGGCGGTGACCGCCTCGATGCTCTGCCAGAGGGCATAGGTGTCCAGGGCGGGATCGTCCTTCAGCACCTTGAACGTATACACGACATCCGCCGCCGTGAGCGGTGTACCGTCCTGCCACCGCGCGCCGGGGTGCAGCGTCACGCTCAGTCGCGTGGCAGCCGGATTCCAACTGTAGCCCGTGGCCAGGCGGTGGAGGAGCTTGCCGTCCACCGGGCTGAAGTAGAGCAGGGTGTCGTAGAGATAGTCGAAGATCTGGCTCCAGTTGCCGGTCTTCTGGAACGGGTTGAAATTGGACAACTGGCTCGGCAGGATATCCGCCCCGAGTCGGAACGTGGCCGCGGCGGCGCTCGGGGCCGACGAACTGCTCGTGCTCGACGCACCCTTGCGCACCGCCGCCGCCGGTCCGCAGGCGGCGAGGAAGGCGGCCCCGCCCAGCGCCGCCGACACGCGCAGCCCGTCCCGCAGCAGGCGCCGCCGCTCCAGCACCGGGTACAGCTTCTCCGGCATGTCCGGCCTCCTTGTCCCACGCACAGTCGGCAAGGGTGGAGCGCCCCGCCGTCGCCCGTCCCACACCGGCACCGGGCGCACGGCCCGCGGGGATCCCAAAACGTTTCGCGCGCCCATTCGCCACACATTCCCGGTCACCCTCCAGCTGGTGCGCCAACTGCAGGGTGGCGTCAGGCGCCGATATCGGCCGGTGGGTCGCCCGGGGGTGGATCCCGTTCCGCCGTGCCCACTGCGCCAACCTGATGGACTTCATCATCTCGCTCGCATCTGTGTCCGCCCGCTGCCGCGCGCAACAATGGCGCAATGACCAACCGCAAGCCTGAGGCGGGCTGCGGCGGTCCCAGCCTGTGACCGGCGTCACAAGCGGGGCCGCGCATTTACGCCGCCCCCTGCGGCTTCCCCTTGCCGGCCTCACAGCCCCAGGCGTTCCGCCTGCTCGGCCGGCGCCCCGACCTCGCGCAGCCAGCGGCGCAGCTCCGCCTGCAGCCGCGCCACGTCCCCCGGCCTTTCGGCCGCGAGGTCGCGATCCTCGGCCGCATCCAACAGGACCGTGCGGCACGGCCCCCGCACCCAGTCGACCGGATAGCGGGCCAGCGCAGGCGCCGGCCAGGGCTCCGGCGCCCCCACGCCCCGCGGCCGCAGGAAGGCCGGCGGCTCCGCCCCGTACCAGTGCAGCGGCGCGTTCGCTTCCCCGGCGGGCCACTGGTGCAGCACCAACTCGCCGTCGGTGACCTGGATCGCCTCTCCGAACTTGCCGTAGCAGGCCACACGCCGCAGCGCGTCCGTCCCGCCCCGTCCCCCGAGCAGCGGCAGCAGGCTCCTCCCGTCGACGGGGTGGTTCGCGGCCACCCCGAGCGCTTCCAGCACAGTGGGATACAGGTCGACCGTCTGCGTCAGGGCGGGGCTGCGCACGCCCCCGCGGCCGTTGGGGTGATAGGCCAGGAGCGGCACGTGGGCCAGCGGCCGGTAGAGGTTGCTGTCCCCGTGGCTGGCAGAGGGCTTGCCGATCATGCCGTGCTCGCCGAAGAGGTGCCCGTGGTCGGTGGTGACGAGGATGACCGTGTCCCGCAGGCGCCCCAGGCCTTCACAGACGTCCAGGAACCGCCCGAGGCGGTCGTCCACCAGGGCCACCTCGCCGGCGTACAGAGCCCGGATGCCCGTCAGCTCCTCTGCGGTGTACCGGTCGGCCCGGCCGTAGATCGGCCAGGGCACGGCGTCATCCGGCGCCCCGGCCGCGCGCCGGAACTCCGCCGGGGGATCGAAGGGTTCGTGCGGGTCGAAGCAGTCGACCAGCAGGAAGAACGGCGCGGCCGTGCCGGCGTTCGCCTCCAGCCAGTGCGCCGCCGCGGCGAACGTCCGCGCGGCAAAGGTGTCCTCCGCGGAGCGCCAGAGCAGCCCGTCCCTCCGGTCCGCCGTATTGCGCCAGTACCGCTCCCAGCGGCGGTGCAGCTTACGCTCACGCTCGGCTGGCCAGGGCGTCGGGACATCCGCCGTGGCCCAGTGGTCGTCCTCCTGGCCGCGGATGAACTCCCAGCCCTCGAAGCCGAAGTGGTAGTTGCCTGACCCCGGCTGAAAGAGGTGGTAGTGGTCGGTCACCAGCATGGTGCGCACGCCCGCCGCCGACAGCACCGAGGGCAGGTCGCGGTCCCCGGGCAGCAACGGCCCCCAGCCACGGTGCGGGAACTCGTAGCGCCCGGTCCACAGGTCGCGCCGTGCCGGCATGCAGGGGTACGAGCCGAGGCAGCAGCGGTCGAAGGTCGTCCCCATGGCCGCGAGACGGTCGAAGGCCGGCGTCGGCAGCGGCGGTCGTCCATAGGGGCCCAGGTGGTCGCGGCGCAGGGTGTCGATGAGCACGACGATGACGTTCATTGGACGTTGCTCCCCTCCCAGCGTTGGCCCGCCGCGACCCGCTGGCGGCGGACCGCGCATAGGCCGCCCGACGTCGCGGCGAAGCCCGGCTTGACTGGATGGACGCAGCGCGCTGGCGGCGGGAAGCCAGCGGGACCGTGCCGGCGCGACAGTTGTCGCGCCACCATGTCCGGGTGCTGCGCGGCGGCGGCGTGCTCCTCCCGGGGGGCCGCCGCCAGGTTGTGGGGTCGGGTGGTCCCGGCGGACACGGTGGTGTGCGTCAGCGGGTTCCAGCGGGCGGCGCCCACGCTTTCCTGCTCGGTCCAGCCGACTTCGGACGTGCGCGCCACCCCCACGTCGCATCCGTCCAACGACGGATGCCCGACCCCGAGCAGCCCCGGCAGGGTCCGCGCCGGGGCGCGCTTTGGCGCCAAGCCACCCACGTCGTGGCGGCGCGCCCGGGGTTGGATGCGCCGGCCGGTGTGGGCGCCGCGCTGGAAGGGCGCAGTGGGCGGCCCCTTGCTCCGGGCGGTGGTGTACACCACCGCCGCCTGGGCCAGGCGGCCGAAGTTCGGCCCGCGGCAGAGACCGGCGGCCACGGCGGCGCGCGGCGCATCGAAGCGGACCACAACCGGGTGGAGACGGGCATCGCCCATACCGGGCATCCCTGCCTTGCGCCCGCGCGGTCGCGGGCCCAAATCGGTTCGCTTCCCCTTCCCGTCCGGGGGGAAGGACTCCTGCCGCGGGCCCGCACCCCCCGGCCATGCCGCCGCGGCGGCCGGCGGCGCGCGGGCCCGCGGCCGGAGAACGTTTCGGGGACCCCGGCAACCGCGTCCGTCCGCGCCGTCGCGGCAGTGGCGCCCGGTGGGCCCGCCGTCCGGCCATCCGCGGCCTTTTGCAACGACCCGCGGGCGACCGGCGCACGCCGGATTGGGGCGGCACGCACGGCGGAGGTCCGGGTTTGTCCGGCAAAACCGGGTACTGCTGACACTACATCGAAATCCCGCCCGGGGGCAGTCTATCGGCATGGTGTACGTGGGGCGGGCGATCTGGTACGCGCTCCTGCTGATGGTCGCGACACGCATCCTGAACCGGCGGACGACAGTCAGCGAAAAGCCCTACGACTTCGCGGTGAACGTGACCTACGGCACGCTGGCCGGCGCGGCGATCCTGAACCTGGTCATCCCCATCTGGGGAGGGACGCTGGCCATCGCCACCCTGACGGCCTTCGCATGGCTGGCGAACCTCGCGGCCTACCGCTCGGATGCGGTCTCGCGCCTGCTGGCCGGCCGTTCCACCCCGCTGGTGGAGCACGGGGCGGTCAGGAGCGAAAACCTGCGCCGCCTCCACATGAAGGAAGAGGATCTGCGCGCCAAACTGCGCGAACTCAAGGTGGCGAGCGTCGCCGACGTCGAGTACGCGGCGATGGAGACCGACGGCAACATCGGCGTGGTGACCAGGGGCGGGGGATGACGGGCGCCGGGCCGGGTGCTGTCCCAGAGATTGTGGAGATTGACGGGAGGGAGGGGACCTCGGGGGAAGGGGTTGGCGGGCGGTGACGGGGAAGCAGGGGGTCGCGGTAGGGGGCGGGGATTGGCAGTCGTGGCGAGCAGCGGAGCAAGAGCTGGGTGAGCGGGCTCGTCTGGCATGGGCCCTGGGAGCGGCACTCGAGGAGGCCTTCGGGAGAGAGGGCCCGTCCGGCGAAGACGAGGTCGCCGTGTTGGAAGGCAGACAGCCTCGCCCGGACCTTGGCGGCCTGCGGCAGGCCCTGGCCGTCGCCCGCCACCCCCTCGCCTTGCAGGCGCCGGATCTCGCTCTCCGGCACGCGCCGCTTGCCTCCGGGCGTCCGCACCACCCGGATCTTGCCCTGCACGTCCCATGCCCGCAGGGTCTGGGGATGGATCCCCAGTAGACCCGCCGCCTCTTCCATCCAACGAAGCCTGTCCATGCCCCCACGGTAGCACAGCTAGAAGGCAGCATCATCTATGCTCATCAACTGTGTTGGCTGCTACGAACCCCCCGTGTCCACAAATGATTGTGGTCGGCCACCGTTGCCGCGAACCCGTCCGGGCGCCTTGGCCATCCGATCGCCTCGGATGCCTTGCGCCCTCGACCCCCGGACCGCCGGCTCCCTGGCCGGCAAGCCCCCGCAGGCGCCTGCCCGGGAGGCGGAACGCCCTGCCCCCCGGTCGGAAAACGCCACGGCTGAGATCGGCCCGCACGCCGCGACCCGCGCGGGCGGAGTGGGCGCCCGTCGCATTCAGGGCAGGGCGATGTTCATGGCCACCACCTGCGCCTGTCCCACAAGCCAAGCGCGCTCGCCGGAGGGCACCAGGGTCTCCAGGTGGGCCAGGCCGGCGGAGGCCTCCCCCAGTTTGGCATAGTCATAGTAGGCGACCAGGAGGTCGGGGCTGGCGCAGGCCACAAAACCGCGCGCGCAGCGGCGCCACGCTCCGGGATCGGCCAGGCGCCGGACGATGTCCCGCCGCAGGACATCGGGGAAGGCCGGGGTCTCCCTCTGATAGATGCCCCCCGAGAAGGCCCAGATCACCGGCGCGAGGATGGGGCCGTAACCGACGTCGTCGATCTGGTGCATGCCAACCATCGCGTAGGGCACCAGACCGTCCTCCGCCACCGGGCGGGGATAACGGGCGTCCTGCGCCGACGGGACCTGGCCGATCAGCCGCACCGCGGTCGGGCTGAGGGCATAGACGACGGCCTGGCGGTAGTAGTGGGCAGAGGTGGTGGCCGTGGTCAGGACGAGGTCCATGCCACCGTTGCCCAGCAAGTCCCCGCAGAACGTCGGGACGGTACCGAAGGAGAAACCGGGCAACGCCGGCAGGGGCAGCCTGTGGCCGTCCGGCGCGGTCACCGCCACCGCGCTGACGGCGCCCCTGCCGGCCGTCGCGTCGGCCCGCAGCGACCAGCGCACGGTGTATCCGCCACAGGGGGCGTCGCCCGTCTGGTCTCCGGCGGCGCCCCTGACCGCGAGGGACTGCAGATTCAGCGGCACCGACGGGGGCTGCAGCCCACCGCCCAGGAGCCGGGGGGAACCGGCCGCCATCCCGACGGTGAACGTCCCCGTGGCCCAGCGCGGGCCGAGCGGGCTACCGGCCACACCCCGCACAGCCAAGGTGACGGTGCCGCCGCCATCAGCTGTGGCGCCGCCGAACTCCGGTTGCACCCCGGGCGGCAGCGGCGGGCTCGAAGCCCAACCGGAGATCGGGTGCGCCCGCTGCCAGGTGGTGCTCCAGAGATGCGCCGCGGCGCTGTCCCTGCCTGCCGCCATGTCCGTGAAGTAGCTCCGCACCACCTGCTCGGCCTGAGCCACGGTGACGGCCGCCGCCGCGGCAGACGCCGGATACCGGTGCCCGAACACACCCCCGCCGCAGCCGCCAAGGGCCAAGAGGCAGGCGCAGGCGGCCAGGGTCGCGCGGCGAACCGGTGATGGTCCGCGCATCCGGGGCGTCCACCCCTCCCGCGCAAGATGCGGAGGACCGGCTGCGCTTGGCGGGACTACGCCGGGGCCGGCGGGACGGTTCCCGTCAGCCTTGCCTCGACAACCAGCCGATCGTTCTGGAAAACGGATTCACAGGTCACCAGTTGCAGCACGGCCGGACCCGCGTGCCGCGGAGCCACGGCGGCGAGATCGGTGGCGGCGATGGACTCGCGGCCCGTGACCGTATACGTGAAGGTGCCCGCGGAATCGCTCAGCACCACTGCGTCCCCCGGACGCACCTGATCCAGGTGGTAGAACACCGAGCCCCAGATGTTCAGGTGCCCGAAGATCACCACGTTGCCCGGTTGACCCGGCAGGGCGCTGCCCGCGAGGTGGCCGGGACCGTCCCGGAGCAGCCGCGTCCAAACCGCCGGGGCGTAGGTGAGCCCCCGTAGGACGAACTGATCGACGCCGATGGACGGGATCCGGAGTTGGGCCAGGACCGAACCGGGTCGGGAAACCGGCGGCGAGCCGGAACCGGAGGGCGACGGGGATCCCGGCGTCAGACCGGGCAGCGGCAGCACCCCCGCGGCCGGCGCGGAAAGCGCCGCGGCCGCACCGCCGCGGCGGGCGGGGTCCCTGGTCTGCGCGTGGATCTGCGCGCGGAACTCCGCGGCGGCCACGGACTGCACGTGCCTGGCCCACCAGCCGGACCAGACGGGAAAGCCCAGCAGCAGGACGCCGGCCAGCAGGCAGGTGCCCGCCAGCGGCAGGCGCACCCTGCCCCAGGCGCCGGCCAGCACCGCGGCCCTTGCTGGAGAGCGCCCGCCCACCCCGGCCTCTGCACCCCGCATTCCGTCACCGCCTCCAGGCTCGTGCCGCGCCGCCCACCGCTGCCACGGTCCGGGAATGCCGTCGCAGACCGGCCGGCGCCACCCGGAGTCTACTGCAATCCGCACGGGGGTTGAAGCAGATGTCCTGAACACCAGCGCTCAAGCATGAGTGGTCGGGGTAGGCCTTGGGACCTCGGTCGGGCGATCCGGAATGGCGATTGGCCTGCCGGTGGAAGGGCCGACGGGCCGGGAAGTTGACCAGAAGAGACGCGGCGCAGGTACCCGGCTTCAGCCCCGGGGAGGCTCAGCCCAGAGCCCCCTGGTCCGGGAGGGTTCCTGTACGGTGGCGTCCATTTCCGCGATGACCGTCGGCTGCTCGCCGGGCCGGTGCTGGGTGAGGGTCCGTTTAATCCGTTTAAACGGATACCCCCGAAGCGGACTTTTGCAGCGGCAGAGCTAGCGTTCGATCGGTGCGCCGACGATACTCCCGTACTCGGTCCAAGAACCATCGTAGTTGCGCACCCTGTCATACCCCAGCAACTCATGCAGGACAAACCAGGTATGCGACGAGCGTTCGCCGATACGGCAATAGGCCACCACCTCGCGCTCCGGGGTGATCCCCCTGCCCACGTACAGCGCCCTCAGCTCATCCGCTGACTTGAAGGTGCCGTCCGCGCGTACCGCCTCGCCCCACGGAATGTTTGCCGCACCCGGCACATGGCCCCCGCGTTGCGCTCCCTCCTGCGGGTAACCCTCCGGCGCGATAATTTCCCCTGAGAACTCACGCGCTGAGCGCACGTCAATCAGTGCCAGCCTGCCGATGCCGCTCAGGACCTGCTCACGCAGGGCCCGAATCTCCGGACGCGTGCCGCCCACGCGGTGCGTGGTCGGAGCCACCACGGGCAGGACCGCCGTCAGCGGGCGCCCCTCCGCAATCCATTTCTGGCGGCCGCCATTCATAATTTTCACCTGGTCGTGCCGATTGTAGCGGAAGAGCCAGTATGCGTACGTCGCAAACCAGTTGCTCTTGTCACCGTAAAACACCACGGTCGTATCGTCGCCGATGCCGTGGACGCCGAGTTTCGCCGCGAAGTCCTCGCCACTGAGTACGTCACGCGTCAGTTGGTTCTCGAGGTCCTTCCACCAGTCGAGCGTCACCGCACCTGGGATATGGCCCTGCGCGTAAAGCGAGGTGTCCTCGTCCACCTCGACGAGGCGTACGTTCGGGTCGCTGAGGTGCTCAGCCACCCAGGCGGTTTCGACAATGAGTTCTGGATGGGCATAGCCGGCAGGCATATGGCTCCTCCCCCAGTTGCAAATATCCTTCAAACCTTGCGACTTAATGGGATTTTAGCGTGGCGGGCATAGGACTGTCAATGAGGGCGCCGCACATCCTGCACCGCCTGGTGGTGTGGGCGCGGAGGTTGCGAGCCGGCCGACCGGCGGATCGGGCACCTGCCCTCGCCGATCACCCCCGCGGCCGACGGGAACGCCCGGATCCACCGGGATCATGGCACACCGCCGGCGGCGCCATCACCAGCGGCCGCTCCCCCAGCTCCCGGCACGACAAGCACGGCGTTTGCGGTTCGGAAAGCGGTGCGGGCAGGTGCGGGTTCTCCGGGGCGTCGGGTGCGCGAGACCGCCCGCGACCCCTTCCGCGCCGCCGCAGGGAGATCCCCGACACCAGCCGGGGACCTGCCGCCCACCTGCTGCCCCGGAGTATCCCCCCACCGCACCTCGGAAACGGGTGTGGCGACGCGGCAGAGAATCGGGCGGAACAGGATCCGCGCGGTCCCGGAGCTCCCTGCCTCTGCCCGCAACGGCTCCCTGCTATCGCCTGATTGTGGGTGTATGCCAGCGTTTGCTTGTGTCGCTATGTGGTCAGGAACGGTTGAAGACCGGCCACAGCCGGTGGATGGGCCTCCTGCCCCGCACCTTCCAGAACAGACGGCCAGTGTGCCGATCCTGAAGGATGCGGATACCCAGGATTGTAAACCGCACGTCCAGCGGGGTCGCCTGCTGCGCGAAAGAGGGAGGTGTTGTCATCGGACGCCACCGGCCTGCCACAGCCCACCCACTCTCTGCCGGAAGGTGGCCGCTCGTTCTAACGCAGGACGCATGCATGGACATAGGGACCAGCCCCGGGGCACCGCCCTGGACGATGTATGTTGGTGGTAACGTGAACAGTAAGGAATGCTACCGACTCTTCGACCGACGGCCGGAGTTCCCTGCGCCGCTGTTCAGAAAGCGTTCGTCAGACGTCGCCCGCCTTCGACTTGGCGCTGTCTCGCCCGCCGCGCGCGCTGCCCGCACGCCAGCCGACCGGATCGGCGTCGGGCGCCACGCCGCACACGGCGCAACCGCATTCGGCACCTTCATCCCGGAAGGCGCGGTGCGGGACATGCCCGCGGTCGGCTCCCGCGCATCCGGGCAGCGAACGTCCGCACAGACTTCCGGCGCATCCGCCACCTGACCACCGGGCGGACCAGTCGGTATGACCAAGCGCGGCAGCTTCGCCCACAAGGAGGTGTTATCTGTACCGGACGACGGCAGGCGGCGTGAGGTGCTGGAAGGTGACCTGGTTGTGCGCCCGTCAGCGGAGGTGACGCCTCAATGGACTGTGCACCGGACTGTGCCTCGTTTGCCGCGGCTCTTCAGTCACACGGGCGGCCGGGTGCGGACGGCAGAGCACGATGTTCACGCGCTTGCCGCCGCACGCGGTTCGCGGTACGGTGCACGTGCATTCGACACGGCGGGCACCCTCGTTCCAGCCGAAAACCGGGGCGAGGGCGCTTCTCAGGGAAGAAGTGGACGGAAAGCCTCTGGCGCCCAATGCCCGAACACGGTGAGCCAGGCCGGTTCCCGCTTTGGGCGCCACGCGACTGCGGTCTTGGGAGGGGATGCCCGTGGCAGGGTCGAGTGCGGGTGCGTATGAAGCGTACCGTGGCCTTTCTACGCCAGCCTTTATCACCGACGCCGACTATCGCATCGTCTACCTCAACCCCCGGGCGGAGGCGCTCTGGGGCATCCGCCTGGAGGAGGTGGCGGGACAGATCGGCCACGTGGCCCTTCACCTGGGCCCGCCCGAGGACATCGATATCTCGGTGTGGATCAACACCGTCGTTTCCCCCGCGCTCACAACCGGAGATTCCTTCCCCTGCCGCACCACAACCCCAGACGGGCACGCGCGCATCATCCACCTGAACGGCACCCGCTTCTTCCACAACTCCGAGTGGCACTTCCTGGTGACGGTCCGGCCTGAGACGGAGGCCGCCCACAGGCCGGAGCCGTCTCTGGACTGGGCGCTGAACGACCCCCTGACGGGGCTGTACAACCGGCACCAGTGGGAACGGGAGTTCGCGGATCGGAATGCCCGGCCGGGTACGGTCGTCTTCTTCGACCTGGACGGGCTCAAGGAGATCAACGATCTGGCGGGACATCGTCGCGGCGACCAAGCCCTGCTGATGACCGGGAGGGCCCTGGCGGCATGCGTGCCCGAAGGTGCGCTGCTTGTGCGTTTCGGTGGCGACGAGTTCGTGGTGGTGATGGACGAGCACGCCGAGGCGTTGGCGGAGACACTGGGGGAACGCGTGGTGGCCGCCGCCCATGCGGCGGCTCAAGAAGAAGCCATGCCGTTCCCCCTGCAGCTCAGCTTCGGGGTGGCCACCTTTGAACCGGGTGGGCTGCTGGACGCAGTGGACATGGCCGATCAGGCGCTCTACGAACGGAAGGGCGTCCTCATGCGCGGCACCGGCGAGGGCCGCATCGTGTTCACCCACGCCGGGCGACAGCGCGTGTTGATCCCCGGAGGCGAATCTGTCCGGACTGGGGCCGGCGCCTTCGCCACGGGCTTTGGGCGGGAGTTTGACGGCCACTTCCGCCGGATGTTCGCGCGCGCTGTGCAGCAGGCCGTGGAATTTGTCGAGGCCGTGGCCCCCGAACCGGGATCTGCCGTCGTCGAGGTCGGCGCGGGCTCCGGTCGCATCACTTTTGACGGCGGCCTGGCCGAGCGCATCGGGCCGCGCGGCCAACTCCTGGTGACCGATGCCTCCGCCGCCCAATTGGAAGTGGCGCGGCAACGGGCGGGGGAACGCGGCCTGTCCTGGATCCGTTTCATGGTCGCTCCCGCGGAGGAGTTGCCGATCGCCTCCGACGTCGTGGATCTGGTCCTCGGCGCGCTCTTTCTGCACTTCACGGACGAAGGAACAGCGATCCGGTCCATGGCCCGCATCACGCGGCACGGAGGACGGGTTGCGCTGAATACGGCCCTGGGCGTCGGGTGGGGACCGGGATGGCGTGTGGCGTTGGAACCGGTTCGCGAAGCGCTGGCGGAGCACGGGCGCCCGTATCGCGATCCGTTCCTGCCGCGCGAGGAACTGGAACGGTTGGTGACGGAGGCCGGACTGACGATTGAGAAGGCGGTACTGCCCCCAGAGGACCATTTCGACTTTGCGGACGCGGATCTCGCCGTCGCCGTGATCCGTCAGGGACGGACCGTGCCACTCCTTTTGCGGGGTGTTCCCGCGCCCGCGCAGCGGCAGGTGCAAGAAGCGGTTGAGCGTCGCCTGCGGCGGGCGGTCGGGGAACTCGGGCCGTCGTCCGCCACGCTGACCTTTCAGAACATATCCTTGGTCGCCCGCAAGAAGGCCTGAGCGCACAACCTCGGGGCCGCGGGCCGAGGCAGAAGCGCGAGACTGGGGCGGGGAAGGGACTCCCCTGGACGGGTGGCGCCGGCCGCGCAAGCGTTCGCGGTCGCCAGAACAGGGTAGCGGAGCGCACAGCGGGACTGCAACACGGTGGCTCGAGAGGACCCGTCCAGACCACCCCGCAACGTTTACCAGGTGGCGTGGGCCCAGCACCCCTGCACGAACGTAGGGCCTCAGAGCCCCAAGATGGTGTTGGCGCAGTGAAATGGGTTTTGCGGACGGGCGAGGTCCACGAACAGAACATTCGCCTATCCGTGAGTTCGGCCCCTCCGGTCCTCGATCGGTGTCGGGTGCGGTGCCCCTGCCCACGGGCGTCTGCGTCCCAAGCAGGATTGCGCGGACCGAGGGCGGAATTCATATGCCGTCGGAGCCGCAAGCGAACAGCTTCTTTTCGGCTTCCGTGTTAGCGTCTCCGCTTCCTGAGGATACATTCACTTCGCTGGGGCACGGCGTGCCGAGACGATGTCGACGTCGGTCCGGGGCGTTGGTGGGAGTGAGCAGGCCCAGGTGCCGGCCCTCTGACTGAACAGGGAGTGGAACGGGCGAGGGATCGTCGTCGACCCTCCACCGGCTGGGGGGTCGCGGCCAGTTGGCCGGTGTGCGCGTGAGGGAGGGAAGCGCAACTCCAGGTACGCATCCATCATGACCAATACGTCAGGGCTGTGGGAACGCGGCATCGAGCGGGACCGCCTCGCCGCGGTCCTGGACGCGGCGCACCAGGGCCACGGAGGAGCACTGCTCTTCCGCGCCGACCCCGGTCTCGGCAAGACGCGGTTATTAGCGCTGGCGGCGGCGGAAGCCGAGGGCCGCTTCACGGTGGTTTCGGCGTCCGGCCAGGAGCAGGAGCAGGCATACCCTTTCGCCGTGCTCCATCAGGTGTTCGAATCGTTGGTGCGCCTACCTGGGACTGGCGCGGCGGAGCTGGCGCACGGCGTGGACGTCCTGCGCGGCTGGTTCTATGGCTCGGTGGCGGAGCAGCCGCTGGCTGGCGGCGGCGCGGCCGGGCGGGCGGCGCTCCTGTATGCCACGTACTGGCTGCTGGCCAGCGTGGCCGAGACGCGTCCGTTGCTCCTCTGCGTGGATGACCTGCACTGGAGCGACCCGGACTCACTGGAAGCGTTGCGCTTCGTGACGCGCCGCCTGGCCGGGCTGCCCGTGGCGGTGGTGGGGGCGATGCGGGCCTGGCCGGCGGCGGCGTCCGAACTGGCGGAAGGGCTGGTGCGGAAGGGGGCTGCGGAGCTTTGGGACCTGCGCCCGCTGAGCTCGCCGTCGGCGGAGCAGCTGTTGGCAGGCGTTCTCGGGGCGCCACCGACTCCCGTCCAGGTGAGCGAGGCCCTGCGGCTCACGGGCGGCAACCCCTTCCTCGTTGAGGAGCTGGGACGGCTCTGGCGCGGCGCGCAGCCGGTGGCGCCCCCCGGGCGGAGCGCCTCGCGGCGTGATTCGACGCTGCTTGGCCGCCTGCGGGGGCTGCCAGCCCATACCCTGCAGCTGCTGGAGGTGGCCAGCGCCCTGGGTCCCGTCTTCCTGCTGGAGGTGGCGCGGGAGGTCGCCGATATGTCGCCGGCTGAGGCGGAGGCAGCGCTGCTGCCCGCGGAGGCCCTGGGCCTGGTGCTGCCGGATCAGCGGCGCGACAGGTGGTCCTTCCTGCACCCCCTGCTCCAGCGGGCACTGTACGACAGCCTGGGACTGGCCAGACAGCGCGCACTACACGGGCAGGCGCTCGCGACGCTGCGGGCGCGAGGGGCTCCGGCCGCTCAGCTGGCGCCGCACCTGGCTGAAATTGCAGAGCCAGGTGACGCCACGGCGGTGGCCGATCTCCGCCGCGCCGCCGATGAGGCCGAGGCGCTGGTGGCCTACGAGTCGGCGGCGCTGCACTGGCGCCAGGCGGCCGCGCTCTGCCTGGCCGACGGTGCCGAACGCGCGGAATTGCAGTTTCGACTGGGTCTGGCCGAGCAGCGGGCAGGAGATTACGGCTCGGCCTGCAGGGCGTTTGCGGCGGCCGCCGCGGCGCGGCCCTCCGCTGCTGGTCTGCGATCCCGCATCCACGCCGCCTGGGCGTTCTCCCTCGCCTTCGCCGGAGACCTGGACGGTTCCCGCCAGCACATCGCCCTGGCCGAAGCTGAGGCGGAAGCATGCTCGGCCGCGCAGGCTGTGGAGATCGGCGTCGAGGCCGTCATTCTACCTCAGTCCTTCGGAGACGTTCCGCAAGCGCAGGCGGCTGCGGAACGTCTCTGGAGCCGGGGCAGACGGAGCGGCGACGTCGGGGCGCGCTCCAAGGCAGCGGCCTGCAGGGCGTGGATCGTCGGCTTTCGTGGCCAGCAAAGGGCCTACCGCTGGGCCCGGCAGGGGGCGATGCTCCAGCCTGCCGGACCGCCCGACAGCCTGGAGCTGTCCGTCGGCTGGAGCCCGCTGACGGTCTTCGGACGCGTGGCGACATACACGGGCCACTACGGAGAGGCCAGGGCTGCGCTGGAGCGCGTCCATGCCCTCGCCCTGGCCCGCCGCTGCCTGCCAGCCATGATCTGGTCGGCCACGTTCCTGACCGAACTGGCCTGGCGGCAGGGGCGCCTGCGCGAGGCCTTCGCGCACGGAGACGCGGTCCTCGACCAGGTCGCCGGCCTGTCCTGGATGACTGCGGAGCCGCGGGTGCACCGCGGCCGGGTGCTGATGGAGATGGGCGACCTGGAGGGGGCTGAGGCCCACTTCGCCACCGCGGCCGAGGAGGCCCGTGCGGCGGGACTGCAGCCTGCCCTCATGCTGAGTCTGTTTGCACAGGCGACGCTGACCACGCGGCGCGGCGCGTGGGACCGGGCAGCGGCGTTGTTCGCCCAAGGTCGACGCCTGGCGGAATCGCTGGGTATCCGGGGGCCGGACCCCTTCCGCTGGAGCCAGGAGGCCATCGAGTGTCTCCTGCATCTCGGGGACATCGAGGCGGCCGCAGGGCTGATCGACCGGCTGGGCAACGATGCGCGCCGGTCCGGCCACCGAGGGGACAGGGCCATCGCGCTGCGCTGCCGCGCCATGCTGGCCGCGGCCGAGAGACGGGTCGACGACGCGGAGGCGGACTTCGCGGCGGCGCTGCCGCAGCACCGGCAGGCGGGGGAAGCGTTGGAGGAGGGCCGCACCCTGCTGGCGCTGGGCGCGTTTCGGCGCCGCGAAGGGAACGCGCTCCGGGCGCGCCCTGTCCTGGATGTGGCATCCGCGCTGTTTGAGGCATGCGGGGCCGGCCTCTGGCGGCGGCAGGCCGAGGCGGAACGACGGGCGGCGGGAGGGCGGCACCGGAGCCGGCCGGGCACGGGGCTGCTGGGTTTGCTCACGCCCCAGGAGTACCGGGTGGCGGAGCTGGTCAGCCAGGGCAGGAGCAACCGGGAGATCGCCTGCGCGCTGCTCATCAGCCCGAAGACGGTGGAGACGCACCTGGGGCACGTCTACGCCAAGCTGGCGCTCACAACCCGCGGTGTGCTGAGGGAGCACTTCAAGCGCCACGCCGGCGGGTAGCAGCCGGCTTCCGGCTAACATCAGGGGGTTCCGAGGCTAAAGATCAGGGGGGATCCGGGGGATCCCCCCTGATTTGTTGTCCCCTCGTGTCGGACTACGGTGGGGGCAGGGATACCCGCAGCGGGACGACGGTAGCCCCTGCGTCCGGGGTGCGAACGCTGGTTGGGCCAGGGGTGGAGGGGTGCGCAGGCCGATCGGCGAGTGGCGGGTGGTGTCGATGGAGCTGTGCTGCTCGCCGGGGCGGGCCGGCCGGCACGCGCAGCGGCCTGGCGCCCCGCGTGGCCGCGGACCTGGCCTATCTCTTCGGGTTCATGGGCGGCATCGTCTTCCTCGTGCTGGAGCGGCGGAATCGGCCCGCGCGGCTCGCCGCCGTGCAGTCCATCCTGCTCTCCGCCGCGTGGCTGGCGGCGTGGATCGCTTACTCGATCCTCTTTGCCGTCCTGGGCCTGGTCCCGTGCGTGCGCCTGGTCGTGTTCGCCCTGGCGGCCCCCGTGAGCTTCCTGGTGGGGGCCGTGTTCTTCGTGGCTTGGCCGCTGTGCGTGGTGCGGTCCTTCCGGGGCCAGGCTCTGCGCCTGCCGTTTCTGGGCGAGTTGGCCGAGCGGCTGCTGCCGGCGCACTGAGTGGTCCCCGGCCACGACGTGCGGGGGCCATGAGGCTCGGACGCGGGCGCCGGCGCGCCGGGTGAACGAGGAGAGGAACGCTCTCCCGAGAGGCCGCAAGAGGTCGGCCGGTGGCGTGAACGAGGAGGGACCAGGACATGCGGTACCGGCGCGTGGTCGCTGTCTTATGCAGTGTGCTGGCGCTGCTATATCTCCTTACGCCTGCAGCGCGTGCTGGAGGGGCGCTGCCCGACCTGGCGGTGCCGACGGCGAGCGGGCCGGGTTCGGCCACGGCGGGGCAGTCGGTGTCGGTGTCCTGGACGGTGAAGAACGTCGGCACCGCGGCGGCCAGCGGCACGTGGAGCGACGCGGTCTACCTGTCGGGCACATCCACCCTGGGCGTCGGGGCGGTGCCGCTCGCGCCCCCGTTCTCCGAGGGCGCGCACAGCGGGCTGGCCGCCGGGGCCAGCTACACCGACAGCGAATCGGTGAGCATCCCGGCATCGGCGTCGGCGGGCGCTCAGTACCTGATCTTCCAGACCAACGCCACGGGCTCGCTGACGGAGACAAGCACCAGCAACAACACCTTCTCGGTGCCGATCACCATCGGCAGCGCCAGCTCCCTGCCCGACCTGACGGTCAGCAGCGCCGGCGCACCGGGCTCGGCCAGCGCCGGCCAGACGCTCACCGTGTCCTGGAGCGTGTATAACGCCGGCGGCGCCACGGCCAGCGGCAGCTGGACGGACGCCGTCTACCTGGCGAGCTCGCCGACGCCGGGTGTGGGCGCCACTCCCCTGTCCAGCTTCTCCGCCAACGGCCCCCTGGCCGCTGGCGCCAGCTACAGCAACAGCCAGTCGGTCACCATCCCCGCCAGCACCGGCTCCGGCAGCTACTACCTGATCGTCGACACCAACGCCGGCGGCACGCTCAACGAGGCCAGCGCCAGCAACAACACCTTCTCGGTGCCGATCAGCATCATGCAATCGGCCGCTGGGGCCATGTACTTCTCGCTGGCGGCGCCGACGTCCGCTGCGGCGGGCGCACCCTTCAGCATCACGGTTGCGGCCAAGGACCAGAACGGCAAGACCGTGACAGGGTATACAGGAACCGTGCACTTCACCAGCACCGACGATCTGGCAGGGCTTCCGGCCAACTACACCTTCACCGGTGCGGATCAAGGCAGCCGTACCTTCAGCGTGACGCTGAAGACGGCAGGATCACAGACGGTGGCCGCCAAGGACACAGCCACGCCGACCATCGCCGGGAGCGCCTCGGTCACCGTGACCGCGGCGGCCACGAGCCGGTTGGCCTTCACGCTCTTCTCCGCGCAGCAACCCGTCGGGGCCGGGTTCGGCCTCATCCTGACGGCTGAGGACCGGTACGGCAACCGGGCAACGAGTTATTCGGGCACGGTCCACTTCACCACGACCGATGGCAACGCGCCTAACGGCACGGCGCCGGTCCTACCCCCGGATTACACCTTCACGGGCGCCGACGCGGGGCAGCACACCTTCAGCGGGATCACCCTGTACAACGCGGGCACCGCGACGCTGACGGCGACCGACACGGCCGTTGCCTCGATCACCGGCACGAGCGGAACCATCACCGTCGGACCGGGGGCGGCAAGCGGTCTCGTCTTCACCACCGAGCCCGCCGGCGGCACCACCGAGGCCGCCTGGTCCACGCAGCCCGTGGTGGCTGTACAGGATGCGGGCGGCAACACGGTGACCGGCTCCACAGCCACCGTCACGCTGGCGATCGGGACCAACGGAGGCGGCGGCGCGCTGACGTGCGCGCTGAACCCGGCCACGGCCGCCGCTGGCATCGCGAGCTTCAGCGGCTGCTCCATCAACAACGCGGGCAACGGGTACACGCTCACGGCCAGATCGAACGGGATCACCGGTGCCACCAGCGACGCGTTTGACATCACGGCCAGCACCGGCCCGCTCACCATCACGACCGTCCCGAGCTCGCTGCCAGCGGCCGTCGTGGGTGAGCCATACTCGCAGCCGCTCCAGGCGACCGGCGGTACGGGCACGTACACCTGGAGCATCATCCAGGGCGCCCTGCCAAATGGTCTATCCCTCAGCCCGTCAGGCACCATCAGCGGCACGGCACCGCGCGCCGACTGCTGTGGCAAGGTCGGATCCGTGATCCAGGTTCAGGATCAGTCTGCTCCGCCCCAGACGGCCAAGATCGACCTCCTGATGTCGGTGGCCGGGACCCAGGTGACGGCGATGACGGCCGCTGCCTCCCCGTCCACGGCCGGCGCTCCGGCGGCCACGTACACCATTGGCTTCGCGACGAGTGCCGGAGGATCGCTGGTGAGCGGCGACGTGATCTCCATGACCGGCCCGGGCGGGACCGCCTTCTCGACGCGGGCCAGCGACTACCAGGTTGAAGCGGGCGGCTCCCCGGTCCCCGTCTCACAGGTCAGCGCGTATGGCACGGGCGTCTACATCACGCTGGGCGGGAATATCGCGGCGTCCACGCCGGTCACGGTCACGGCCCGGAATACCGCCAGCCCGCCGGTTCCCGGCTCGGCGTACACGCTCCAGGTTTCGACCAGCGGCGACGCGCAGGCGGCGACCTCCCCCGCCTACACGCTCACGTCCCCGGTGCTGCCAAGCGCACTGGCCGGCTCATCCTTGACCGTGTCTCCCTCGACGGTGGTCTTCTCCATAACGAATGCGCCAGCGACGCTGACCGTGACCGCGGCCGTGCATCTGCAAGACGGCTCCGGCACACCCGTGCCCAACAAGACGGTCACGCTGCGGGTGCAGGGGCCGGCCTCCGGCGGCCAGAGCTGGTACGTGAACAGCGGGGACACGGCTGTCACGGACGGGACCGGCGCGGCGACATTCCAGATCGCGTGCTCACCCGCGTTCTACTGCCTCCCCGGGCCGCTCTACCTGGCCGCCACCGACACCACGGACGGCGTCGTGATCGGCGGTGCCGCCGTTCCGATCTACGACTACAACGTCGCGTTCACCGGCCCGCAGTACAGCGGTGCCACGGCCGACCTCGGCGTCAGCGGTCTGCCGCCCGGCCAGGCGGTGACCGCGACGTTCGACGGATCGCCGCTGAGCCTCGGCGGCGCCTGCGCGACGGACGGCAACGGCGCGCTCGGCGTCACCGGAACGTGCCGCTTCACGGTGCCCGCGGGCACCGCCGACACCGCCGACCCGGTGGTGCTCACGGCTGGCGGGCTCCAGTTCCCGGCCAGCTTCGCGATGGCGGCGGGCCCCGCCGGCACTGCGGCGGTGATCGCCGCGGCCTCGGGTACGCCCCAGGGCGCCACGGTGGGAACGGCGTTCGCCACCGACCTCAAGGCCAAGGTGACCGACGCCAACGGCAACGGGGTGTCCGGTGTGAGCGTCACGTTCGCGGTGCAGGCATCCGGCGGCGCTGGCGCCACCTTCGCCGGCGGCGGCACGACCGCCTCGGCCCAGACCGACGGCAGCGGCGTGGCAACGGCACCCGTGCTCACGGCGAGCACGAAGGCCGGAACGTTCGCGGTCACGGCGAGCGCCACGGGCGCAGGCACCGCGAGCTTCGCGCTCACCGTGACCCCCGGAGCTCCGGCCGCGATCCAGGTCTATAGCGGCGGCGCCCAGGCCGCGGTGGCGGGCACCAACTTCACCCTCCCCCTGCAGGCCGAGGTCCAGGACCCATACGGGAACCCCGTGCCGGATGCGTCCGTCACGTTCACGCCGCCATCGAGCGGGGCGGGGACCGTTCAAGCGACGACGGCGACCCACACGGCCTCGGGCGGCCTGGCGGAGGCCGGCTTCACCGCCAACAGCGCCATCGGCCAGTTCCAGGTCGACGCCACGACCCCTGGGGTGAGCACGCCTGCCGTCTTCAACCTGACCAACGCCTCGGCGTTCCTCGGCTCCTGCGACCCGGCGACCTTCGCGAGCGCCATCTCCGGCCAGGGGCCCGTCTGGCTGCTCTTCCCGCCGAACTGCACGCTCACGCCGACGCAGACCATCGTGATCCAATCCGGGGCACAGGTGACGCTCGACGGGACGGGGAGCTTCCCGACCTTCGACGGCACCAGGTCGGGTCGGATCTTCGACGTCGAAGGGGGCAGCCTCACCCTCATCGATCTCAGCGTCGTCAGCGGCCACTTCACCGGCCAGAACGGTTCGAACGGCGAGAACGGGACGGCCGGCTCCGGCGGCGGGAACAGCCAGGGCGTGCCGGGAGGCAGCGGCGGACCGGGCGGGCCAGGGAGCCCGGGCGCCGACGCCCAGGGCGGTGCCATGTACATCGCGACGGGGGCAACGGTGGACCTGATCGACACCACCTTCAGCTCCGACAGCGTCACGGGCGGCCGGGGCGGCGACGGGGGCCGGGGCGGCAATGGCGGCAACGGCGGTCCCGGCGGGCCGGCCGTCGGCACCTCCAACACCGTCCTCGGGGCGGCCGACGGCGGCAACGGCGGCGACGGCGGGTACGCCGCGAGCGGCGGCGACGCCCGGGGCGGGGCCATCTACAACGCCGGCACCCTGACCATCACCGGCGGCTCCTTCCAGTCCGACCAGAGCCTCGGCGGCCAGGGCGGCAACGGCGGGCAGGCCGGCAGCGGCGGCGACGGCGGCAGCGGCGGCAACGGGCCGAAGGGCCAAGCCGGATTCGACGAGTCGTGCATGTCCGGGACCGGCGGTGGCGTAGGCCAGCCCGGCGGCGCGGGCGGCGACGCCGGCAGCGCCGGAGCCTCCCAGCCGGGCGCGAGCGGTGGCAACGGCCAGGGTGGCGCCCTCTACAACGCCGGGACCCTGAGGCTCAACGGCACGACCTTCGCGTACAACGTCGCCCGCGGCGGCTCCGGCGGCCAGGGCGGTTCCGGATACGGGGGCGGCTGGGGCGGCATCGGCGGGATCGGCGGCAGCGGCGGAAACGGCGGTAAGGGTGGGGACTGGGTCGTCCCGAGCGGCGGCGGGTGCAAAAAGGTCAGCACCGGCGGCGGGAGCGGCGGAAACGGCGGAAACGGCGGCAAGAGTGGCAAGAGCGGCAACGGCGGCTTCGCGGGCGTCGGCGGCCCGGGCGGTGCCGGGGAAGGCGCCGCGATCTTCAACGCGGGCACGCTGAGCCTCGGCGGCGTCACCTTCGCCAGCGGCAGCGCGATTGGCGGCAACGCCGGCGGCGGCGGCCAGGGCGGCGACGCGGCGGCCGGGCCGGTGGCCAACGGCGGCGGCGGCGGTGCGGGCGGCTGCACCAAATACGTCTCGCCGGCATTTCCCCAGGGCCAGATCTACCCTCCCTGCGGCGCGCTCGGCAAGGGCGGGAAGCCGGGATACGGTAAACAGTACGGGCTCGGCCGACCCGGCGAGGACGGCGGCCAGGGCGGGGCGGCGGCGGGCGGCGCCATCTACGCGACGGCCGGCTCGACCGTCTCTCTCAGCAACGTGACCTACGGCGCCAACAACGGCGCCGGCCAGAACGCGGCCGACCTCGTTATCGGCGGCCAGGGCGGGCCCGGCGGCGCGGGCGGGTACAGCAAGTGCGCGCTCCTGGCCAGCGGCGGCGCCGGCTGCGTCATCACGTACGGCGCCGGGCCCATCGTGACCGGGAAGCAGCAGCCGAACGGCAACGAGGGCGGCAACGGCCCGGGCGCCGGCGCCGACCTCTTCACGGCGGGGGCGAACAACTCGCAGCTGGCGATCGTGACGGACTCGCTGCCCGGCGGCAGCGTCGGCGGCGGCTACTGGGGCTGGGTCCAGGCGACCGGCGGGACCACGCCCTATACCTGGTCAGTGGTGCAGGGCTCCCTGCCACCCGGGCTGAGCCTCGGCGCCACGTACGGCAACTTCTCGGGCACCATCCAGCAGGCCGGCACCTACCTCTTCACGGTGCAGGTGGAGGACAGCTCGGCCCCGGCCCTGACGGCGACCGAGCCCCTGTCGATCACGGTCCCGCCCCAGGCGGCGTACCAGTCCGGCTCGACGGTGGCGGGCTCCAGCAACGCGGCGAGCACTACGCCCGGCGGCAGCGCCACCGCCGGCGGCGCCGGCACGCCGACGCAGGACGTGACCGCCCAAGCTCAGAACGGTACGGGCGAGGTCGCGGTCACCGACTACAACGGTGACCCCGGTGGCGGCGTGTCGTTCCAGAGCACCGGCCAGTACTTCGACGTCGCGGTGTCTCAGGGCAGCACGTTCCAGAGCGTGACGATCCGGAAGTGCGGCCTCAGCGCCGGCGACAAGGTCTACTGGTCGCCCGACGGCGCCACCTGGCTGCTGGTGAACCCGCAAAGCAGCGTGGACGGCAGCGGCTGTGTGACGCTCGGCCCGCTCACGAACAGTACGTCCCCCACCGTGGCCCAGCTGAACGGCACGCCGTTCGCTGTGGCGGCCACGCCGTTACCCCTGACCCAGGGCGACAGGCTGACCTGCTCACCGCTGCCCCTGGCCGCTGACGGCTCGCTCGCCCCCGGCGACACCGTCACCGGAGCGGTGTATGTGCGCACCGCCACGGGAAGCCCGGTGGCCAACGCCACGGTCTATCTCTCGCTGCTGTCGGGCAACGCCGGCTCCGCCACCGCCGACGGCACCCCGCTCTCATCGACCCCGGCGCCCTTCACGACGGACGCCGGCGGCCAGGTGGCGGTCACCTACACCGCGGGCCTCGCCCTCACCCGCACCGACACGATCGTCGCCGGAAGCGACGCGAGCGCGACCCCGGCCATCAGCGCGAAGGACACGTACGCGTACGCGACGCCGGTCAACGCGCCCGCCGGCGTGAGCCTGCAGGTGTCACCCGCCCAGGCGGCGCCGGGCGCAACGGTCACGCTCGCCGGCGTCGTCCAAGACAGCGGCGGTAACCCTGTGCCGAACGCGGTGGTGGACCTGACGGCCTCCGCCGGTATCCTGAGCGCCCTTTCGGTGCCCACCGCGGGCGACGGCAGCTACAGCGCGACCCTGATCATGCCGGCCGCCGGTGGCTCGACCGTGGGCGCGTCGATGGAGGGGACCTCGTCACCCGTCACGGCCACCGCCATCGCCGACCCGACCGGTGTCAGCGTCACCGGCAGCGCCAGCGGGTCCGCCAATGACGGCACCGCCAGCGCAGGAGGCTCAGGCGCCACCGCGGATACCACGGCGCAGGCGAGCGGCGGCTCCGGAACCGTGACCGTCTCCGAGTACAGCGGCGATCCCGGCGGCACTCCGGCCTTCACGGCCACAGGCACGTACTTCGACGTCGACCTGTCGCCCGGAAGCACGTTCACCGCCGTGACGATCCTGCAGTGCGGCGTGACTGCCGCGGGTGAGCAGATCTACTGGTGGAACGGCTCGGCCTGGACTGCCGCATCAGACCAGGCTTTCACCGGCAGCTGCGTCACGGTCACCGTCAACGCCTCCACCCAGCCGAACCTGGCGGAGCTGACCGGCACGCCCTTCGCTGTGGGCGCGGCGTCGGCCGCCGCCCCGGTCGCGGGCGGCGTCGGCACCGGCCCGGCCATCGCGACGCCGACCACCACCTCGGTCGGCGCCAGCGGCGGCACCCTGACGACGCCGGATGGCGCCTTCACCATGACCGTGCCCGCGGGCGACCTGGCCGCCGGCCAGACCTTGACCGTCACGGACGCCGCCACGGTTCCCGCCGGCGCCCCGCCGCTTTCGGCCGGCATGACGATGGCCAGCCACTTGGTCACCGTCGCTGGCGGCCCCCTCGCCCAGCCGGTTGCCGCCACCTTCCGCTACGGGGCGAGCGGCACGAACCCTGACTGGCTCAGCGTCTACGCTATGGGCCGCGCCGGCTGGACCTTCGCCGCCACGGCCCGCGGCACCGGCATCGTCTCCGCGTTCATCCCGGGCCCGGGCACCTTCGTGGTGCTGGCCGCCACCACCACGCCGCCCGATGTCCCGCCCGGCTTCTGGGCGTCGTCGGCCATCGCTCGGGTCATGGCCGCCGGCATCGCCACAGGCTTCCCCGACGGCACCTTCCAGCCCGGGGGCACGCTGACGCGCGCGCAGTTCGTGAAGATGCTGGACCTGACCCTGAAGCTGAATGCCCCAGCTGCCATCGCGCCGAGCTTCACAGACGTGGCTGCGGGCGACTGGTTCGCGCCGTATGTGGCGGCGGCGCTCCAGGCGGGCCTGGTGCAGGGTACCTCGCCCACCACCTTCAGCCCGAACGCCACGGTGACCCGGGAGCAGATGGCCGTGCTGCTCCAGCGTGCCCTGAAGCTGACGGCCACCGCCAGTCTGAGCTTCAAGGATGACGCGCAGATCGACTTGTGGGCGCAGGGTGGGGTCGAGGCCGCCGTCGCGGCCGGATACGTCGCCGGTTTCCCCGACGGCAGCTTCCAACCGCTGGGCCCGACGAGCCGCGCCCAGGCGGCGAAGGTCCTCGCC
>JAJZMB010000088.1 GCA_021803205.1 Bacillota bacterium | reverse complement strand
GTATTGCCGACAGGCCTGTTCGGTGGAAAATCGTTCCTCAAACTCCAGGAACGTGCCCGGATAATCGTCCACGGCGCGACACTACATCTTGGGGGTGTGGCAGTCAAGGGGATACCCAGATTCGTATAATGGACCCACAAACCTGGACAGTCAGAGCGGGGCTCCGTACGCAATCCCGAGCAGCGTGAGGAGCAGTATTCAGCCCAGTTCAAGACCGAGGTTGTCCTGAAGATGCTGCGCGAGGAGATGACGCTGGCGCAGATAGCGATAGAGCGGCATGTGCACCCGACGATGCTGCACCGGTGGCCGTCGGGCCTGGACTATTTCGGCGAGAACGCTACGCGAATGCGCTACTCGGAGTTCGCCACCGCGACGCTCCCCTTGGGCTCGGGCATGGTCAAGGGCGGCTGCAAGCAGGTGGCCGCAGCGCGAGAGAAGAATGGCGCGATGAACTGGCGACGCAAGGGAGCGCATGCGATCGCCAGCCTACGCGCCGTCCACCGCTCTGGGGCGTGGGCGCGGCTCTGGGCGCGCCAGCCGCACATGCGCCGCCCGACCCGACCATAATTGTGCGGCGTACCCAGTCCGGTGGTCCGGTGCGCAAGGCTTGCCTTTGCCGCCGGAACGGCCTATCATGTGTCGGCGTGAATCACCTTCCTGCCCCCACGATATCATGCGGGGCCGTTAGTCCACGGGGAGGCTGGTATCTTTGCGTGCCTATGAGGCTGTCCTTGTACTCGCTCCGACGCTCGACGAAGAAGCAGTTGGTGCATTCCTTGTCCGCGTGCGCGAAGCCATTGAACATCGTCACGGCAACATCACGGCCGTGGAGCGGTGGGGTAAGAGGCGACTTGCCTACGACATCCGGGACTGCAAAGAGGCCCACTACATCCTCTTTCGCTTTCAGGCCGAGCCGGTGGGCGGTACCGACGAACTGCAGCACGTGTGCCGCATCAGCGAAGATGTCCTCAGACACCTCATCGTCCTGGAGCTGGAATCGACGTCGTCCCCTATGCGCGCTGATGCCAAGTCCGATGGCGACGAGCCAGTTGCAGCGAACACCGCGGCGGGGCCAGCCGCAGCGAAGCCTGCCACCCTACCCCTGCCCCTTGAGGCGGATGTTGCGCCTGCTATGGGTACGCCGGCTGGCCAGGAAGCCTGAACCGGATCCAAGGGCTCTTGCATTTTGTAGCCGGCGCGCCCTCAAGCCGTGGAGGTGTGGTCGTGCTCAATGCTATTGTGCTGATCGGCCGGCTGACACGTGATCCGGAATTGCGTTACACGCCGTCGGGTACTGCTGTATGCAACTTCAGCCTTGCTGTTAATAGGCGGTTCACCAATCAGCAGGGCGAACGAGAGACCGATTTCATCGATGTGGTCGTCTGGCGGCAGCAGGCTGAGCGTGTGGCACAACATCTGACCAAGGGACGAATGGTCGCCGTTCAGGGCAGGCTGCAAATCCGCAGTTACGAAGACCGGGATGGCAATCGGAGGAAGGCAGCCGAGGTCGTTGCGGACGACGTCGAGTTCTTAGATAGCCCGCGGCGCGATGGCGCGAGCGCGGCTGCGTCAACGGGGGCGCCCAGTGGCACTGAGTTCGGGGATGATGATCAAGAGGTTCCCTTCTAGCGTGGGGCGCCCTTCCCTGCGTGACCATCCCACCGTGGAATACGAGGAGGCGGAGCAGGCTCTTGGCCAGGAAGGACAGGCGTCGCCGGCGCAAGGTATGCGGGTTTTGCGTCGACAAGGTTCGGCAAGTCGATTATAAGGATGTCGTGCGGCTTCGGCGCTTTATTAATGAGCGCGGCAAGATGCTGCCACGGCGTGTTACGGGAAACTGCGCGGGGCATCAGCGGCAATTGACAGTGGCGATCAAGCGTGCGCGCGTTATCGCGTTGTTGCCGTTTCAGACCGAGTAAAGGACCGGCCGGCGAGCGCTGGCGCGCCGGAACGGGGGCTGGGCGTGGAATCAGTCCGCATCAAGCCACTCGTGGAAGGAGCCCTTTTGGCAGCGCTTGTTGCGCTGCTTGGGCTCCTGTCTTTTTACATTGGCTTTGGGTGGCTTCTGCCAATACCGGTATTCCTTGCCTATGTCCGCAACGGTGCACGGAACTGTGCGTTGGTGGCAGTGGTCGGCGCCGCGCTCCTAGCCCTCTGGATTGGTCCGCTACCGGCTCTCGCCTCTTTCGTGTTCACCATCGCCCTTGGCCTAATCCCCGGATGGGTGATTCACCGGGAGGCGACGGCCAGCGTCGCGATCGCGGCCATGAGCGTCGCCCTGATCCTGGCGACCGGCCTCGGCGCGCTGACCGCGATACTGGTCTGGCATACCAATATCTGGGCGCAGGCATGGACCTCTCTGACCGGGTTCCTAGACGCACACGCCAGACAGGTGGAGGCCATATCTTCCCTTTCTCCCCAGGAGATGGCGTTGTTGTTCCTGCGTGTGGCCCCTGTGTTGGGTGTCTCTGTCGCTGTTCTGCAGTCCGCCGGCGTTTATCTCTTCTCCTGCGCGGCGCTCGGTCGGCTCGGGCACCCGATTCCGTCGCTGCCCCCATTTGCCGAATGGCGGGTGCCGCCCGCCGCGGCATGGGTGTATGCCGTGGTCTTGGCCGGCCTTTTTCTCGGACGGGGCAACCGGGTTGCCGACGTTGTTGCTCTGAATCTGTCGATGGCCGTAGGTACTATGTACACGGTCACGGGTGGCGCGGTGATTTACGGGTGGCTTCGGCGGCGCGGTGTCGGGCGCGACTTGGCCGCCGTCACTGTTGTGGGTGGGGTGGGCTTGCTGGACGCCTTCGGTTTCGGCGTGGGGCCTGCCGCACTGGGCTTGTTGGCGTCCCTGAGGGTTGGTCCGCGGCAACTCGGTGTGCGTCGTGGCTCTGATGGGGAGGGGTCCAGATGAAAGTCATATTGCGAGAGCGTATAAAGGGTCTAGGCGAGGACGGTGATGTGGTTGAGGTGGCCCCCGGCTATGCGCGCCACCTCCTCATTCCCCGCCAAATGGCAGTGGAGGCGACGCCGGCGAATCTTGAGCGCCGAAATGCGGCACGAAACCGAGTGGCCAGAGAAGAGCAGCGCGAAGCACACCGTGCTCAGGAATCGGCCGCTAAACTTGACGGTCAAATCGTCACCGTTGGAGCTAAGGCCGGCGCATCCGGGCGGCTGTTCGGTTCGGTGACCACGCAGGATGTGTGCGACGCTATTGCTCGGCAATACAGTGTCGAGGTCGATCGTCGTCGCGTCGACATGCCGGAACCGTTGAAGTCTTTGGGCGACCACCGCGTGGCGGTTCAGTTGCATGCCGGTGTTGTCGCTTATGTGTACGTACGAATACAGTCGGATTAGCAGGGAGGCCGCCGCCTTGCCCGTTGCCGATCGCGTGCCACCCCAAAACATCGAAGCGGAGCAGTCGGTTCTGGGAGCGATCCTACTGGACAGTCAGGCGGCCGCCGTTTGTACGGAGATCCTTCATTTTGAAGACTTCTATCGCGAACCTCACCGCCGGATCTTCGAGGCCGTCATTGCACTGGCGGCACGCAACGAGGCGGTGGATGTGATCACCGTCGGGGAGGAGTTGACCCGCTTAGGAGCCCTGGAGGCGGCCGGCGGCCTGTCGTATCTCTCCGATCTGACCGCGGCGGTGCCGGCCACCGCGAATTCGGCGCACTACGCGCGCATCGTGGCGGAGAAAGCCTTACTGCGTGAACTGCTGAGGGCGACGAGCGATATTGCGGAGGCCGTCTACAGCGGGTCGGAGGATGCGGATGCCCTGCTCGACCAGGCGGAATCGCGAATATTCAAGATTACTGAATCCCGCCGGAGCGGTCGTTCCTTCGTCCATCTCAAGGATGTCCTTATGCAAGCATTTTCCAACTTGGAGCATTTATACGAACACAAGGGACAGGTGGCCGGGCTCACCAGCGGTCTCAGTGAACTCGACAAGCTGCTCACAGGCTTTCATGCCTCGGAACTGATTGTTCTGGCAGCCCGTCCGTCCCAGGGAAAGACGACGCTGGCCTTGAACATGGCGACGGCGGCGGCGCACCGCGGCGCCGCCGTGGGCTTCTTTAGTTTGGAGATGAGTGCGGACCAACTTGCCATGCGCTTGCTCTGTTCGGAGGCCGGAGTGCCGTCAGAGCGGATGCGCTCCGGTTTTTTGACCGATCAAGACTGGCCCAATATCTCTCGTGCTCTGGGACAACTCTCGGAGGTTCGCCTATACATTGACGACACACCGAACATCGCGATCATGGATCTGCGGGCGCGCGCCAGGCGCATGAAGGCAGAGACCGGGATCGACATGCTGATCGTCGACTATCTGCAGCTAATGCACACACGGGGTCGAGCGGAGAGTAGACAGCAGGAGATCGCCGAGATTTCGCGCTCGCTCAAGGCGCTCTCCCGTGAACTCGAATTGCCGGTCGTCGCCCTGTCCCAATTGTCGCGCGCTGTCGAATCGCGAGAGAATCGACGTCCTCAATTGTCCGATTTGCGGGAGTCGGGTGCCATCGAGCAGGATGCGGACGTGGTAATGTTCATCTATCAGGATCCCAAGCTGGCCGAGGACCCCTCGCGCCGCTTCGAGATGGAACTGATTGTCGCCAAGCAGCGCAACGGCCCCACCGGTCCCGTGCCCATCGTCTTTCGACGCGATTTGGGAAGGTTCTACGACCGTTCTCCCCGTGCCGGCTGAAAAAGCGGCGCCGCGCGCTCGGCCATGTTCGACCAGGAAAGATCGAGGAGGATTGCTGTTGCCGACCGTCGTGGTCGTAGGGACCCAGTGGGGTGATGAAGGCAAGGGCAAGATTACGGACTACCTTGCCGCAGCCGCGGACACGGTGGTGCGCTATCAGGGTGGCCACAACGCCGGACACACCGTCATCGTTGGCGATCGGGAGTTTCAGTTGCACCTTGTTCCCTCAGGAATAGTGCATGGCAAACGCTGTATAATCGGTAACGGCGTGGTACTGGATCCGTGGGCGTTCTGTGCGGAGCGGGAGGCGCTTGCAACGCAGGGACTGGATGTGGAGCGCATCGCGATCAGTGATGCTGCTCACCTCATCTTACCCATGCACCAAGCCTTGGACGCAGCGGAGGAGCAACGCCGCGGGGCCGATCGCTTAGGCACGACGCTGCGCGGGGTCGGCCCTGCATACGCGGACAAAGCGGCGCGCTTGGGAATAAGGGTTGGAGACCTGTTCCACCAGCGATTGCTCCGCGACCGATTGGAGGCGAACCTGCGGCACGCTGACGACGTCCTCGGTTTGCACGGACTACCTCCGGTGGACCGAAACGACCTGCTGACCCGACTAGCGGAAGTTGCGGCTACGCTACGCCCACACGTGACCGATACCACCCGACTGATCAACGACTCCATCGATCGCGGAGATCGCGTACTGTTCGAAGGCGCACAGGGAACGCTTCTGGACATCGACCTGGGGACCTATCCATACGTAACATCGTCTCATCCAACGGCGGGTGGCGCGTGTATCGGTGCCGGTGTAGGTCCGTCTCGCATCGATCGGGTCCTGGGCGTGAGCAAGGCATACACGACTCGGGTCGGTGATGGCCCGTTCCCTACCGAAATCCATGGAGAGCTGGCAGAGAACCTGCGGGTGCGCGGTCACGAATACGGTACGACCACTGGGCGCCCCCGCCGTTGTGGGTGGCTCGATGCGGTTGTCTTGCGGTACTCCGTATTGGTCAACGGCTTGGCGGGCCTTTGCATCACCAAACTGGACACGCTTGCGGGAATAGATCCGATTCGGATCTGCGTGGCCTACGAATTGGACGGTCGCCACATCGTGGATCTCCCGCATGACATCGAGACCTTGTCTGCCTGCCGGCCCGTCTTTGAAGAGCTGCCAGGCTGGCCGGATGATCTCCAGGACCTTCGGGATCGCGGCCAGTTGCCCGGAGCTGCACTCGGCTATTTGCGACGCATTGAGGAGTTGGTCGCGTGTCCTGTGGTCATCCTCTCCGTCGGGGCAGAGCGCGCCCAGACCATGGCATGGGAGGATCCGTTCGCCGTCTGACCGTACATTGACTAGCGGACCCAGCGTTTGTTACACTCCTACCCGCGTCTTCGGTCGGGCGGGCCGGAGGTGATGCGGAGGCGTGGTGCAGTGGTTAGCACACCGGTCTGTCACACCGGAGATCGCGGGTTCAAGTCCCGTCGCCTCCGCCAGTTTTATTTCCCGGGAAATGTTTCTGCCGTGATTTCTGCCTCCGCTACCGATGTTGTTATTTGCGGTCACACCGCTGAGATAGTTGGTCTCAAAGGAAACCGTTGCCTTTCGGACGCGTGGTCCAATCGCAATTCCGCCGCAAAATCCTTTGCGCGTTGCTGATGTGCGACCCGAGTGAATGGTGTTGTCGCGTTATGTGGGTTCCGCCGGTTTTTTGCCGGCCACAACCGTTCTGCCGATCATGCCCCGTAACCGGATGGGGCACGGACGTGAAACGTTCGAAGTGTGCAGATGATGAACAGTGCCGGTGGCGGGGACCATGCCTTACGGCATCCCGCGCCCGACGGACGGAACGCCTGCGGGCATGGACGAGCACAAGCACATCCACTTGGGCGCTACCGCGTCACATATAATGGCGTCCGGTGGAGGTGGAGCCCCATTGGCCCAACCGGCATCGTTCGCCGACCTCGGCATCACCCAACCGATTCTGGCTGCGCTATCTGACATGGGCTTCGAGGAGCCGTCGCCTATCCAGGTACAGACCATCCCCCATATGCTCGCCGGCCGCGATGTGATTGGTCAGGCGCAGACCGGGACGGGTAAAACTGCGGCTTTCGCCGTTCCTGCACTGCAGCGGCTGGACTCGGACGGGCCGCGCCCGCAGGTGCTGATTCTAACTCCGACACGGGAACTTGCTCTCCAGGTTGCAGAAGAAGTTGCGCGCATCGGTGTTAATCTTGGTGCGCGCGAAGCTGCCATTTACGGTGGGCAACCTATCGAACGACAGATTCGTGCTCTGCGTGCCGGTGTGGACGTCGTGGTTGGGACACCCGGAAGACTCCTGGACCATCTGCGGCGAGGAACCCTGGAATTGCGGCATCTCCGCACTGTTATCCTTGACGAGGGCGACGAGATGTTGGATATGGGTTTCATCGACGATATCGAGGCCATACTGCAGGCAGCGCCAGGGGAGCGCCAGACAGCCATTTTTTCGGCTACGGTGCCGTTGCCGATTCTTCGCTTAACGCAGAGATACCTGCGCAATCCCGTACATCTACGAGTCACACCCGAGCATCTCATCGCTCCGTCCATCGAGCAGTCCTACTACGAGGTGCGCGGGATTGACCGAACGGAGGCCCTCTGCCGACTAATCGATGTTCTGGGTATGGGACGTGCCATCATCTTTTGTCGTACTAAGCGTGGCGTGGACGAATTGACCGCAGCCCTGCAGGCCCGTGGTTACCCTGCAGAAGCAATTCATGGGGACATGGCGCAACCTCAGCGCAACAGGGCGTTGGCACGCTTCCGTGAGGGTGGGAGCGAACTCCTCGTGGCGACGGACGTGGCGGCCCGTGGACTGGACATCGAAGGCGTCACCCACGTCATCAATTTTGACATTGCACAATCTCCGGAGGCGCATGTTCACCGCATCGGTCGCACCGGTCGTGTCGGACGCAGCGGTGCGGCGCTCACCCTAGTACTGCCACGAGAAGTCAAGCAATTGCGCGCTATCGCCGATTCAACCGGTGCGCGCATTCCTCGCGGAATCTTGCCAAGCCCCGCCGATGTCGCCGCCGCTGCCAGAGATTCCGTGCGCCGTCAACTGCTGGAGGTTCTGGGTGAGGCGGATCTTGGGGAGTGCCTTGATCTGGCTCGGGAACTGGCTGAAGCGTCATCTCCCGTCATGGTGGCCGCCGCAGCACTCAAGATGGTTCTGGACGCCGGACGCGGCTCCGCGCGCGGTGGGGCTGGGGGTAATGATTCGGGATCCGACGGAATCACTGCCGAACCCGGTATGCAGAGGCTGTTCGTCAATATGGGAGGGCGCCAGGGGCTGCGTCCAGGGGATATCGTCCGAGCGATCTCCGGAACCGGCGGAATTTCCGGCGGTGAAGTTGGCGTGATTGATATCCACGATGACTTCAGTTTCGTCGAGATTCCGCGGGCGGCCGCCGACCGGGTGATCGCAGTCCTCCGCCGCACACGGATCGGCGGGCGGCCGGTGAATGCGGAGGTGGCGCGCGCGCGTAACGGAGGCTGACGGCAAGAGGCGGAATGGTCAGCGGGTAGACCACTCTTCCACCGCCGTGCGGCGACGCGGTGCGTCGAGGCTGTCGAGCAATCACACCGGAAAGCCCTGCAAGGGTCGATTTCCGCACCGGACATACAGCGAGTCCTTGGGGGACAACGGGTATTGGAGTAGCGGCCTCGCCATAGCGGACTCTTACGCCCGGCATCTGATACTGTCCCAAGCACTTGCAGTGCCCGCGCGGCGGGTGGGGTATGAGCGACGGATAGTTGCCTTGGGCGCCTTCAGGGGTCCTTGGTTGAGCGGTTCTCCATCTGTGCAACGGCCGTCCGAACACATGTGGGCTACGGGAATACTTGGGGATGATACGTAAGGAAGTGTGGGGACGGAGGACGGACAACCGTTGCTTGTGCCCCAGGCCGAATGTCTGCTGTGGCCTGACCAGCCTCTGCAGGAAGTGGGGGAAGGCCTTCGTTGGGGGAGGGTTCCGCCGACCGGAGTGGAGTGCCTCTCACATATTTCCGCAACGGGCACAGAGTCCTTGGTGTGCCCACCTCAAGGAGACGCTGCGGCCGCCGATTCGGTGATGGGCGAGCCATACATGCATCCGCAGAGGACAGAGCTCTGTGTTCCTCGCGAAATGGGTGGCCCTGTCGATGCGCCCAGCGGTTGGGTATTGCGGCGCCGAACTCGGGGCAGGGTGGGGGAGCCGTTTTCGTTTGCCCCACGACCGGCTCGGTTCTTCCGCCTGCGCGTATGAGCCGTGCAGTGCACGAGCTTCGTCTGCCAGGGCGGTCCATGCCGGCGCCGAAGGGAGAGACTGCGCCCGCGGATAAAGATTTGTCCTTGAGCCGGCTCCGAGGTTGAAGGCCTTGGAACCCCCGGGGCCATGCAAGCAGTTGCCTTGCAGCAGAGGACTTTTCCATCGGCCGCCTGGTCGGAAGGGGGGGGGAGACGGGTGACGGCGGCGCGGCGGGCGCACATCCGGCGATACCGTGAGATCGTCCGCGTACTGGTACGGCATGGCCTGGGCGTCCTCGTCGCGGAATTCGCCCCCGGGCGGCTGCCACCATTTGCCCCGCGACTGTTCGGCATTATGGATCGTTCCTTTGCGCCTGCGCATGTGCGCATGGCTCTCGAGGAGTTGGGGACAACCTTTATCAAGGCCGGGCAGATCTTGTCCACACGCGCCGACCTTCTGCCATCGAGCTATACGCATGAATTCGAACGCTTGCAGGATCGTGTCTCTCCCGTCGACAGTTCAGCGGTGCGCGCCGTGCTGCAAGAGGAATGGGGACAGTCTCCTGACGCGATCTTTGCCAGTTTCGACAATGTACCCCTCGCGTCGGCGTCCATCGGCCAAGTTCACCGGGCGGTCCTGGCGGACGGCCGGTCCGTGGTCGTCAAGGTACAGAAGCCTGGTGTCGCCGAGCAGGTCGAGGTGGATCTTGCCATTCTGCGTCAATTGGCACAGATCGTGGCGGCTCGGGGGTTTTCCAAAGGCGTCCTTGATGTGGTGGGGTTGGTGGACGAGTTCGCCCACACCCTGCGCGGAGAACTCGATTACGAACAGGAAGCACGCAACGCTGCGGCCATGAGTCGTAACTTCGCGGGTGACCCGCATCTGCGGGTTCCCCAGATTTACGGTGCATACACGACCCGGCGTGTACTGGTCATGGAGGAAATGTCAGGGATCCGCATCGATGATTCGGCCGGACTCCGGGCAGAAGGGATTGATGCGCGCTCCCTGGCGCGCCGCAGCGCGCGTATCCTCTTGCGCTCGATCTTCGAACACGGGCTTTACCACGCCGATCCCCATCCGGGCAACTTTCTGGTCGGGCGGGATGGGGCCCTGACTGCGCTCGACTTCGGGATGGTCGGTCGTCTGGATGCTCATACCAGAGATGCCCTGGTGCGCGTGGTTTTCGCCGTTGTACAGCGGGAGCCCATGGCGGTTATAGACGCACTGGAAGCATTGGGCGTGCGGTTCCGAAGTGCGGATCAGCGGCCGGCGATCCGCGAGGTGGCCCACCTTATGGACGCGTTCGCCGATATGCCCTTGGGAGATATCGAACTCGCACCATTGATCGGTGAAGTCTTTGGCTTCGCCGCTCGCTTTGAGTTGCAGCTACCGGCAGACTTCGCGCTCTTGCTCAAGACTTTGGCGATGAATGAGGGAGTGGGTCGGCAACTCGACCCGGGCTTCGTGGCTACGGAACAGGCCGCGCGGTATCTGCGGGATTTCGCGCTCCGTCGCATCACCTCGCCCCGGTGGTTCATGCAATCGCTCCATGTTCTGACGGATGCGGCCGGGACCACCGCCCGCCTCCCGCACCGCATCGAGCGGGCAATTTCGGCACTAGAGGCCGGTGAGGTCAGGCTTGATGCCACATCCTCCTATTGGGATCGTCTCCATCGTGAGGTCGCGGCTGCTTCCAACCGGATCGCCATGGCAATCCTCAGTGCGGGCTTGGCCATCAGTGCGGCGCTCCTGTTGCCTCGTTCCATTCCTTGGGGGCTGTCCATAGCCGCGGCAGCAGGAGGCGGGGGTCTCTTGTTGGCAGTGGTGGTACTGGTTTCCACTATTCGTAGACGGTGACCCTCCCGTGCCTGTCCGTGCAAGAGGGGCTGGGCGCACGGAATGTATGGCGATGGCGGGGTCAGTTTGTTTCCAGTGGATGGTTGAGAGAGTGGCCGGAGTGCGCCGTGATGGACGCGCTCAAGGTACGTGACCCGGATTTGAGCGCGGTATTCGTCCCCTTCCGGTTAGAAAGAGAGGGGCTGCCAGCGTGATGTCAGCCGGCAGCCCTCTGTGCTATGCGGGCCAGATTTCCAGAGGCACGGGAACGTGGGAGCGGGCGTGTCGCGCGCGCCGCGGGGACTTGGGTTCATGGTGAGCGATGCGGTAGTTGGCGAGCAAGGCGTGGATCGCGGAGGCGAGC
>JAJZMB010000135.1:3445-11310 GCA_021803205.1 Bacillota bacterium | reverse complement strand
GCACCGACGCCTACTGGCTCGTCCTCTGCCACCGCGCCGGCCGCCTGCTGCGCGCCGTCGAGACGCCGTTCCGCGTCGAGGGCGTGGTCCTGCTGCAACGGACGCGGATCGCGGGGCCGTGGCAGGCCCACCGCGCCCTGGTGGCCCTGCCGTCCGAGTTCCTGGCCGACGGCGCCTGCCTGTATGCGGCCCAGTCCGGTCCGCGCAACTGGGATCGCCTGAGCATTTCGCCACACCCCGAGCGTTTTGCGCCCTTCATCGTCCCATGCACCTTCCGGCCGGGAGGCGAGCACCGTGGGAGAAGCGGCTGAGCGGTCCGATCCGCCGCTGATCCGCATGGGCCGCCGCCGGGAGTCCCCCTGGGTCCAGGTCTACAACGAGCTCATCGACCTCTACCAGCCCCACATCGGCGGCTTTGCCGGCATCGGCTACTGGACCTACCTCCGCCGCTTCGTCAACCACGACCCCGAGAACGGCTGGCGCGGGCGTGCCTTCCCCAACAAGCGCCAACTCAAGGCCGACGGCCAGGTCGGCGCGGACCGTCTCAAGGACCTGGAGCGCCTCTGCATCGCCTGGGGCCTGCTCGGCGTGGAGGTGGTGCGCCAGCGGCGCTACGCCGGGGGCCGGCTGGTTGGCGAGACCCGGCGCTTCCTGTACCGGGTGAACGACCCCCTGAGCGAGGACGAGTTCCGCCAGGCCGTGGCCTCGGGCGAGCTACCGCGCCGCCCGGAGGCCTCCGATCTCGGCCAGGCTCCCGCAGACGCCGCCGGAGAGGGCACGTTCCTGGATGGGAACGTGCCTCACCCAACCGAGGGGGGCATGTTCCCAGGTGGGAACGTGGGCACGTTCCTGGATAGGAACGCAGAAATAGAACAACAAGCAGGGGAAATAGCACAACAACTCCCCACGGTAGCGGCTACCGTGGACGGTACCGCGCCAGCGGCAGTGCCGCAGGCCGGAGCGCCGGCGGTGCCGGCTGTTGTCCCACCGGCTTCGCCCCTTCCGGACCCGGGCACCGACCTGGCATGGGCCTGCGGCCGGTACCAGGAGATCACCGGCCGGCGCGACCTGAGCCCCGAGGACCTGCGGGGCCTCGGCCGGCAGCGCGCCATCGACCGTCCCTACCTGGCCGCCAAGCTCGATCTGCTGCAGGCGGCCTGCCGCGCTGGCGGCCTGCACAACCCGCGCGGCTTCCTGCTGCGCGCCCTGGAGCGCGACTGGACGCCCGCCACCGCCCCGGCCTCCCGGCGCCGGTCCCTGCGCCCCCACCGGCCCATCCCGGCGCGGTCTACCGCGTCCGCGCCGCCACCCCGCGGTACCGCCCCGGGGTCGGGCCTGCCGGAAGCTGCGGTACCGCCCGTCGCTGCCCGGGACGCAGGCACACCGGCCCAGCTCGTGGCGGCCCTGGTGCAACTCGGCGTGGTACCGCCCACCGCCGAGCGCCTGGCCCGTGCCCATCCCGACGAGGTCGGCCGGCAGCTCGGCTGGATCGGCCTCCGACACGCCCAGGACCCCGCGGCCCTGATCGTCCGCGCCATCGGCGAGGGCTGGCCGGAACCGGCCGCCGCGCGGCAGGAGCGCATGGCCGAGGCCGAACGGGAGCAGACCCGGGCACAGCTGGCCGCCCTCGACGAAGCGCGGCGGTTGGCGCTCAGCCCGGCCGGCCGAGCGGCCGCGCGCCGGGGCTTCGCCCATATTCGCGAACTGCTCTCCGGCGTCGCCGCTTCTCCGCCGACGGCAGGCCGCACCGATTCGTAACCGGCGTTTTCGTCACCCCGAACAGCCGCCAACATCGCGCCGGCGCCGCCGGCACGGGAGGTGCCTTCGTGATTGTCCAGGCCATCCTGACCCAGGACACAGCCGCCGCCGTGGGCTCCGTGCTGGAGGTCCGCGGCTGGGCCGAGGCCGCGTCCGTCGCCGTCGTGACTCCCGCGGGGGGCTCCGCCGCCCTGGAAGCCGCCGCCCGCTTGCCGGCAGCGCTCCTGCTGCTGGACGTCGCCGCCGCCGAACCCCGCGCCCTGCTGCGCTACCGGCTGGCCCGGCCCGACACCCGGATTGTGCTGCTCGCCCCCGACCGGCGCCCGGGCGACCGCGCGGTGGCCGCCGCCGTCCAGTCGCAGGTGTACGACATCGCCGACGACCTCGACGGCCTGGACCACGTCCTCGACCATCCCGCCGATTTCGCCGCCGCGGCGCGCTGGCTGGACCCATCGCTTGCGCCCGATGCGCCCGGCGAGACCCGTGTCGTGGAGCGCACCGTGATCGAGTCCCGCCCGGTGCCGGTCAGCCGCCGCACCTGCGCGGTGGCCGGCCCCAAGGGCGGGGTGGGACGGACCACCGTGGCCGTCAACCTCGCCGTCGCGGCTGCGGGCATGGGGCGTTCGGTCGTGCTTGTGGACCTGCACGCCGGGGTCTGGTCCGCTGCCCGGCACCTCGGCGGTGCGGGCAGTCGCGGGGGCCTGCTGGCCGCGCTCGCCGATCCGATCGCGGAAGGCATCCGAGCCGCGGCGGAACGCCGCCACGGGGTGCTGGTCCTCAGCCACGGCCGCGAGGACGGGCTCTTCCCCGCGCTGGACCGGGAGGCGGTGACCGCGCTCTGCCGGGTAGCGGAGCAGGCTTACGATCTCGTCGTCCTGGACACCGCCCCCGCCCCCGATGATCCCGGCACCTACGCCGCTTTGGGCGCCGCCGACCAGGTGCTCCTGACCTGTGACCCGGGGGACCCCGTCAGCGTGGAGTCGGCCGCGGCGCTGGCGCTTCTGGCCCTGGACCTCGGCCGCAACCTTGGCACCTGGCATCTGGTCTGCAACCGGCAGCGGCCGGGCGCCGAGCAGCCCCGGACCATCACCGGCTACTTCCGCGACCTCCGGCTGCCGATCGCGCTGGCCGCGACGGTGCCCGACGAGTCGGAGCGGCACCTTGCCGCGCTGCGGGCAGGGCGCCCGGCTGCCCTGGACGACACGGGCCCCGCCTCCCCCTGGCACAGCCTGGCGCTGGCGACCCTCGGGGCTGATCCCGGGCTCTGGACGACACGGCGACCAGGACTCCTGTCCCGGTTTGCCAACCTGCGAGGTGATGGCCTTGGCGCGCGTCAACCTGCACGATGAGCTGCTGCGGCAGAGGCGATCGGGCACATCCGCCGCAGCGGAGACCGGTCCGGAGTATCCGACGGGGCGGGTGGAGCGCCGCCTGCTGGAGGGCCAGGCCGCGCTGCTGGCCGAGGCGCTGACCGACCCGGCGGCGGCCGCGGGGCCGCTGCGCGCGGCGATCGCCGAGGCCGTTGCCGGCGAACGCGAGGGGCTGACCGAACCCGAGCGCGCCGCGTTGGTCTCTGAACTCGAAGCGCGACTGCTGGGCTTGGGCATCCTGCAGCCGCTCCTGGAGGACGCGGAGGTCACCGACATCCTGGTCAACCGCCACGACGCGATCTTCATCCGCCGCCGTGGCCAACTGGAGCGCACCCCGCTGCGCTTCCGGGACGAGGCGGCGGTGCGGGGCCTGGCCGAGCGCCTGGCCGGCGCGGCCGGGCGGCCCCTGTCTGAGGAGCGGCCCACGGCCCTGGTGCTCCTGCCCGACGGCGTGCGGGTGCGCATCCTGCAGCCGCCGCTGACGCGGGGCGTCGTCCTGGCCCTGCGCAAGCCCGCCCCGCCGGATGCCCTCGGCCCAGCAGACCTGGTGGCCCGAGGCGCCTGGACGGAGGAACTGCGCGACTTCCTCGGTCAGGCGGTCCGCGCCGGGTTCAACCTGGTCTTCTACGGCGAGACGGGCTCCGGCAAGACGACCGGGCTTCGGGCGATCTGCCGGCTGCTCGGGGAGGGGCGGGCCACGCCGCCGCGGCTGGTGGTGCTGGAGCATACCTCCGAGCTGAATCTGCCGGCCGAGCGGGCCGTGGCCGTGCAGGCCGTGGAACGCGCCGGGGCAGAGGGGATCTCCCTCTTCGAAGCGTTCCCGGTCACCATGCAACTGCTGCCCCAGGTGGTGATCGTGGGCGAGATCCTGGACCGCGAAGCGCTGCCGTTTCTGTATGCGGCGCTCTCCGGGCACCAGTGCCTGGGGACGATCCACGCCGGCCGGCCCGACCTGGCCGTCTGGCGGCTGGCGGTGCTGGCGCATGCCGGCGGGCTATCCGAGGACCTGGCCGAGCGGCTGGTGCGGGGCACGATCGACCTGCTGATCGAACACCGGGCGCTGCCCGACGGGCGGCTGGTCGTCACCGGTGCGGCGGAGGTGCTGCCGGACGGGGCACCACGGGACCTCTTCCGGTTCCGGGAGGGGGCCCTGCAACGCGTGGGCGAGCTCACGCCGGAACGCGCGGAGCGCCTGGAGGGCGGGGGGTGGCGATGGTGACGGTGCTTCTGGATGCGGGCGTCGCCTTGGCCGTCGCCCTGGCCGCCCACGCCGCCCTTGTCCCCGCCTGCCCCTACCGCCCGGTGCGAAGGGAGCGGCGGAACCGGTCATCGGCTCGGCCAAGTGGATCGTCTGTGGCGGGCCGGTGCGACGGCCTTGTGGCGGGCCTCTGTGGCGGGGTGGTGGGTTTGGCCGCCTGGTCCGCCACCGACAACCTTGTGGCGGCGCTCATCCTGGCGGCGGGAGCGCTCACGATCCCCGGCGCCCTCGTCGGAGCGCGGCGGGCACGTGCGGAGGCGGGGCGCGACCGCGACGTGCAGCAGTTCTGCGCGGTGCTGGCCGACGCCCAGCGCGTCGAGCCCGCCCTGGTCCACGCCCTGCCGGCGGCGGCCACCTCGGCGGCCCCGTGGCTTTCAGGGTTCGTGAGCGCGACTCTGGCGGCCCACCAGGCCGGCGTGCCCCTACGGCAGGCCCTGCGCGACGCCGCGCAGCCCAGTGGCCGCCGGGACCTGGCGCTCGTGGCCCGGCTGGCCGGCGCGGCGGCGGAGCTCGGCAGCGGCGGGCCGGGGACGCTTTCCCGCCTGGCGGAAGCGTTGCGGAGACGGCGAGAGCTGTATCTGAGCCGGAGGGCGGAACTCGCTGGCCACGGCATCGTGGTCACCGTCATGCTCCTGATACCGGTGGCTGCCTACGTGGTGGAAACGGGTCTACCTGGAGCCCGCGCGTCCCTGCTGCATACGGAGGCGGGGCGTGTGGCGGTGGCGTTCGCGGCCGCGTGTGAGGTGGGGGCCTGGCTGACACTGCGGCGACTGGCCCGCACGGAAGGCTGACACTCCGGGCCTTGTTCGGCCATCCTGCCGAGTGCTTCCACCGAGCGAAGCGTTCGGATTCCGTCACTCGGTAGTCACTCCTCAGACCACCGTGATGATCCCTTGCGGAGCATCCAGGGCGGCCAGGGTTCGTCGTGCGGCCTCGTCCACGCAAATCCGGGGCGGGGGCGGTGGGTCCGAGTTGAGGTGTGTGCCCGGGCCGTAGAACTGTCCGCAGCGCAGGATCACCCCGCGGGCGGAGAGCACCTGGCGCCATGACGGTGGCCCCCCTCACCCGGCAGGAAGGACCCAGGCCAGTGGCGGAGACGGATTTCGATGAACGAACCCGGCCGACAGTCCCACTAACGATCAGAGCACGCAAGAAGGGAGGATTGCGCGTTCCACGGCTCGGCGTGAGCGCCCCCGCTAAGGCAGTGGCATTTACATCCACGTTCCCGTGGACCCGACACCGCGCACATCGGGTGCTAGCCGCTCCGCAATCAGACCGGAGGCCAAGTCCCAGACTCCACAAAGCCCGCAACGAGGAGGTCTCTCGTTGATCCTTAGAAGAACCGGATGGCTTAGGTGGGCCGTCATGCCCTCCGCACTGGCCCTTGTCGTTACGCTGGTCGGATCCGGTGGCGCCAAGGCTGCCACTGCGCATGGGACTCCGGACGTGAAACCCCTTGTCGCGGACGGATTCTCTCCCGGCTTGATCCGCCAGCTCGAAGTCAAGCACCAGATTCAGATGCTGGATCAACTGGTAACAACAGGCCAGATTGATCCAGGAGACGCGATTTCCCTGGGCAAGCAATTGGCAGCGGATCCAGGGGTGCCAAACACCACACAAGGGACGCCGCCCGCAGCGGTTCCCCCACTGATTCCCGTGTCGCACACAGTGCCAACTGCATCCACAACCGCGGACACTATCCAACCGCTTACGTCATCCTGGGGATGCAGTAGTACACCCAATGGAGGCGGCACGTACGACATACAGTCGTATTCTGGATACGAGACGGTGACCGGATACGCTACTTTCCCGACCACGATGACCCTTGGATCGCCCTACCCCGGCATCCCCTACATGATGTACAATGCAGCGACTACATCCGGAGGAAACAACGATATAGGAATGGTCTGGGATTCCTCGACCGGTCGGTGGAATTCCTTTGCCGACGGGGCTGGCCTTGGGTGGCATAACGGCAACGCAGCCGTAAACCCGGCGTCCATCCCCAAGGTGTACCTAGAACTCCAAGTCGGCAACAATAGCTTGACCCTCACCGTAATCAATCCGAGCGGATGGACCCAAATAGCTCAAGATGTGTACTCCATTCCGGGATACGGGTTCAACTCGAACGGGACTGGTGTAATCCTGTCCCGAGAAGATACCATGGCACAGACAACAGAAGACCTAACCAACGGAGCCGATGTGTATCCTTACCACTGGGATACAGTGTACATTTACAGCACCACGGGATACTCGCTTTGGGGTTCATCCGAAACCGACCACGCCGGTCCCTATGGGACTTGTGCGGAGCAGGCTACGGTGACTGTCACGAACTCGACGCCGTACTCTAGTGAAGATGTCCAAATCAAGTACTGACGCTCTGCTGGGAGAGGGGGAGAGGGGGGCAAGTTCGCGCAGCCCCCTCTCCCGCTCTTTCGGACAAACGAGCAAAGTCCATGCTGTCCATATCAGTTCCGTGATTTCAGTACTCATCCACGGAGGCGGGCCCACGACATTCACCGAAAGACCATTGATATTGCGTTTCAACCGCCCTGCGTCTTGCTGTCACGCACATTGGTCTTGTGGTCGTGCCTCGGTCGAATCGCGGTGTGGACCCACCCCGATAGGCACCCACCAAGACACGGAGGGCGATTATAAGAGATGAAGACAGCGACTGCGGCTACAGTAATCCTGATTCTCAGCATATCTGCCGGTTGCGCACGCCCTTCGAACGGGCAACGCAGGGATGGCGCGTCGACGGGGACACCGGTCACCAGTGGAGCAGTCCCATCGAGGAGCCAAACCGGAGACGTTGCCCGGTATTCGCATGACCCGGCGGTGGTCGCGCTCGGAAGACAAATACCATTTACCCTTCTCATCCCGGGAGAGATTCCGGGATCGCCCGCGCTGATTTCCGCCACGCAAGTCGTGCCACCTCCCGGCAATGCATTGCCGAAGTCTGGCGATGGTCCTGCCAGTATAGTTCAGATCGAGTTCGGAACGGCACATCGCACGATACTTAGCGTAACGGAAATGGTTGGCTACAACGTTGGGCATCTCCCGGGGACGGCAGTAACTATAAAGACAGGAGTGAGTGGCCTCGCATTAACTGAACCGAGTTCACCGCCATTGTACACACTTGCGTTCCTCGAAGACGGCGTGAATGTCTCGCTTTCATCGAGCTCTCTTTCCGGCCGTCAACTGATAACAGTAGCAAGCAATATGGCTCGTGCTTGACCCTTTCCCAAGCCCCACCATAGCAGCATGCGCTCGTGCCGGCGCAGGACATCGCGGGCGGGCTCACGGTGCTTAAGCCCGGGTTAAGCCTCCACGGGAGTGTGGATGGAGATGGTTTACATGGTGGGAGCGAGCAGGCTATTTGGACTTAACACGCGCACGATACGTGTCCCGGTGTCAGCGGAGCCCTGCCCTTGCCGGGGAGTGGTGGGCACGGCAGGCTGACGTGCCAGGGCGGCCCCAGC
>JAJZMB010000135.1:0-3435 GCA_021803205.1 Bacillota bacterium | reverse complement strand
AGCTTTCTGGGGCTGCCGCGCCGCCCTGGACCGTGCCCACAGAGGCTCGCCGGCAAGGGTGACATCGGGACACGTATCTCAACCGACTTGGGGCCAATTACCTTGAGCGCGTCCAACATGGAAGTGCAGGCCACGGGGCAAGGGAGGCCAACATCGGCGGCGGCCCGGCAAGGGTCCATTCTGGCCTGCCCATCCGCACGGCGCGTTGAACGTCCCACGTGCATGGGTGCACTAATGCATGAGAGTGCTCACCGGTAAGTGGGCGCAAACCGTGCTGCCGTCCCGTCGGGCAGTGGAACCGAGGTGATGACGCCAGCATGGACGCACCCACAGACGGTTCGTTGGTCGCCCGCGCGAAAGCGGGCGACCAGGATGCCTTTGCCGCGTTGTATGAACGGCACTCTCTCTGGGCGGCGAAGATGGCCCACGCGATCATTTTCAATGAGCATGTGGCTGAGGAGGTCGTTCAGGAAGCTTTCTTCCAAGCGTGGCGCCGCCTCCCATCTCTGCGGCGTACCGACAGCTTCGGGCCGCTTCTACACACCATCCTTGTTCGCATCGCCTTGCGTACGCGAGGGGCAGAGCGCCACACCAACCGCGTCACAGAAGACAAGGACGTCGCCGTGAGCGTCGCTTGGTCTCACGAGGTCGAGGAGCGAATGGCCGTCCGCGATGCACTCGCCAGGTTGTCGCCGGCCCATCGCGCGGTGCTCGCACTGCGGTACTTGCAGGGTTACAAAGAAACGGAGATTGCGAGGATGATGGGATGTCCGGCTGGGACAGTACGGTCGCGGTTATTCTTCGCCCGCCGACATATGGCAGAGTATTTCGAGATCCAGACGGCGCACAACGCTGGGGTGGCCCTCCGATGAAGCGTCTAGGTCGGAACAACCGGCCCCTCCCAACAAACGCGGATATGGAGAACGCCCTGCAGTGTTTCGTTGAGCACATTGAGGCCGCACCCACAACGCGACAGGTGCTGCGCCAACGTATCAGAGACAACCCACGGCAATTCGGCCAGTGGACTGCTTGGTGGGCTGACCATTGGCGGCCAGTTACGGCGGCACTTGGCGCGGCGGCGATCTGCATCGGACTGATCACCGTCAGCCCTGGGTTGCGTGCGGCGGCCATGCAGACATGGCGCTTTGTTAACCTCTATGTCCCTGGACACGGACCGGCAAGCGTCGAGCCCGGCGTGCCTCACCAGCAGGTCCACAACGTGCGGATCGGGCCGTCCGGTCCGAAGGCATCCATTTCAGCTCCTCCACTGTCGCTTTCGGTGGCTACCGCCGCATCTGTGGCGGGTTTTCACATTGTGGTGATCACCGACCCGGAGGCCATGGTGCAGGGGGCCCAAGTGATCCCTCTCCCTGCCAATGCCTCCGCCCCGAGGGAGGTGGTGATCACATACCGCATAGGTGGGGGAAGTTCTGTGTATTTGGTCGAGAACCAACTGAAGGGCCCGGCTCTCGCGGTACCTCCTGGTGCGACGCCCGAGCACATTGGCGGCAGTGCAGGGTGGTACCAGCCGTCCCCGGCGGGCAGAAGCGGCGAGGTCTACTGGACTGCGGACCGCATCGAAATGCGGGTAACCGGAGCGTTGTCAGAGGATGTGCTCCTTCGACTGGCGCGGAGTGTCCGTCCCTACCATGCAGACGCATGAACAGGAGGGTTCTTCACATGCCGAGGGTTCTTCGTGCCGTAGGACTGCTGGGGTGCATGTTGGCGCTGATCGCCGCGGCGGTTCCAACGTTGGCTTCGGCAGCGCCGAGCACACAATCCAGCATAGCCTGGTCGCCCGACATTGTCGCGTCGATCTCGGGCACGCTCGCGCCGGGGACCGAACAGGACTGGGGCCCGTACTTCCTCACCCAGGGCCAGAGCCTCACCGTATCGCTGGACTGGACGCCCGGCAGTGTGCCAATGGCGGTTGATCTCTGCGACCCAAACAACGACTGTACGCACGTGCCGGTCAGCGGCGGATCCTCGGACACCCAGTTCTTTGCGGATGCCACCGGCAACTTCACCGTGGTCATTGAAAACGACAGCGTCAGTACGACCGTTACTTATAGCGGGGCCGTCTCGTACTGACCTGCCGCTCGGGTTGCTCGTACGCCTCCATCACGGGCCGATCCAGCTCAACAGTTGCGGCGGACGCCACCGCCGCAACTGTTGAGCCCCTCGCCAAGGTGGCTTCAGCCCACCCGGGGCCCACCTGACGCGCTTCAATCGGGGAGCCGAACACATCCCGGCCTGCACCGGCCCGTACAGGAGGATGCACCCATGACCACCGGACCGCTGGATGCCGGCGTTGGAGTCGCGGTCTGCCTGGCTGGATACGCCATGACGGCGCGGGGCGCATACCTGCCGCCGCTGCGACACCCGCCGCCCTGGCGACGCCCCTGGCTCCGGGCGCTGGCGCAACGCCTGCCCCGTGCGTCAGGACCACTGGGCGGCCGAGTGACTTCGGTGGGGCTGGGGCCGGGCAGCGTCGGCCTCGCCATGGGCATACTCCTTCACCGTCCCCTGCTGGCCGTCGTGCTCTGCGCCGTTGGCCTCCTCGCACCGGACTGGTTGCGCCGTCGCCGGTATGCCGCCCGGCGCCGGGAACTCCTGCTCGAACTCGGCGACGCGGTCGAGTACCTGGAACTGCACTTCGCCGCTGGGGCCACCATACCTGACGCCATCGCCGGCACGGCAGCCTTCCTGGTCGGCCCCCTCGCGGGCGAACTGCGGCGCGTCCTCGCACGGGCCGCGCTCCTGCAGGACGGCTCACGGGCGTTGGACGAGTTCGCCCAGCGCCTTGCCGACCCCGACCTCACCGCCGTGGCGCGGCGGCTGTCCGCGGCGTGGCGCCTGCGGGCCCCCGGCCCGGACACCTTCGCCGGCTTCGGGGACACCCTGCGCCACATCCGCGAGACGCACATCGCCGCCCGGACCAAGACCCTCCCGGTGGCCTACGTCGCCATCGCCGGCTGGATGCTCTTCGCCTTGGTCGCCATCGTCGCCGTGCCCGCCGGCACGGCCTTCCTGCACTCCCTCTCCAGCTTCTGACCCACCCTCCGGCCCACACAAGGAGGCGATCCCCCTGGCACAGCCAGCACTGCTGGCCTGCCGCCGCCTGCCCCGCGGCCGGGACCCGCCGGACCGCGACGCCATCCACGACGGAAGGGAGGTGCACACCGCATGGCAGCCCGCATCCGCGTGCGGCTTTTGACCGCAGCGCTGGCCGCCGCCCACCGCTTGGCCTCTGAGCGCGGCGCCTGGGACGAGATGGCCTGGAAGGGCATCATGGTCGCCCTGGCCGTCGTCATCGGCCTGGTCGTCTACGGCCTCCACGGGCAGATCACCGGCTGGATCACCGGCAGCGTCAACCAGGCCATCAGCGGCGCGACCCCCTGAGTTCACGCGGGCGCGGTCCGGCCACCCCGGCCG
>JAJZMB010000068.1 GCA_021803205.1 Bacillota bacterium | reverse complement strand
GATGACGAGCTCAAGGACGTCCAAATCGAGCGCGACGAGTTCCACCCCGAGTGGAACTACCGCGTCCGCCCACATGCCTAGATCAACTTATTTCTGCGCGACTCCTAAGGATGCCAGCGGCGGCGGGTGGAAGACCGGGGTAGGTGTGCCCATGGTGTTCGGCCGCCACAATCACCCACTGGAGTATGACCAATCACCTCGCCGCATGCGCGAGACCAGTGATTTCACCGGACCCGTACCGGCGGGTCGGCTGATATAGATGGATCCACCCCGCTGGCTATGGGAGGGAGGCTGCCGCGCCTGTGTTCCGCCGGACTCCTCCCCAGCCGCCGCTCCGCAACCGGTAACCGCTTCGGAAGGCAGTCTCCGTGGAGGCCGCGTGGAAACGACCGGGGGCGCCTGGCCGCAGGGCTTGCCTATCGCGCGCGCACTGAGTATCATGACATTATAATCGTACGTTGAACGTATCGGCCGGTCGCCCAGTGGTCGCCACGCATCCGCCAGACCCGAACCACGTTGGCCCCGTGCGCGGGGCGTTGCGCCGGGCGGGAGGTGAAAATGCCTGTGGCAGTCTCGGCTGAGCAGTCCAGCTGGACGTTCCTGACCAACCACTCCCATGTCCTGATCTGCATCGCGCGGGACCCAACGGCGCGGACGCGCGATCTGGCGGGTCTGGTGGGGATCACAGAACGGGCCGTGCAGCGGATTGTCGCCGACCTTGTCGGCGCGGGATATCTGTCCTGCACACGCGAAGGCAGGCGCAAGCGTTACGAGATCGCGCGGCAACAGCACCTGAGACATCCGATCGAAGCGCACCGGCACGTGGGTGACCTGTTGGCCCTCGCGCAGGACGAGGCGACAGGCACTTTCCCGCAGGCGTGATGGTGCCGCTGTGTGCGGCGGCGTGCGGCGATGATGGGGACGGCGCGTCGGAAACGGGCGAGGCGTCTGCTTTGGGGGTGCGGACGTGGGGCCGCTGGACCAGACACCCCATCCCTACCGGGGGCGAGAAGCGGCGTTGTCCACCAAACACGGCAAGGGACAGATGATCGCACCGCCCCTGCTGGCGTGGGTGGGCCTCCGCTTGCGCGAGCCCGACGGTGTGGACACCGACCGTCTTGGGACGTTCACGGGCGAGGTGCCTCGGGTTGGGACCCCACGCGAGGTGGCGCTGCGCAAGGCGAGAATGGGCATGGCGGCCAGCGGCCTCCCCCTGGGGATCGCCAATGAGGGGAGTTTTGGTCCTCATCCCCTTGTGCCGTTCGCGCCGGCCGATCACGAGCTTCTCCTTTTCGTCGACGACGAACTCGGTACCGAGGTTGTGCAAGAGGCGTTGAGCACCAAGACCAATTTTGCGTACCAGACGGTCGCGCGCGCCGATGAGCTGCAGGGGGATTTTCTCCGGCGCGCGCACTTCCCTTCACACGGGTTGATTGTTCGGCCGAATGCCGGGCCGAATCCTGGGCTCGTGTTCAAGGGCATCACCACTGCTCCGGCGCTGCGGCAGGCCGTCGACCGCTGTGTCCAAACTTCGATCGATCGCTTGGCCCATGTGGAGACCGACATGCGTGCCCACATGAATCCGCTGAGACAAGCCGTGCTCGGTGAACTGGCGGAAAGGTTGGCCCGCCGACTGGCGGCCCGGTGTCCGGGGTGCGGCTCGCCCGGGTGGGGCGTTGTCGCCGTGGTCCGGGGGTTGCGCTGCGCACTCTGCGGCGGCGAAACGGATTTGGTGCGTGAGGAGATTGAGGGTTGTCCGCGCTGCCCACTGCGGCGCGCCCGGCCAAGAGGTGATGGCCGCCGGCGTGCGGACCCCGGCACCTGCACCTGGTGCAATCCATAGACCGCGCAGCTGCACGGAGGGACGGGGAGGGGCTATTCTGCGGTAGGGGGCAGAGGTCTACGCGCGGCGGCGCTGTCGGCCTGTGTGCCCAGGCGGTGAGTCGCGCGCCCCGGCAAGCGCAGCGCGGGCACAACAGCGGTGAGGGGAGTGCCCGCTGGGTCGGGCGTTCCCGTGCATTCTGAGAGTTCCTGGGGCTCACGCGCTACCCGTTTCCGGATCCGGCCCTTACCCCGCCTGCGCGGTGCACCGGCTCATCGGTGCGCGGGCGATGGGGCGAGCCGTTCCGTCGTCCCAGGCAGGCTTCGGTCATCACCGCCCCGAAGGAACTCGGGGTCTGGCGTCCCGAGTGCTGTATCGCAATGCCTGGGCAGGGGGTGCGCGCCGTGCCAGCTCCCAATATTGTGCTCATCCTGGCCGACGACTTGGGCTACGGTGACTTCGGGGTCTTCGGCGACGGTTCCCCGCAGACACCCGCGATCGACCGCCTCATCAGCGAGGGGCTCTGTCTCACGCAGCACTACTCGGGCGCACCGGTCTGCGCCCCGGCCCGGGCGGCGCTCCTGACGGGCCGCTACCCGCACCGCACGGGTGCCGTGGATACCCTGGAGTCGCGCGGGCTCGACCGCCTCGCCCTGCGTGAGCGCACCCTGGCCGACCGCCTGAAGCAGGCCGGCTATGCCACGGGACTGGTTGGAAAGTGGCACCTCGGGGCCCTCGATCCGCGCTATCACCCCAACGCGCGCGGCTTCGACGAGTTCACCGGCTTCCGCGGGGGATGGAGCGATTACTACCGCTGGCGCCTCGATTGCAATGGTGCCTTCCGCCCCGCCGACGGGCGTTATCTGACCGACGTCCTCACTGACGCGGCGGTCGACTTCGTCACGCGCCACCGCGCACATCCCTTCTTTCTACACGTGGCCTACAACGCGCCCCACTTTCCCTTCCAGGCTCCGGAAGAAGACATCCGGGATTTCGCCGCCAGCGGGCGCCTGAACAAAGGACTCTCCATCTTCTACGCGATGGTGCGGCGGATGGACGCTGGCGTCGCGCGCATCCTGGAGGCGCTGGACCGGCACGGCCTGCGCGAGAACACACTGGTGCTCTTCACCAGCGACAACGGGCCCCAGTTGAGCGGAGAGGGCGACATGTCGATCCGGCGTTTCAACGCCTGGCTCAGCGGTTCCAAGGGGACCACCTTCGAGGGCGGCATCCGCGTCCCCGCGGTGCTGCGTTGGCCGGCCGGGCTGCAGGGCGACGGTCGGCGGCTCCACGACCTTGTGCATTTTGTGGACTGGCTGCCGACGCTTCTGGAGGTGGCCGGAGTGCCCACGGTCCCGCTCCACCTCCCGGAGCTACCCCTGGACGGCGCCAGCGTCCTGCCCCTGCTCCGGGGCGAGGGCAAAGCGCCCGACGTGCCGCGTTTCTGGCAGTGGAACCGGTACACTCCCGTCGGAACATCCAACGCCGCCGTGCGTGGCGGCGACTGGAAGCTGGTGCGTCCCGCCATCCGTGAGGCGATGCGCGTGGCCCCTGCGGATGGCGAGATGGACCGGCGCCTGAAGTACGAGCCGGAGGCCTTCGCGGACATCAGCCGCAGCCCGGAACCGGAGCGCCAGATCCCACCCCCGCCGCCGGCGCTCCTTTACAACATCGGACGGGATCCCTACGAGAGGGTGGATCTGGCACACGACGAGCCGGAGCGCGCCGCACTCCTCCTGCGCATGCTGGAGACGTGGTTTGAGGCGGTGGAAGCCGAGCGCCTCGGGATTCGGGACTGAACGGGCGCAGCGGCGAGGGCTCCCGAGAGCGGGGCCCCCGCCGCTATGGCCGTCAGGCGCTCGTCGACGATTAGGCGGGCGAAGGCGGCCGACTGGAACTGGACATTGTGGCAGTGCAGGACCTGCGTCTTCGCCGCTTCGGCGAAGACGCTGCCGACACTGCCCCAGGTGGCGTCGATGTTGCGGCTGGCCGACAGGCGCTCGGCCAGCCGGTGGCATTCCTGCCGGTAGGTCTCGGCCTCCGTGGCGGACAGCGGACCAGAGATGGGCAGATACCCGCTATCCCGATAGAATCCGACCTGTTCGGGCGACAGCCTGATGGGAGCCTCCCCCTTTGGCCGCGCGGGATCCCGTTGCGCGAATCGGTGCCGACCCCGTCGCGACCGTGCGGCCACCGCCTATCCCCTGCCGCCACGCGTGTGTTGAGAACAGTGAGCCAGGGTTTGGGATTTTTGAGACATGGGTCCCGGGCCGGCAGGCGGACGATGCGGCGGGATAACATCCGGGTGCAGCGGTAAACGTCCGCGTGGCAGCAGGTGGGTGGCGACCCCCACAGGCGGGCCGGATCTGCTTGTGGAACGAGACACCGGTCTGGCGGCGCAGCAGGCCGGGTCCCCAGCCCCGCCGGGAGGCTAAGAGGCGCCATGAAACGGCTTTTCCTCGGGCGGGGCGCGCGGGAGTTGTGGCGCCAGGCGTCGCGACTGTGCGACCGACCGTCACAGGCTTGTGCCTGTTGGTCTCGCGAGATGTGAGCTCGGATCTTGGCGATACAACCCGAGCAAACCATGCGGAGCGGGTGCCTGGCGGCTCCTAAGAGGCGCCAGCGCCGGGCGATGGCCGGTGGTGTCCCCCCCCGACCACATCGTCCCACAGGCGGCGCAGGTTATCGAATGTGGTGCGGGTCGCCTGCTCCGGCGTCAACCCCGGAGGCGACCAGTGGGTCTCCACGCAGAGCATCCCGGCATAGCCGTCCCTGTGCAGGGCGCGCAGTTGTCCAGCCCAGTCGACGGCACCCCGGCCGACGCATTCCCAGACGGTGGCCCCCGAGGGCTGGGCCGGGTCGGCCAACCGGGCGTCCTTGACGTGGATGTGGTCGATGTGGGGTAAAGCGGCGGCATAACCATCGGGATACGCGGCGTCCTCGCCCGAGACGAAGGCGTTCGCCGGGTCCCACACCACTCGCAGGCGCGGATCACCGACCGCGTCGCACACCTCGGCCAGGTTGTGGCCGCAGTTGCCGTAAGAGGCGCGCACGTTCTCCAATCCCAGTTTCAGTCCGTACCTGGCGGCCAGGGCGCAGGCCTCCCGCAGCCCGGCCACAATGGTGGGCAGGATCTCCGCGGGGATCTTGCCGCCATCCCTGCGGCGCACCGGCGCCCCCGGCGCCTGTGGGGGCCAGGCGAAGGCGTGCACGCGAGCGCACGTTGCGCCGAGGGCCTGCCCGATCTCCAGCGATCGTTGCAGGATGCGGAGGTCCCTGACGAACGCCTCGCCGGCAACCAGCGTGTGGGGGGTCAGCCCCTCCACGGGGAGGAATTTGAAGGGCAGGCCGGCGATCATGTACGGGCGCAGTCCATACGTCTTGAGGACGGCCTTCACGGACCGCACCTCGCCATCGCTGAGGGCGGTAATCTGCTTGCCCCACAGGGTGTTCAGGTCGACTGCTGCCATGCCCAGTTCGCGGGCCACGCGGCAGGCGATCTCCGGATCAAGGTTGATCTCGTCGGCCACAACGGCAAAGCGAGTCAGCGTGCCCTGGTCCACCGCGAGCCCTCCCTCTGATCGGCGCCGCGCCAGCCTCCGCTGATCACCGTCCGCGCGGTACCCACCGTCTCTCTCCCTCTGCTGGGCTGGGGTGAGTCGGGCGCGGTCCAGGTTGCCGCTGCTTTCCCATCCCCCGGTGGGTGATCGCCATGCTCGGGCGCGGTCCGGTGTCCGGTCTCCTCCGACTGCCTGGAAGGGCCGGTGCCAAGCGGTGTGGCTGCGGGCCTGCATCGGCCGAGAGGCAGGCAACGCCGCAGGTGGTTCCACGGCCCGGACAGGGCGCACCCGCTCCGTTGCGTAGCGGTCATTTGCTTGTGCCATGCCGGGCCCAGAACGCCGCGGCCTCGCTGCGCCGGGTCAACTGAAGCTTTGACAGGATGTTGCTGACGTAGTGCTTGACCGTCTTGTCGCTCAGGTAGACCTCGGATGCGATCTCGCGGTTGGTCTTGCCTTCGGCGATCAGCCCGAGGATGCGTTGCTCCTGTTCGGACAGCTGCGCCATCGGGTCGGCGGACCCCGAGCCGGCGGTGCGAAGCCGTTCGAACACCCGCTGCGTCATGGACGGGTCGAGGAGCGATCCGCCGCGCGCCGCAGTGACGATGGCCTCCAGCAGGGCGGAGGCACGCGTCTCCTTGAGCAGATAGCCGGCCGCCCCGGCCATGATCGAGGCGAAAAGCGCCTCGTCGTCGGCGTAGGAGGTGAGCATCAGCACGCGGGACTCGGGTCTCGCGGCACGGATGTCGCGGCAGACCTCCACGCCGTTGCCGTCCGGCAGCCGCACGTCCAGGACGACGACATCCGGCTGCAGGCGATGGGCTTCGGACACCGCCGATGCCGCCGAGGCCGCTTCGCCCACCACCTCGATGTCCTGGGCCCGGCGCAGCAGGGAGCGAAGGCCTTCGCGCACCACGTCGTGGTCGTCGACCAGCAACACCCTGATCACTGGGATCCCCCTTCCGCCGGCAGAGGCACCCGGAGTGTCACCGCCGTCCCCCTGCCTGGCGCGCTGCACACATCCAGCCGGCCGCCGATCGCCTCGGCGCGTCGCTGCATGTTGCGCAGGCCGCGGTGGCCGTCTCCCGCCGGTCTGCCCGACTCGAAGCCCACGCCGTCATCGGCGATGCGCAACCGGATTCCCGCCGCGTCAACGCCCAAGGTCACGTGCACGTGTGAGCCGCCGCCGTGCCGCAGGGCATTGCTCATCGCCTCGCGCGCCACGTGCCAGCACTCCCACTGTACACGCTTGGGCAGCGCCCCGGGTGGCGTTTCGACCTCCAGGGTGAGCTCAACCCCGGGGTGCTGCAGCCCGTCGAGCAGCCGCTGCAGCAGGGCCGGCAGGCCGTCCCCCGGTTGCTCCTGGGCTGAGCGCAGGTCGAAGATATAGTGCCGGATATCCCCAATCGTGCCATGCAGGCGGCTGATCGCCTGCTCGACCCCGTCCTTGGCCGCGGCGGGGTCGGCGTCGATGTCCTCCAGGGCCGCCTCCAGGCCGAGCCCGGTGGCGTAAAGGGTCTGGAGCACACCGTCGTGCAGGTCCATGCTGATGCGCTCGCGCTCCTCGACCAGCGAGAGGCGCTGTACCTCGCCATACAGTCGGGCGTTGGCCACCGCGGTCGCGGCCTGAGCGGCGAATCGCTCCAGGGTCTCCTGATCCGTGGAGTCGAAGGGGCGCCCGTCCTCGCGGTCGGTGACGTAGAGGCTGCCGACCACCGTATCCTGGTAGGCCAGAGGGACGGCGAGCAGCCTCTGCATGGGCGGGTGGTCGGCCGGAAACCCCACCGACTGCGGGTGCGCTGAGATGTCTTCCACCCGCAGCGGTCGGCGGTCGGAGATCACCAGACCGAGGAGGCCGTGGCCGGTGGGCGGCGCGCCGAGGCGTTCGATCGCCGCCTCGTCCATTCCGGACGCAATGAACTCCCCGATCGACCCGTCTGCCGAGAGTACCGCGAGGGCCCCATAACGGGTGCCGATGACGGTACGGCTCTCCTCCACGACGCGCCGCAGTACCGTGGGCAGGTCGAGCGCGGAGGTGACCGACAGCGCGGCCTCATGCAGCGCGACGAGTTGCTGTTCGTGCTGGCGTGCGGCGCGGCAGACCGCCGTCAGTTCGTATTCGGCGCGCTCCAGCATGCGCCAGATGACCAGGGCGAAGACAACGACTCCGACGACGGTCAGAAAGCCCGCGACATCCGCAGCCGCCGCTGCCCCGATGCGCGGGCGCAGGAGGATATCGCACAACAGCTGGAGGGCGACGACCAAGGTGATGGGCAGACCGACGCCCCACAGGCGGAGCCGTCGCGCCCCCGGGCTCTTCAAGGCCTGGTCCATGGAGGGAGCGTAGCATGTGACGGCGCCGGCCGCACCACCGTTGTGGGGCCTTCGGGTCCGGGTGGAGCGAGCGGGGCGCGGCGGCTCAGCAGACCCAGGGCGAAGGCGGGTAGTTGGCGGACTTCGCCCTTGGGCCACAGCGCGCTGGCGCCAAAGCGCCGCAGGCGGGCCAGCAGGGCCGGGGTCGGCCGATGGACCACGGCGACGAGCGCCGCGCGGGGATAGCGCGCGTGCCAGATGGCGCACATGGACTCGGCGCGCCCGTCCGAGGGCGGCCAGACGTCAATAACGATCAGATCCGGCGGCACATGGTCGGTACCAGCGTCCCCCGCCGTGGCCGGCAGTTCCATCGGACGCACGGAGGGCTGGCGCGAGAACAGCCGCCCCAAGCCGACGGATACAGCTTTGTCCGCCGCGACGATGCCCACGGAGACCATGACGCGTCCCTCGCCTTCCTGCGGCGTCGTCCCGCGACGCCGGCCGACCGGCTTCGATCCCGGTGCGGCGACCTCGGGCGATGGGTACCGGACAGCCGGTGCGTACCGCCGGTGCGGGCCGCCGGGGATGGGGTCGGCGATCCACCCCCGCTCCGCGCGCCTGCAACCCACGCGGCGGGGACTCGGTCCTGGCTGCGCCGGCACCATCCCGGTAACCCCATGCTGTGGTCCGAGGCGCGCGGCGCATAGGGCCAAACGGTCGGGCCATCCGGCGCGCGGCGACCGACCTGGCGCCTCGGAGCGCGGCGCCCCGCTTGGGCACGCCGCAGGGTGCTCTATTCGGAGTGGGCGGTGCGTCGTTGTGCTGTCTTGCTGCAGGGCCGGTCAGCGACGACGACGGCAGACCAGCGGCTGCAGAGGGCACCAGAAGACCTGATGGATACGGCAGAACTCCTCCGCGCAGCGTGTGGCGGCCGGTACCATATGGTGGGCGGCACCCAAGTGCGCTGCGCGGGCGGCGCAACCGGCCCCCAGAGCACTGATCGACCATCTCCGCCGGTGAACCCATACGGACGCACCGCCAAAGGGCGTTGGTGCCGGCGGCGGCAGATCTGCGCAAGGCGCTGGCTTGCACCGCAGATATTTGCACGGGGTGGCGGTTTCGCGGTTCACCCGCAGCCGCGGCGCCAGGATCCGCCCTTCCGGAGAGACGTTCGGGAAAGGGATCGGTTTCCACGTCGCGCCATGTGTGGGGAGTCGCTTGACGTTGGGCTGCCGGCCCGCCAGCGGCGGCAGCAGCCGAAAGCGCGGCCGGGGCGGCGGGGCGGGGGCGAGGTGTCGGATGGCCGCGACCGTGTCGCGACGGTATATCCCTCGCCGCCCGCTCCGGGGACCCGGGGGCGTGTCTGCTGCCGCGACAGGGAATGAAACGCTCAGGCGAGGTTGGGTGTGCCTGTACCCACCGGCAGCCGGACGGCCACGCGCAGGCCGCCACCGGGGCGATTGGCGGCGCTGATTTCGCCGCCGTGCAGTTCGGCGATCTGGCGCGCGAGGAAGAGCCCGAGGCCGAGGCCGGTATATCGCCTGGCCGGATGGGCCGAGCCGCGGAAGTAGCGCGTGAAGACGCGCTGCAGGTCGGCCTCCGGCAGGCCGTGGCCGCGGTCCGCGACGGCGAGCACGGCCTGCCCGTCCTCTGTGCACAGCGAGAGTGCGATGGGCGTGCCGGGCGGGCAGTACTTCGCGGCATTGTCCATCAGGTTGTCCAGCAACTGCTCCAACCGCACAGGGTCCACCTGCGCCGAGATACTGTTCAACTGCGTCTCCAGCGGGTGGGTGGGGTGCAGGGCGCGAAAGCGCTCAGCGGCCTCGGCCGCCACACGGGAGAGGTCGCAGGTGCACTTGGAGAGAGTGACGACCCCACGCTCCAGGCGGCCGACGTCTATGAGCCCGTCCACCAGTTTCTTCAGGCGTTCGGCTGATGCCGCCAGCCGCTGCAGGTGGGGCGACCACCGGCTGGGGATTTCGCCGCGGGCGTTGCCTCGTTCGATCAATTGGGTCTCCAGCAGCAGAGTGGTGAGGGGCGTGCGCAGTTCGTGGGCGGCGACGGAGATGAAGTCGTCGCGCTCCTCCATCAGGCGCTGGAGCCGTGTCACGTCCCGCAGGACGGACACACAACCGGCGATGCGGCCGTCGGCCTCGCGGATGGGGGAGGCGCTGATCTCCACTACGATGTCGTGCCCGCGGGCGTGGCGCCACCGTTGCCGGGCACCCATCACCGGCCGGCCGCGCAGGGCGGTGAGGATCGGCGAATGGTCGGCGTCCGCCGCCGAGCCGTCCAGATTGCGGACCTTGAGGGCCGCGAGCCGCTCGCGCATACCCCGCGGGATGCCCGCGACGCCGAACATGTCGCAATAGGAGCGGTTCACCAACAGGGCTGCACCCTCGGCATCGGTGATCAGGACTCCGTCGGACAGGGACCCGATGACGGCGGCCAGGGCGTCGGAGCGGCGCGTGGCGAGGCCGATCAGGTCCGCGATGCGCCGCGCCTCTCCGTCCTCGTTCCCGCGACGGTGCAACAGCAGAAGGGCCCCGCCTACCGAGCCCCGCGGTCCGGGCAGGGGCCACGCCGATACATCCAGTGCACTGTTTCCATCCCCGGTCTGCATCAGGTAGGTCTCCCCGGTGACCGTCTCCCCGAGCAGGGCCCGCCCGACCGGGTCCGGGGTGATGGATGCCGGCCGCCGGCCGTCCGGGGAGGACTGCACCTGTAGGTAGCGCCCGCCCTCCGCTTCGGGCGCACGTAAGCGCGCGTAGGCCGCGTTGCGCCAGAACAGGGCACCCGTGCCGTCGAAGAGGGCCATCCCGTCCGTTGCGGCCTCCAGGGCCCGCTCCAAGCCGGCGGCTCGGCCTTCCGCCGCGGTCGTCCGCGACTCCAGGGCCGCCCGCGCCTGCACCTGCGCGGTCACCTCCATCGCCGAGGCGATCACCAATGTTGGTGGCCCAGGATACGGCAACGCGGTGAGGGTCCACGTGTGGAAGCGCTCCCCACGCCCGGGGTCGAACACGGCGCGCAGTGCGTCCAGTCGCACCGCTGCGCCGGTCGCCACCGCCTCGCGCAGGGCGGACTCCACCTGCGCGCATGCCTCCTGCGCGATGAGGTCGGTGATACGTATGCCCACGCTGCCGCCGTCCGGGGCGGCCTCGCCGCAAAGCAGCGGCGTCAGCGCCCCATTGTGCCGGAGTATCCGGAGTTCCGGGAAGGAGACGAGCGCCAGTCCGATGCCGCAGTGGTCAAACACGATGTCGGCCAGGGAGTCTGCGCGCACAAGCGCGGAGCGCGTCCTCGCGCTGAGGGGACCGGGGATTTCCGTGGCGACGACCACCAGGCCGCGCACGCCGCCGTCCGGGTACCGGTACGGGCGGATCGTGATCTGGCACAGAGACCGTTCCGCAGTTGTCCCTGTAGGGGGGCAGGGGTGCGCCAGACGTTGGGTTCCGACTCCGCTGCGAAAGACGTCGTCGAAGACGTGGGCGCCCGTCGCGGCGAGGTGGGCGGCGGCCCCTGCGAGGCTTGCGCCGGTGGCGGCGTACCCGGCAAACCGCTCGCGCGCCAGGGGATTGGTCTTGACGATCCGATGCTCTGCGCCTTCGGTTATGACCACGATCGCCGGGACCAGGGACAGCAGTGCCTC
>JAJZMB010000178.1 GCA_021803205.1 Bacillota bacterium | reverse complement strand
ACATTGCAGGGCTGGTCCGGGCCAGTCAGGGGAGTTTTCGCGTCGCACCCCCATCTCCTGGTTTCCCAGAATATACTATCTTGCCCTTATTCTCCCTCACAATTGTGCGGCGCACCCCCGTCGCCGCGTCGCCGCAGCAGGCCCCGAGTCCCGCAGACCTGCACGTGGGCACCGTCGCGCCCGGTATTCGCCGTGAGGCCTCCGTCGGGATACCGAACGCCCGCGAATCGTCGCGGGCAGCACGGCGAGCGGCTGTGGCAAGCTGCTGCGAAGACGCCGCCGATCTGTACAGAAGGCGCGACCGAGCGCCGCGGCGTCGAACTCCCGGAATGAGAAACTCCAGTCTGAACCCCGGCACCCGCGTCCGCCGCCCGGGCCTCTGCATGCCGGCGAGGTCATGGGGCAGGCGGTCTGGGTCGAGGGTCAACAGCTCGTCCGCGCACGCGCACCGCCGGAGGCCAATTGCGCCTCACCGCACCGCAGATAGTCTGCTGAACTCGCTTCCGGCCCGCGGGTGAAGGCCATGCACGGAGTTCTCACCCGGCGGCCACCGTGGGGAAGGCGCAACGACGGCCCCGCGAACCGGTGGCACATTTCAGGAGGGATTGCGGAGGGACGCTGGGCCAGCGGGGAGGTTTCGGCTGCCGGAATGGCGTAGATCGTAGCGGTGATGCGACTTGCCCGCCCACCTCGGCCCGCCCGCTCGGACGCCCTCCGAGGCAGAGAAAAGTCGAGCACTCCAGGCGATGGCCGCGAAACAACCCCTCACGCGGCAGCAGGTAGAGGCCCTTGTCGCCACAGGCGTCTCGGCCGTGGAACATCCTGGGCACACCAACCGGCCGTGGGGCGTGAACGATACTGCGGTGGCGCGTCGCCTTGCCCGAGTACGGGGATGGTCGCCTACGGCCATAGCCGCCTTCTTGCGTCGCCCCGAAGCTCTGGTCCGGGTCGCCCTGCGTCCACAGGGCCAGGATCAGGGCCGACCCTCATCGGGAGGCCGCCGCGACCCCGCGCCCGCCACGCCGAAACCGTAAACAGGGATGACGGCCGGGGCGGTGAGGAAGGATTGCCCAAAAGACCAAATCCTGTCGACAGGGCGTCGTGGTGCAGCGGACGTTCACGGGCGTCCGTCCAAGCAGACAGGCCGCGTCCATCTGGCCCCGCACCAGGGCATCCCCTGCTCGACCCGCTGGCGGAAGCCGTCGGGCAGCATGCACGAAACCCACCGCTGGGGATGGCTTCTTGGTAGCGACGCGCGTCTCCACATCCCGCCAGTCCCGCTCCTCCCGCAGCGCCACCGCGTTCAGGCGCTTCTCCCGTACATCTTCCGGTGCCCCCACCGTCACTATCGCCCGAACCTGGGCAGGGCTCCGCCGATCGCGCGCCGTAACGCCGTCCAAAGGGTCTTCGCGTGCCAAGGCGTTTACCGCGGCGGACGACAGGCCCGATGGGAGGCGCGATCTCGACATGCCAGCGTCCTCGGACGTCTATTCTGTGTATGTCGGCACCTATCAACCGGAGGGCAGGGACGGCCTGTTTCACCTTCGGTTTGACGCGGTGACCGGCCGGCTCAGCCAGCAGAGTGCGGTCTCTTCCGTGACGCACGCATCCTTCCTCGCCCTGCACCCGACCGGCGGGCACCTCTACGCCGCCAGCGAGGCCCCCGGGGGCGCGGACGGCGAGATCTGCGCTTTCGCGAGCGATCCCCTGACCGGCGACCTCTCCCCCCTCAACCGTCGTACCGCGCACGGCCATTCGACGTGCCATGTGGCCGTGGACTCGACCGGGCGGTGCGTGCTGGCCGCCAATTACGGGAGCCCCACCGTCGTCATGTACCCGCTTCAGCCCGACGGCAGTCTCGGAGAAGTGCCGGTCGTCGTGCGCCACCAGGGGACGAGCGCACACCCCCGGCAAACGGAGCCGCATCCGCACTCGGCCAACATCGACCCAAGCAACCGCTTCGTCTACTGTCCTGACCTCGGCATCGACAAGGTGATGGTCTACCGCCTCGACACTGCGGCGGGCACCCTCACACCAAGCGACCCGCCCTTTGCCCGGACTGCCCCTGGCGCCGGCCCGCGGCACTTCGCCTTCCACCCCACGCTCCCGTTTGCATACGTGGTCAACGAGATCGACTCGACAGTGCTCGCCTACCGCTGGGACCGTTCCTCCGGCACCCTGGAGGCATTGCGGGCCGTCACGACCCTGCCGGCGGGCTTCGAGGGCCGGAGCCACTGCGCGGACATCCACGTGCATCCGTCCGGCCGGTTCCTCTACGCCTCCAACCGGGGCCACGACAGCATCGCCGTCTACCGGATCGACCAGACGTCGGGACTTCCGGAACCCGTCGGGCACGAGGCGACACAGGGCAAGACGCCCCGCAACTTCGCGCTCGACCCGACGGGGGCGTTCCTGCTGACGGCCAATCAGGGCAGTGACTCCATCGTCGTCTTTCGGATCGACCCCGCGACGGGACAACTGCAGCCGACGGGCGAGGGGGCGCGCCTCCCCACGCCGGTCTGTCTGAAGTTTCGCCCCACCTCCGGGCAGCGACCATGATGACGGTTCTCGATGGCGGTGGCGCCGTCCACTGGTGGCACGCCCGCCCGGCTTCGACCGCCGCGGCCGGCTACCCGGACCCCTGCCTCCCGGCCGGCGCGCACCGAAACGGGCGGCTTCAGCACGTGGAAAGCCGGGCGACGTCCATCCTCCGCGATGGCCCCTCCCCTGGCCCACTCGGGCCGGTCGTGCGCCGCCTGCAGCGCGCATTCGCCCCCTCTTGACCGGACTCTTAGCCGCGCCTAACATCAAGCCCAGATATCCGACTTGTGTGCTGGGTGTTTGCTGACGGGAACAGGGAGGCACGCGACGTGCTGCCGACGTTGGTCATTTTTTTTCGAGAGTCGCTGGAGGCGAGCCTGATCGTCGGCATCATCCTGGCGTATCTGGCGCGCGTTGGCCGGCCGGATCAGGTGCGGGCGGTGTGGGCGGGCGTGGGTGTGGCGGTGATGCTCGATCTGGCGATCGGTCTGCTGACCTATCACGTGATTCGGCAATACGACGGATCGCGGGTGCAGTCGGTGCTGGAGGGCAGCACGTATCTTGTCGCCACCGGCATGCTGACCTACATGAGCTTTTGGATGAAGGAGCAGAGCCGCGACCTGAAGCGGGCGCTCGAGGCGCGCGTCGAGGCCGCGCTGACGCGAGGGTCGCTGTTGGCAATGGTGCTCCTGAGTGCGGTGACGGTGGGCCGCGAAGGTCTGGAAACGGTCTTCTTCACGCTGGCGATCGCGTTTCACGCCGCGCCTTGGGCCATAGCGGCGGGCGCCGGGGTCGGGCTGGCGGCGGGTGTGGCCGTGACCTACTGGATCTACCGGCTGGGGCGGCGGGTACCGCTCGGGCTCTTCTTCAACGTGCTCGGCGTCGTGCTGCTCCTGTTCGCGGCCGGACTGCTGGCAGATGGGATCGAGGACTTTCAGGCCCTCGGCTGGCTGCCGTTCCTGGGCCAGGTGGTGTGGCACAGCGGGCGCTGGCTGAGCGAGAACAGCGCGCTCGGAGACATCCTGCACAGCTTCTTCGGATACGCGGATGCGCCGACGCTACTGCAGGTGGGCACGTACGCGGCGTTTTTGGCGGTGGCGGTAGCCGCATACCTGCGCCTCGGCCGGCGTGAGGACGCGCGGCGGCTGCGCGGCGCGTGATCGGTGGCCGAGGCTCGGCGCGATGCGGCCCGCGGGCACGTCGGGGGGTCTGCGGCGCGCGCGCTGAGGAAGCGTCCGCGGGCGGGCAACGGTGACGGGATGGCGCGGCCATCGGCGGCAAGTCCCGCCGAACGGTCCACGGGAGGGCCCTTTCATGGGCGACTCGCCCGCGCGCCGTGCCGGATCACTGGCTTGGCCCGGGCGGATGCCGCGAAGACGGTGGCGCGGCATCGTCTGGACCTGCGCGCCGCACCGGGCCGCCACCGGTTACCGGAATGACGGGAGGCTGGCTGATGGGCACGCAGGCACCCCGGGGCGCCCGCATCCACGGCCGCGCCGCTCAGCTTCGCCACCCACTTTGCGGTTGGGGGTGCTGAAGGCAGCGGTGCTCGGCCTCCACCGCCCACTCTGGAGCGGCCTGGAGATGACGCTGGTGGGGGCCATCGAAGGCGCACTGGCCTTCGGGGCCGGCCTGTGGGCAGTACACCTTCTGCCACGATAGGTGCCACGGAGACCGCCCGTTATCCTCCGCCGGCGAAGATGACGCGTACGGCGGCCTGCCACAGGGTCCCGCGCCGCAGCGGCATCCCCTCCCAGGCAAGGATCGGGATGGCGCCGCGCACGGCGTTGGTGACAAAGGCCTCGTCGGCGGCGGCGAGATCCGCTGGGTAGACCTCAGCCTCCTCAACAGGCTGCCCGGCCAACCGGCCGGCGGCCAGCAGGCGGCCGCGGGCAATCCCTGGCAGCAGGCCGCATGTGGCTGCGGGCGTCAGGACCCGCCCGCGGCGGTAGATGAAGAGGTTAGTGATCGTGCCCTCCGTGAGGCGCCCGGTGGGATCGACCCACAGGGCCTCCTGGCACTCGCGCAGGCAGGCGTGGGCGGCCGCGGCCTCGTGCTCGGCGCGGGCTGTCGTCTTGTGGGCGAGCAGGGCATGCAACACCCGGCCGTGCGGGCCCGCGCAGACACGCCAGCCATCGCCAGCGGGAGGCACGGGCCGGGCGGCGAGCCGAATACCTGCGGAGTCGGCGGTCAGGCGTACGGCAGCCACACCGGCAACTCCGCTAGCTGCGGCCACAACGTCGAGGTGGCTGGGCAGGCGATCGGGCAGAGGCAGACCGAGAATTTGGGCGGAAGTCGTGAGCCGAGCTAGGTGCAGCGGCCAAAGCACGGCGCGGCCCTGGTCCACGCGTGCGGTCTCGATCAGGCCTGTACCTACTCCCACGGGACACCGAGGGCGCGCAGCGGACCCCTGGCCTTCAGTCGCGTCTCGGCATACTCGCGATCGGGGTCTGAGTCGGCTGTGATACCCCCACCCGTGCCGTAGAGGCACCTCCCTCCGAACACCTCCAGCGTGCGGATGGCGACGTTCCACTCCATGTCGCCGCCATCGTCGCAGTACCCAGCAGAGCCCGTGTAGACGCCTCGCGGCGTGACCTCCAGCGCTGCGAGCAGTTCGACCGTCCGGCGCTTGGGAGCGCCCGTCACCGAACCGCCGGGGAGCATGGCACGCAGCAGGTCGCATGCCGGCACCGGCACGTCCGCTTCCACCGTGGCGATCAGGTGCTCGAGGCCGGGGTGGCGCTCCACGCCAAACAGCTCCGTGACGCGCACGCTGCCCGTGCGAGCGACCTGACCGAGATCGTTGCGCTCCATGTCCACAATCATCGTCAACTCGGCCCGTTCCTTCGGATCGGCCGCCAGGGGCGGACCCGTGGGCATCACGGGGACCCACCCCGGTCCGGGCACGGCAGGCGATCCCGGACGGGCACTGAGCACCGCCTCTGCCTGGCCGGACGTCGCGCGCACGCCTGATGGGCCAACTCCCTCGCCCACGGCGCGCGTGCCCTTGATCGGCCGGGTGCGAGCGAGCCCGGCGCGACGTTCAAGCAGAAGTTCCGGGGAGGAGGAGAGGACCCAGCGGTCGCCGTCGTGCAGCAACGCGGCGTACGGGGCGGGATGGGCGGCGGCGAGGCGCGCGTACGCACCGGGCGGATCAGTCAGGCCCTCCAGGCGGACCCGGTAGGTGAGGTTGGCCACGTAAGTCTCGCCGGCCCTGATCCAATGCTGGACCTGGCGGACCTGGCGGACGAAGGCGGTGCGGTCGGGACCTGGGTCGACCACTCGCGGCGCGCGGGCGGAGTAGGATAGGGGAGCCGCGCGGCCCAGGCGGTCCAGGCGCCGCAGCCAGGCATGGGCGGCGGCCTCCCCCCCCGGTCCGCGGCCGACGGCGTGGGCGATGCCGCGGGCGTGGTCGATGGCCAAGGCGGCGCCGTATCGGGCGACAGCGACGTCGGGAGCCGCGCGGGCACCGTTCGGAACAAGGCCAAGGGCGGTCAGCGCCCCCTCGAAGGAAATCCAGCCCGCCCAGCCGCCAGCGAAACCAAACGGGCCCGGGGGCATTGCCGCGGACGCGCTGAGGGCCGGCCAGAGGGCGCACGCAGAACGGAGCACGCGATCGGGATCGACCATGAGCAGGGATATTCCTCCAGTTGCCCGCCGGTCGAACCAGCAGCCGACCTCAGCACCCGCAAGCAGACGCAGGCAGGCGCCGGCATCGGGCGCCGGGCCCGCATCGAGCACGGTGATCTCAGCCGCAGTGCCCACGACGCCGTCGCGCGCGGTTTCAACCGCCTCCGCGCGCGGCAGACAGCAGACCTTGTACTTCCGCCCACTTCCGCACGGGCAGGGGTCGTTGCGTCCCACGTGAGCCAGTTGAGTCATCCGGCCCACTCCTCTCTGTCGGCACCATGTGCCCTCATACCTCGGCAACCGGCCCGTCCTCCCCGTGCACGCGCGGGCGGACGCGGGGCGGTACGCGGGGGCCGGAGGGCGGCCTGCGACCTCAGCCGCACCCGGCACGCCGTGGCGGGGAGTGCCTGTATCACCGTGTGCCCCAGCGACGTACAGTGGCGGCGTGTCCCGCTGCACCGGGGGAACCGTGCACTCCCCGGCATTTCGGCCCGAGGTGCGTCCAGTCCGACCATCTCGGGGGGCGCAAGCGGAACACCTTCGCCGAACGGCGGCGAACCCTGGAGAAGGACCCGCTGCCCTTGCTCGCCAGCGCTTTACCTGTACGGCTGACGCAGAGGCCGCCTGCGCCTTTCTACAGCGCACAGATTGGGGACCGCTCCCTGCAACGGATCAACGTTTGGTACGTGCTGCGCACCCTACCCTCGGGTCACCGCGGCCGGCTCCCGCAAAGACCAGCCGATCAAGCGGGTGCGCAAGTTCGTGGTCAAAGGCACGATCGGCGCGGCGGGCACGGCGCATTTGGAACCCCAGCAACAACTGCACAGGATGTTCGTGCTCATCACCAACCTGGAAGACCGAGAAGCGTTCAGCGTCAAGAAGTTGTTGGATGAGTAACGGAACCGGGGCCTGGTTGGGCAGCGCTTCGCATTCATCAAGGACCCCCAAATTCGTCGGCGGCCCATCCCTGCACACGCCCCGCCGCATCGAGGCCCTGGTCCACGTCGTCGTGATGGCTTGCCTGGTGTTCAGCATCTTTGAAAGAATGTCGGGGGCGCCTGGCTCTGGCCGCCGCCAAACGAAAGCTCCTCTACCCGGCAAGAAGTGATCCGAACGCCCGGCCGGCAAGATGCTGCTCGATCTCGTGAAGCGCATCACCGTCTGTCGTACCCCATTGGGTCCGCGACGCGGTGCTTTCCACCCAACATGACCACCCGTGCTAAGTAGGTCGTTCGTCGCGCCGACTTCGATTTCGAAGCCATCTACACCGGCGCTGGCGGGCAGGCACATGCTGCGGCGCGGGCCTGCATGCCTCCGAGGCCCCTCCAGGCACGCGACCACCGGTCCTACCTCTCGGACACCGCGTCCACATCCGCCGTCGGCGCCATAACGAGGGTCCTCAGCAGATCGCCCCGGTTGGTCGTGCCTGTCTTGCGGTACACGTTGCGCAAGTGCGTCTTCACGGTGTTCTCGGAGATGAACAGGCGCTTTGCGAGATCGCGCGTCGATAGACCGCGCACGGCCAACTCGCCCACCTCCAATTCGCGCGCGGTAAGCAGTCCGCCGAACTGCCGGCCGAACCGTTCAAGCGCCGACTCCTCCACGGGCCGTCCACCCGGGCTCGATTTCCCGGATTCGGCCGCGCGCTGGGTGCGGAGTGGTAGGAGCGGATCCTGAACACCGTGCAACGAAAGGATCGCGAGCAACAGGGCGACCGCCGCCAGCAGGCCGAGCATGGTGGGTTGCATCGCGTGGAAGCCCGCCGTCACCGCCCCTCCGAGAAAGATCGGCACGACATTGAGGTTTAGGCCCCAACCAAACCAGCGCCCGGCGCTGGCCGGCCGGGCGTTCGCCGCCAGCAACAGCCAAGGGGCGGACTCCAGCAAGCCGAGGGCGGCGCCGTTGAGTCCGAGGCCTACGAACTGCGCGGCGGGATCGGCCCAGGCGCCGATCAAGAATGCCACGGCCAGCGTCGCCGCGCCAGCGATCATCGGGGTCATCAAGCGCCCGCGGTCCGCCAGCCAGCCGGCCGCGATCACCGTACCCACGTAAGGCAGAAATCGTATGGTGTCGTTGGTGTAGGGCGTCATCGGCACCGCGATGAAGAAGCGGTCGCTCAGGCCCGCCACGAGCGAGAAGAAGATGATGAAGAGCGCGAACCGGGCGACGCCGACCGCCCTCGACCGTGTCGACCACACGGCGGACCATAGGCTCGGCTCGTCCGGCGACGGCCCCTCGCCACGGCAGACTTCGGGCCGGAAGCCGAACCCCAGTGCACACGCGCTCACCGGAAGCAGCAGCGAGAGCGCCAAACTCCATCCGGGCCCGAGCAGGCGGCCGTCGACCTCGAACGCCTTCCCGACCAGCATCACGGCCGCAGCGGTCAGCCCGAACACGCGGCCCAGTTCCGCCGCCGGCACCGCGGTGGAGAACCAGCGACCCCAGCTGACCATGGCGCCGGCCGCCACCAGGCCCATGGCGGCCAGAAGGAAGCGCCAATCGTGCCCCGGCACAACGAACAGCGCCGCCGACAGCAAGGCGCACCCCGCGGCGGCCGCGGCGGCTACCCATGATGCGGCCTGAGGCCGGCGGTCGAGGGCATAGCCCGCGACCACAAGGCCGACGGCGTGCGCCGCCAGGAACCAGAGGGGCAGAGGGCCGAACGGCACCTTCCGCACCGCCGCGAGGTTACCCAACACGGAACCATACAGTGGCGTGGAATCCACCCAGCCGAAAAAGACGACCAGGAATAGGATCAACCGGCCATGCCGCCCCAACAGCTTCATCGGTACACCCTGCCTCGTGGCTTCATGGCTGGGGCCGCTTCATATCGCAACACAGCACATACGGGGATTCGCAGCAAACGTCGTCGCTCCTCCCCCGTATGGAGGACCACCACGCCGCCGCATCCCCCGGGGTGACTGCCATTGGGTCAGAGGGGCAAGACCGCAACAATGTCGCGGCGCGCGTTCCCGCCGACCCTCAGGGGACGCGGGCGCTGGCCCCCTTGCCGCAACCTTGCAGGGGCCGCGTGTGGCCCGTATCACCCAGATGGCTACTGCAAAAACCGCTTCCGGTGAAACACCTCGTCTCCGGAAGCGTTGAGGGGCACGGGACCGGGGCCTGAGCAAGCTGAAAAGAGGTCGCTTGTGCAGCACCCTCCTGGCGCCTGCGCTACTCACCCCCGAGCGTGATTTTCGTCAGTTCATGTCATTTCACCCCCGGGGATGACCCCCAGTCATAGGACACTGCAAAGCGGAACAGTGGAGCATAGGCCCAAACCCCACTCGAAAAGGAGGCATCGTTTTCCGAGACTTCCACACAAACTTGGGCGAATGCGGCCTCAAGCTTTTGGTTTGCGGGCGGGCTTGGCGGTCCGTCCTGCCCGCTGGCGCGGAACTGCGATGTATGGAATGGAGGGAACGAGCGGAGTGAACGGCTTACCAAGGAGGGGTGCAGGGGCCGCCGCGGCCAGGAGGGCACGACGCCAGGCCGTGGCCGCCTTCGCTACCGGGATGCTAGCGGTGGGCGGCGTGATCGGGGCACTGGTGCCCGCTGGCGCGGCCGTCGCGGCGGGGCGCTCCATAGCGACCGTCGCCGGGAACGGTACAACGGCCCTGCTCGATGGACCGCAGGGCGTCGCGGTGGACTCGGCAGGCAACCTCTATATTGCGGACACGGCGCACAACAGCGTTGACGTCATGCCTGCCACCACAGGTACGTTGCTTGGCCAAAGCGTGACGAAGGGGGCGCTTGCCACAATCCTCACGGGGCTCGCGGCCCCCGACGCGGTCGCGGTGGATGCCGATGGTAACCTCTATGTGGCCAACTCCGACGCCAACGATGTCATCAAAGTCTCCGCCCGCGGGGCGCAGTCCGTGTTTGCGGGCCAGGCCATGAATTGGGGATCGTCTGGTGACGCAGGTCCCGCCACGTCGGCCAAACTGGGCATGCCGTCCGGGCTCGCCGTGGACGCCGCCGGGGACGTCTTCATCTCGGATATGGACAATCAGGCGGTCCGAGAGGTAGCCGCACGTAACAGCATGCAATTCATCCAGTCGATGACGGCGGGCGACATCTACACTGTGCTGAGAGGGGTGCCGGGCGCTGCGGGTCTTGCCGTCGACGGCACCGGCGACCTATACGTCGCCGAGTACCAGGACATGGGCAATAAGATCCTCAAGCTGGCGGCCGGGACATCCGTGCCCACGACCTTCGCAGGCACCGGCACGGGCGGGTACAGCGGCGACAACGGGCCTGCAACGTCGGCCCAACTCGACTGGCCGTTTGGCGTCGCGGCGGATTCCGCCGGCGACGTTTACATCAGCGACACGTGGAACGACTGCGTCCGGAGGGTTGATCCGAGCGGCATCATCACCACGGTGGCCGGCACTTGCGTGTTCGGCTCCGGGGCCGGCTTACCTGCCAACTACGACGGCGACGGATCGCCCGCCACCTTGTACAAGGTCAGCAGTCCAGCCGCCCTCGCCGTCGACGCATCGGGCAACCTCTTCATCGCCGACCAGGGCAATAATCGCATCCGCGAATTGCCGGTGCCGGCCACGGCCGTCACCGGCTTCACCCTCAACACCGGGTCCTCGACGGCCGGCGCTTCATCGAGCTGGACGATCGGCTTCAACGCCACCAGCGGACTTTCGGTCGGCGGCTCGGTGTATCTGAATGCGCCGAGCGGGACCGTGTTCCCCAGCGCCGCTGCGGACTTCACGATCAACGGGAGCGCGGCGAGTGCCGTCTACGGCGGCGGTACGGACAGCGTGGCGCTGACCCTGGGTGATTCCGTTGCCAGCTCTGGCCCCATGACAGTGGCCGCCACCGGCGTGACCAACCCGGCGGCCGGCAGTTACACGGACTTCAGCATATCGACAACAACGGACAGCCAACCTGCGATCCTGGCGAACCCGCTTACCTTCACAGCCCCGACCACCTCGGTCAGCAACGTGACCCTCAAGCCGAGCTCCGCTACTCCGGACGCCTCGTCTACCTGGACGGTCGGGTTTACCGCATCCAGCGGTCTGTCGGTGGGACAGGCGGTCTATCTCGACGCACCGGTGGGCACCGTCTTCTCGTCCACCTATTCAGACTACACGATCAATGGTTCGGTCGCCTCTGCTGTGTATGGCGGCCAACACGACGTGTCGTTGGTGATTGGGAGCGGTACGTTACCGGTTCCCACCGGCGGCTCCGTGACGGTCGTCGCAAGGCATACGACCAACCCGGCAGCCGGGACGTTCGACTTTTCCGTGTTCACCAGTCTGGACCAGACGCCGGTGAGCACTCCGCATCCGGTCTCCTTCGAGGCACCTGCGGTAGGGAAAGTCATCTTCACCCCGGGCAGCCTGGTGGGCGGGGCAAGCACCACGTGGACGGTGAGCTTCACCGCGACCAGCGGTCTGACGGTGGGCGACGCGGTCTACCTTTACGCGCCGACGGGCACCATCTTTTCACCCGTGTATTCGGACTACACGATCAACGGCACAGTGGCCGGCGCCGTATACGGCGCCAACGGCAACATCGGACTGATCCCGCCCAGCGGCTTTAGCCCTATCACAGGTGGCACCGTCACCGTGATCGCCAAGAACACCGTGAACCCACCGGCCGGCTCGTATACGGAGGCGTTCGGGGCTGCGACACGCATCGACTCCGCGCCGGCGTTCATGTCCACAAGTCTTGCCTTTACGTCCAGGCCCAGTGGCTCCGGTAACGGCACCGGCAACAACGGTAGCTCAGGCACCAACAACGGTGCCGGCAACAACGGAAACACCACGACAACCCCGTCATCGACCTCCGGCTCCACGTTCCAATCCTCCAGACTCGGATCCCTGGCCTCCGGGACTGCAGCGCCGACGGCGATCGCCCTGCAGAACGCCATCACGTCCGGTGGCGGGACCGCGTTGATCCAGATCCGACCCACGAACGGCCAG
>JAJZMB010000083.1 GCA_021803205.1 Bacillota bacterium | reverse complement strand
GAGACGCCCAGGCGCTTCGCCGCTTGCCTTGTCGAGAGCACCCGTTCCCCTGCCATGCAGGCATCATCCGATTAGTGGCAGGCGATATCAAGACCCTATGTCAACTCCGTGTGCGGGGTCGATCAGCTGGTTGCGCCGCCGTTGGTGACCCCGGTACCCGCTTGGTGACGTGCCCTGCATTATCACCAACAACAACGCAATGGCGTCAACGGCGGGATCGCGGGACCGGCGGCTGGTCCTGGGAGCAACCTGATCCCGCTGCGTTGGCCCGCTTCCAGGTGGAAGGCATCGGCACGTCTGCGCAGATGCGGCCCCAATGGACCGGTTCACGCTGCGCATGTGCGCTGGCGTGCGCCGAGACCCAGCGTATGCGGCTCACTGCGCCCGGCGCGCGCTCGATGCGCGCGGCATCAATGCGGCGGCGAGGAGCACCCCCTTTGGTCTATCCGCCGCACCCTCCAGCAGGTCGATCAATGAGGCGGCGGCCTGTCTTCCCGCCTCATACATGGGTTGAACGACCGAGGTCAGCGCCGGCTGGCTCGCCCGCGCCAACGGGGTGTCGTCGAACCCGACGAGCGCGACGTCCCTCCCCGGGCGCAGGCCCAGTTCGCGGATGGCGCGCATCGCGCCCAGCGCCACCTCGTCGCTGGCCGCCACCAGGGCGTCTGGGCTCTGGGCCGCGAATAACTCGCGTGTCTGGCGGTATCCCGTCTCTTCCGTCAAGCTTCCCTCGCGCACAAGGTCCTGCTCGACCGGCAGCCCGCAGTCGTCCAAACCCCGCATGTACCCCTGGAGCCGTTCGGCGGCGAAGGAGAAGCCCGGAGGTCCACCCAGGAAGGCGACGCGGACCCACCCGCCGGACACCAGATGGCGGACGGCCTCCTGTACCGCGGTCGCATTGTCGATGTCCACCCAGGGCAGATCGGGGAAGGCGCGGGACCGCCCAAAAATCACCGTGGGTACGCCCAGGTGCGCCAGGTGCTTCAGGCGGACGTCTTCCACGCGCACGCTCGTCACGACCAGACCTGCTGCCACGCGGCCGCGCACCAAACGCGCATAGCTGTCGGGAGTGGGGAGGTTGCGTTCGGAAGCCAGCAGGAGGTGAAACCCGCGGTCATGCGCCCCGTCGCCCACCCCATGCACGAACCCGGCGAAGAGCGGGTCGGCCACCGACCGCCGTTCCGGCAGCACGACGGCGACCGTGTCCACACGGTTGCGTGCCAACCCCTGGGCAAGGCGGTTCGGCTGATACTGCAGGTCGCTGATCGCGGCTTCGATGCGCTGCCGCGTGCTATCGGCGACAGGCCTGGCACCGGTCAGTACGTAAGAGACCGTCGCCACCGACACGCCAGCCCGGCGCGCCACATCTCGCACCGTGACCCCACCTGCGATGCTTACCGCCCCCTCGCAGCGCCGGAACCCCGTCCCGCGGGCCGCCGCGCGAGGCCCCGCCGGCCACGCCTCAGAGCCCCGGGCGCACAGTGGCCACCGCCGGTCCGCGCGTGGGGAACCTGTCGTGCGCCGCCCGTGCCGCGGCCACGCGTTGGGCCGTCGTCGGCGGCGGCGGTGCCGCGGCGCCGGCCACCTCGATGGCGTTCACCTGGCGGGCGATCTCTGTAAACCCCTGCGCCACCGACAATTGCCGCTTCCAGATCTGGCCCCAGGTCTGGGCCACGGCAGCGCTGGCCGTCGCGGGTTGGTACTTGAAATACAAAAAGCCGGGATACGACTCTCCCGCCTGTGCCGGTTCTCGCCAGTAGCGCAGGGCCTTGCCGTTCAGCACCGGCGCCAGGCCCCGCACAAGGACCTCCCATTCCTCCATCAGCCCGAGTTGCGCCGGCGGCGCCAGGCTCAGGCGCATGTAGAAACGGGCCCACCCGGTGTCGATGCAGACGAATTTGAACAGCAGCCACGCCAGGTCCGGGTTCGAGGCGAAGGCGTTCAGACTGTACCAGCCGCTCTGCCCGATTGTGGCGGCGCGCACGGGCCAGAGCGGGAATGGGATGAAGTCCCACTTGACCGTGGTGCCCAGGTGCCGTACGGCCCATAGGATGGAGGGATCAGCCCCCTGGCTGAACACCACCTGACCGGTGGCGAGACCCGGGACCGGCGTGCCGTCGCCCTGGACGCACACCCGCGACCAGAGGAGGTTGAATGCCCACTCGCCACACCGGACACTCCCGGGCTCACCGAGCAGGCAGCGTGTGAACGAGGAATCCAGATATGCTCCGCCAAACCCGGCCAGCAGGGCCAGACCGGGAAACGGGCCCGCCGGCGAGAAGGGGATCGTGCCGCCGGAGCGCTGCTGGCCTCCCTTGCTTGAGGTGCAGGCCCCCCACAGCTTCTCGGCATCCAGGTAAGTCCAGTCCGGGGCGGGATAGGGCAGCCCCAGTTCGTCGAGGATGTCCTGGCGGTAGATGTATGCCTGGGCAGCCGCATCGAAGGGTACGCCGTACAGGTGTCCGTCTGTGCTCATGCCCGCGAGGAGTTGGGAGGGCCAGAGCGATGGCTGCACGTTGTCCTGCCGGAAATAGGGATCCAGCGGAGCGACGAAGGGCAGGATGGTCGACCACTCCGAGCCGCCGCCGGTGAGCACCAGCGGGGCCGGGGAACCGGCCAGGATGGCCGCGACCACACCGCTGGCGGCGTTTCCCGCCGTGGGCACGGCAATGGCGCGGACGCCCCTGTGTCTGCTGTTGAAGTTCTCGTCGACGTACTGCTGGATGAGGCCGGTGACGGTGGGGTTGATGGGGATGCCGCTCACCTTCAACTGGAACTGCACCGTCGCGACCCTGCGGTTCGCGGTGGGGGATGCGCCGCCCGGGCCGGCGCATCCCGGAAGCGCCGTTCCGGCGGCGACGACCGAAGCGGTCGCGCCCAGGGTCCTCAGCAATTCTCGCCGCGTCTGCGGCGCTGGCATCCGCGCTACCTCCCCACGCCGGGTCGATCTCTGCGGCGAGCGTGCCGGGGATCGCCGCACGTGTGGCACGCGGCCAGCCGTCCCCGGGGCCTGCCGTCCGGGCGGACGCCGGATCGTCCGCCTCGCCGGTTCCGGCCCGCAGTGACGCCGGACTCCAAGGACGTATGATACCATCCCTTCCCGTTTCGAGCCGGCTGGGTTGCGCCGACGGGTGCGTGCGCATTGCTGCCGATCGCGGAGCACGAACTGGAGCAGACTCTGCGGCGGCAGCCGCGGGAAGCGTGCCGCTGCGCCGGGTCCAAAACTTCTCTGGGGCGGCCCTGCGAACATCGCTTTCCGCGGCTGCCGCGCAGCGGGGGCCGGCGCCCGTTCAGCCACTGGACCAGCCCCACGACAAGGCCGCGACAAATGGCCTCCGCGCGGGCCGCACAGCGACGGCCCTCGGTGGATAGACGGCAGCGGGAGCGATCCCGCGGAAGAGGACCCCTGCCGCTGCCGTCTATGCGGCGGCGGCCGCGGCAGCAGCGACCACGCCGACCAGGGGATACCAGGCCAAGGTGTCCACCGCCGTGCCGGCGGCGCTGACCGCTGCCGCGGCGGCGCCGTCGCTCGCCACCTCCACACGGGACCCGAGCGGCATGGGCATCACGCCCAGCGGTGCGCCCTGGGGGCTCAGGATCAACAGACATGGGGCACCGGAGGCTACGCAGCCCGTCAGCGCCACCACAACACCGCCGTCGTTGGTGAACGCTAGCCCTGACAACGACGGGTTTTGCTGCCCAGGACCGTCTGGCACCGTATCCTGCCAAAGACGCATCCCATCGCTTTGGCGATAGACGGCGAGGGTGGCCGTGCCCCCGATGCCCCCTACGGCAACCCGGCCCCCCGGGCCGGACGACACCCAATTGCTTCCATCAGGAGGCAGAGACGCGCTCCACGCCGGCGTGGGCTTGGTTCCCGCACGGGCCAGCGAGAACTGGTACAAGCGATGGTCGCGGCCTGTGGTCGCCACCGTGACCCCGGTGGCCCCGGCGTCCAGCGCGAATGTCCGCGGCGGAGCGTCGACATTCAGGGCCTGCGTCCAACGGGCTCGGCCCTGCGCACTGTACAGGGCGACATGGGTGGCGCTGTACACCAGGGCGTCGCCGTTGCCGGCGATCTCCACGGAACTGCCGCGACCCAGGCTCACCTGTCCGAGCGCACCGTCAGCGCCCATGGCCAACTCGGTCACAGTGCCGGCGCCGTCATCCGCCACCACGATACGACTGCCGCTCTTGTTCCCGGCGGCCACGACCGGTCCGACCGCGGGCGCCGACCAGAGGATCTTGCCCTGTGCGTCGACCACGGACACGGGTTCTTCCGGGTCCGCCGCGCCCGGTCCCACCGCGATCCTGCCGACCGGCAGCGCCCACACCGCACTGCCCCGCAGGCCGGCCAGGGGAAGCCGGACGCCCTGCGCGTTAAACGCCCACGGCCCCGTCGGCGCCGAGCCGGCGACCGTGTGTCCGTCCGGGGACAGGGACACCGTGACGGGCGCCGGCAGATCCACCGTCCACGCCGGGATGGCCGGGAGGAAGGGCAGCGTCGAGGGATCCGGAAGCGTCGTGGGCGGTGCGGCGGGTGCGGCCGGGGCGCGACCACACCCCGCCGCGTATATCGCCGTTCCCACGCAGAGCGCCATCAGCGCACGTGCCATACGGCCCAAACCGGCCCTCTCCCATCCGGGACGAGTCAACCGCATTGGGCATCCGTGTGACGGGGAAGGGCACAGACACCCGCGGCGGGCCGGCCGTCGGCCATCCGTCCATCACCCGACACAGCGCGCATCTTCCGCCGCCGCCTGAACACAGTTCGGCGACAGTATACTGCGCTCGCCCGGCGGATCGGATTGTGCAACGCACCATTTAAACAGAAATGTAACGGTACGAGGGACCCGCCGGCCCGTAAGCCGGCCGGCACGCGGCGAAGGAGCGGCGTGTTCAGGGTAATGCCGGGACGCCTGCCGGGACAGGAGCGCGGCGACGAGCCGCACCCCTGCGCGGGGGTGGGCTGACACCAGCGGTGTCTTGCTCCGTCCCCCATTGGTCGGGGGAGGTGGCGCCCGGGGAAGAGCGCGGGGCGGGCGCCGAAACCGCTGGATCCACGGGAGACGGGGCCGCGGAGGCATTCGCGAGGCACCTGCGGAGGTGATTGCTTACTACTTAGATAGATTTCCTATACAGGCTGTTACGTACTTGACGAATATGCTAGACAGTTTCATGATACGGTTCTGCGCGTGCGGGTCGATGCGGCGGGCGTGGCGGGGAGGGATACCCCTGATCGGGGAATTGCAGCGCTTCAAGGCGCAGTACCTCAAGGCGATGGCCCATCCGGTGCGCATTCGCACGCTGGAAATCCTGCGCCAGGGGGAGCTTGCCGTGGCCGACGTCCAGGCCCAGGTCGATGCGGACGTGGCGAACATCTCCCAGCACCTGGCCGTGCTGCGTAACGCCGGCATCGTGACGGCCCGGAAGACGGGACTCAGCGTGCTGTACAGCGTGCGGGACGCGGAGGTGTTCTCGATCCTGGACGCCCTGCGGGAGATCTTCAGCCACCGGCTCGACTCCATGCAGACGGTCCTTGCGGCCGACGAGGACGGGCGGCCGCCGGCACCCGAGCGCAAGCGGCGCTCCCGGCGCGTCGACGGCGGCCTTTCCTCCGAGGCGGTGCGCCCGTGATCTGGCTTCTCCTATCCGGCCTTGGCGCGTATGGCCTGGCCGCGCTGTGCGGGGCCTGCCTGCGTAACGGCAGACTCGCCACGCTGGCCGCGCTGGCGGGTGGTGCGGCCTTCGCCGCTTTAGCGGTCCTGGCGCTCCTCGGGGCGCGGCTGGATGTGCGCCTGCCGCTGGGTCCGCCTCCGTTCGCCCTCCGGCTGTGGACGCCGCCGCTCTCGGCACTGTTCGTCCTGCTGATCAGCGGCGTCGGAATCCTGGCTTCGGTATACGGCGGGGCGTACGTCGCCCACTTCGCCGAACAAAAGCGCAGGGCGGTCCTCACCCTGACCCCGCTGTTTCTGCTGTCGATGACCCTGGTCACCCTGGCCGCAGACCTCGCCGCCTTCCTGATCGCCTGGGAGGCCATGTCGTTGACCTCCTACGCCCTGGTGATGACCGACGGGGAGCGGCCCGAGGTGGTGCGGGCCGGATACGTCTATCTGGTGATGACGCATGTCGGCGCCGTCTGCCTGCTGGCGGCGTTCCTGCTGCTGACGGGCGCCACCGGATCCATGGACTTCACAATCTGGGCCGGCGCGGCATCCGCGTTGGCCCCGGGCTTGCGCTCCGCGATCTTCGTGCTGGTCCTGCTCGGCTTCGGCAGCAAGGCCGCGCTTGTGCCGCTGCACGTCTGGCTGCCGCGCGCGCATCCCGTGGCGCCGAGTCACGTCTCCGGATTGATGTCCGGCGTCATGCTCAAGGTGGCCGTGTACGGGCTGATCCTTGTCGGCTTCACGGTCCTGGGTCCGGGACCGCTGTGGTGGGGCCTGCTGGTGCTCGCTCTGGGGGTGCTGTCCTCGGTGCTCGGCGTGCTCTACGCCCTGGCCGAACACGACCTCAAGCGCCTGCTGGCCTACCACAGCGTCGAGAACGTGGGCATCATCGCGATGGGGCTCGGGGTCGCGCTGATCGGGCAGCGTGCGCACCTGCCCCTGCTTGCCGTCGTCGCGTTGACGGCAGCGCTCTACCACACAGTCAACCACGCGCTGTTCAAGACGGCCCTGTTCTTGGACGCGGGGTCTGTGCAGTACGCCGGGGTCGGACGCAACCTCGACCGCATGGGCGGGCTTTTGGCGCGCATGCCCTGGACCGGCGTCTCCCTGCTGGTGGCCGCGGCATCGATCTCGGGTCTGCCTCCCTTCAACGGATTTGTCAGCGAGTGGCTGACCTACCAATCTCTAGTGCGCCTGGGCGCCCGGGGCGGCCCGCTGCTGGCGCTCTGCGCCTTTGCCGGAGTGCTGGCCCTGGCCCTGACCGGAGGCCTGGCGGCGGCCTGCTTCGTGAAGGTCAGCGGCGTGGGCCTGCTGGGGCGGCCGCGCACCGAGCACGCAACCCGCGCGCGGGAGGTGCCGCCCGCCATGTACGTGCCGGCCCTGGTCCTTGCCGGGTTGTGCCTGGGCCTGGGGCTGCTGCCCGGGGTCCTCGCCGCCCCGTTCGCGGCGCTGGCATCGGGCGTGCTGCACGCGGGGTCCGTCCTGCCCCAGACCGCGACCGGCGCCGTGCTGGTCACCCTGCCCTGGGGGGGGGCGCGAATCGGCCCGGGGGCGTTTGCCGCGTTCGCGCTTGCCGTCGCGGCAACAGCCGCGCTGGCTTCCGCGGCCGGGCGCCGGGTGCGCCCGGCCGCGGAGGTGCGCGCCCCCTGGGCCTGCGGCGGCGAGATCGGTCTGCTGAGCCAGTATTCGGCAACCGCATACGCCAAGCCGTTCCGCCAGGTGTTCGGCCTGATCTATCGCCCGGTGCGATCGGTGCAGGTGGAGTCGGCGGTCCATCCCTTCTTCCGAACACGTGTCGAATACCAAGGGGAGATCACCCCCGTTTTCGACCGCTACGTCTACGGTCCGGTGCTCACGGGCGTCCTGGCGTTGGCCCGGTACGGCCGGCAACTCCAGTCGGGTTCCCTGCGCCTCTATCTCGGTTACATCCTGGTGACCCTGGTCCTGCTGCTGACATTCGTTCGCTAGACGGGGGCGCGGGCGTGGCAATGTGGGGCGCGGCGGTGGGGCAGGCGCTGGCGGTGCTCCTGGTGGCGCCGTTGGTGCACGGACTGATCCAGCGCACGAAGGCCGCCCTGCAGGGGCGACACGGGCCGGGGCTCCTCCAGCCGTATTTCACCCTGATCAAGCTCTGGCGGCGCCAGGACATCCGGCCGACGCCGGCGTCCTGGATCTTCGTCGCGGCGCCGCGCCTGGCCCTGGGCATCGTTGTGGCGGCCACTCTGTCGGTGCCGCTGCTCTGGAATCCCGCGCCCCTTGGCTGGGATGGCGACTTCGTCGTCGTCGTCGGCCTGCTGGCGCTGGAGCGCTATGTGCTCAGTCTGGCCGGCCTGGATACGGGCACCCCGTTCGGCGGGCTGGGCAGCAGCCGCGAGAGCATAGTGGGCGCCCTGGTCGAGCCCGCGTTGTTTGCCCTGGCGTTGCCCTGGATGGTCCTGGCCGGCAGCACAGCCTGGCCGGCCCTGGTGGCGGCTTCCGCCTCGGCCACGCCGGCGAGCGTCGTCCGCTTCTTCGGCCTGGGGGCGGGCCTGATCGTGTCGCTGGCCGAAACCGGGCGGCTGCCCGTCGACAACCCAGACACCCACCTGGAACTGACCATGATCCACGAGGCGATGCTTTTGGAATACTCCGGTCCGCAGTTGGCCCTGATCTCCCTGGCGCAGATGACCAAGCAGCTGCTGGTGCTGGCCCTGGTCGCGGACCTGCTGGTGCCCTGGGGAGTCGGCGGCCTGGCTCTGCCGCCCGGCGTGCAGCCGGTGGCGGTCCTCGCCAAGTGGGCCGCGCTGGCGGCCGGGCTCGGCGTCGCGGAATCGCTCTCGGCGAAACTTCGCTTCTTTCGCCTGCCGGGTTACCTGGGCGCGGCGGCGGCGCTCTCGTCGGCGGCTGCGGTGCTGCAGGTCTGGGGGGTGCGGTGACGGTGCCGGAGACTGGCCTGCTCGGTGGCCTGGCCGATCTGCTCGTCGTGCTCTCGCTCGGTTTGCTTGTGGTCCGCCCGGCCCTCTGGAGCATCGGGCTGCTGGCGGCGCAGGCCGCGGTTCTGGCCGTGATCGCGGTGGTGGCCGCCCCCGGTGCCGGGGGATGGGTGGCGGCCGGCGTGATCCTGCTGACCAAGGTGGTGGGCATCCCGCTGGTACTGCAATGGGTCGCGCGGCGCACCGGCTCGGAGAATGCCGTCGACTGGTCCGCGCCCTGGGCCTGGCTGGTGGGGGCCGGCATCGTCCTGGTGGTGCGGCTGGCCCTGCCCACCTTCACCGCCGGTCTGAACCCTCAGCACGCGGTGCTTCTGGGCACGGCCGTGCTGGTGCTGCTGCTGGGGCTGGCCGGCATGGTCAGCGGCAAGTTGCTTCTGGCCCAGGCCGTGCACCTGGTCGTGATCGAGAACGGGCTCTACTGCGCCGGGCTGGCGCTGACCGGCGGCCTGCCCGCGGCCCTCGACCTGGGGGCTGCGGTGGACCTGCTCCTGGTGATCTTCGTCCTCGCCTGGCTTTCCCACCACGTCCACCGCCTGCAGTTGCCGCTGCACGTGGACGAACTGCGGCGGCTGAGGGGTTAGGGTGTGGTCGACACGCTGAGCCTGATCTGTGTTCTGCCTTTCGCCTGCGGTGTCGCGGCGCTGCTCTGCCGCCGCGCCGGGGACCTGCGCTGGATGTTGGGTATCGGTTCAGGGACGGGGGTGCTCCTGGCTGCCGTCGCGTGCGTGGGCCTGCCGGGCGCGGTCGGCCTGGGAGGGCTCCTGCGCCTGGACGCCCTGGCGCGGGTGCTGCTGGCGGTGGTGGTGGTGGTGGGGGCGCTCTCCACAGCCGAGTCGTTCTCCCACTGGCGAGACGAACTCGCCCGTGGCGGTGCGACCGCCGCCCTTGTCGGCCACGGTCTACCGCATGTCCGGGCGTACTTCTTCTGGCAGCAGGCGTTCCTCGGGAGCCTGCTGCTGGCCGCCCTGTCCGGGAACCTGGGCCTGTCCTGGGTGGCCATCGAGCTGACGACCATCACCTCCGCGGTCCTGGTGGGGTTCTCGGGGGGTGCGCGCGCGGTGGAGGCCGCCTGGAAATACGTGGTCCTTTGCAGTGTCGGGCTGGCCCTCGCGCTTCTGACGGTGATCCTCCTGTACGCCCTGTCCGGTGGCGGGGGCCTGCACAGCCTCGAGTGGAATTCCCTGCGGGTCGCGGCCGCAACCTTTCCCACCGGACCGGCCAAGTTGGCCTACCTCTTCGCCCTGGTCGGGTTCGGCACAAAATCCGGGCTTGCCCCGCTGCACGCCTGGCTCCCCGATGCCCATAGCGAGGCCCCCGCCCCGGTGAGCGCGCTGCTCTCGGGGGTGCTGTTGGCCATCGTGCTCTGCACGCTGGTCCGGGTGGCGGGCGTGACGGCGGTGGCGACCGGTCCGGCTTTCCCCTATCACCTGCTGCTCGGCGCGGGGTTGGTTTCGGTCGCGGTCGCGACCCCCTTCCTGGTGCTGCAGGACGATCTCAAGCGGCTGCTGGCATACTCGAGCATCGAGCAGATCGGCCTCATGGCCATCGGTTTCGGGTTGCACGCGCCCCTGGCCGTGGCCGGCGCCGTCCTGCAACTGGTGGTGCACGCCCTGACCAAGTCCGGTCTGTTCTTCGCCGCGGGCCGGTTGGTACACGAGATGGGCGGCGGCCAGCGCCTGGCCCGGCTGCGGGGCCTCGGGCGGCGGGCGCCCCTGCTCGGCGCGGCGCTGCTGTTTGGGGTGTTCACATTGGGCGGGGTGCCGCCATTCGGGATGTTTTTCAGTGAGGTCGCGATTGTGCAGGGGGCGATCGGCGCCAGCGCCGGTGCCGGTCTGCTCTTGCTCCTAATGCTGTCGGTAATCTTCGCCGGGCTGACCTTCTACGTCGGGCGCGCCGTGTTCGGCGCGCGGCGCCAAGGGCCACACGTGCACGCCACAGCGACGGGTCTGGCCATCCTCGGGCTTCCCGCCGCGCTCTCGGTGGTCGTGGGTCTGTGGACACCCGGAGTGGTGGCGCATGCCGTGTCCGCCGCGGCCGCCCTGGTTGTGGGGGGGCATGCCCTGTGAGCGCGGCGGAGCCATGGAGCCAAAGCGGCGCGCCGCTGACCATCCGCGAGGCGGATGCCGGGGAGCTGGCTGGCGCGGTTACGGCCGCGCTGGCGGTGGGTGCGCGCTATCTGACCGCCGCCGCCGCCGATGAGCGCGCCGTGGGTGGGGGCTTCCGGCTGGACCACGTGTTCCGCTTCCCGGACCGGCCTGGACTGGACGTGCTGCGAGTCCGCCTGCCGGCCGACAGGCCAGAATATCCCTCGCTCACACCCGTCCTGCCGGCGGTGCACTGGGACGAGCGTGAGGCCCAGGACCTGTTCGGCATCACGCCGCTCGGGCATCCCGACCCAAGGCGCCTCGTCCTGCCGGACGACTGGCCGGCGGGGTTGCATCCGCTGCGCAAGGATGTGCCGTGGAATGTCCACCCCCCGTGCGCGGCCGAGCCCGGCTGGGCCCCGCGCCTGGCCGGCGGGGAAGGCGTGGTGTTCATGCCAGTGGGTCCGGTGCACGCCGGGATCATCGAGTCCGGGCACTTCGCCTTCAGCCTGATGGGGGAGACCATCCTGCACCTCGACGTGCGGCTGTTCCAGAAGCACCGCGGGGTGGAAAAGATCCTGGAGGGCCGCCCATGGGCCGATGCCGGCGACGCTGTTGAGCGCACCTGCGCCGCCTGCTCCGCTTCGCACCAGGCCGCCTGGTGCGAAGCCGTCGAGCAGTTGGTGGACTGGGAGTTGCCGGCGCGCGGCGTATATCTGCGGACCATCCTGCTGGAATGTGAGCGCCTCTACAACCACCTGAACGACATCGCCGCCATCCCGGCGGGAACGGGTTTTGCCGTGGCGGCCATGGAAGGCTCGGTGCTGAAGGAACAGATGCTGCGGCTGCAGGGGGCGGCGTTCGGGCACCGCTACCTCTTCGGCACAATCCGCCCGGGGGGTGTGGTGCGGGATCTGCCCACAGACGACATAGCGGAACTGCGCAGGCGACTGGCGCGGCTCCGGGTGCGGCTCGGACGCCTGGCGCAACGCATGCTCCGGCATCCGGGCTTCGTGGACCGCCTGCAGGGGGCGGGCGTGCTGTCCCGGCGCACCGCGCTCGACCTTGGGGCAGTGGGCCCCTCGGCCCGGGCCAGCGCGGTGGCCCAGGACCTGCGCGTCGACCGCCCCTACCTCGCCTACCGGGCGTTTGCGCCCATGGTCGTCACGGAACAGGCGGGCGATGTCGGCGCGCGCCTGCGCCTGCGTTTCCGGGAGGCCGAGGTCAGTTTCGAGCTCCTGGACCGCTTGCTGCACGGGCTGCCGCCCGGTCCGTGCCGCCGCGAGGCACCCGGCGGCGCGGAGCGGGCCGAGGGTCTCGGCATCGGCTGCAACGAATCGCCGCGCGGAGCCAACGTCCATTACGTGCAGTTGCGGGCCGGCCGCATCGAGCGCTACCGCATCCGGACGGCTTCTTTCGCCAACTGGCCTCTGCTCATGGAGGCGGTGCCCGGCAATCTGATCGGTGACTTTCCGTTGATCAACAAGAGTTTTGAGCTCTGCTACGCGTGCTGCGACCGGTGAGCGGTATCCCGAGAGAGGGTGGGGCACCGATGCGCAACGACGGCCCGCGCAATATCCTGCGGCGGTCCCTGCAGGTCAGGCATGTCGACGCCGGCAGTTGCAACGGCTGTGAGTCGGAACTGGCGGCGATCACAGGCCCCGTCTATGACGCGCAGCGCTATGGGCTGGATATTGTGGCCTCGCCGCGCCATGCGGACGTTTTGACGGTGTCCGGCCCCGTCACCCGGCAGATGGCGGAGGCGCTTGGACGCACGCACGCGGCGGTGGGCCAGCCCCGGCTGGTGGTGTCGGTTGGGGACTGCGCGGCCGGCAGGTGCCCGTTCCGCGGCAGCTATGCCGCCGGGGAGGGTGTTGCCGCCGTGCTGCCCGTGGACGCGCACATCCCCGGCTGCCCACCGGCGCCAGCGGAGATTGTGCAGCACCTCAGGGCCCTGATGCGGGGCCCAGGTCCGGGCCAGACCGCTGGCCAAAGGGGATGACGCGGCGGCGCGAGTTGGATGCCGCGTGCCTGCGGCTGCAGGGGCAGCGGTGCGACACCGGGGGGCAGGGGCTCGGACGCCAAGGGGCGCCGCTCTCGGCCGGACCTGGCGCCGCGCGCGCGGCAATCGTCCCGGCGCGGGTCGGTCTGCCGGCGCCGGACGCCCGCCCCGGGCTCACCCGGCCCGTCCGCCCAAGCACAGCGCGCTTTGGGGCTCAGGCCTTGGCCGCGGGTCCGGGCCGCCGTCCCACTACCTTGGCGGCCGACCGCCGCGCCACGGCTTGCCCGTCGACCACGACGACCATCTCCCCGGGATCCAGACGGCGCCAGTCGCCATCGGTCATCGGGTTGCTGGCGGCGAGCACACAGGGTCCCGCTGCACCATCGGCATGGAGTTCGATCTGCCAGTCCTCGTCCTGCAGCAGCAACGGCGCCGGCTGGGCCGGCAGCGCCATCAGGTACAGCCCGTACTCGCCGGAAGAGAACACGACCAGCGAGCGCTCCGTCAGCAGGACGTAGTTGAACATGCCATAGCGGGCCACAGAGACCGAAGCCGGGTGCAGGACATGCAGCAGGGCTTCAGCCCGCCCCTGGCCCTCGCGGCCGGCCTCGGGCGGTGGACCCTGTCCGCCGGCGAGCCGGTCGAGGAGCACGCAGAAGGCATACTCGGAATCGGTTGTCCCGACGGGACCAAAGCGCTGCGGCCGGAATTCCGCCGCCGAGACCAGACCGGGCACGCTGCCATTGTGGGCGAAGGCCCACTCCCGGCCGCCGAGTTCCCGCACAAAGGGATGGCAGTTGGCAAGGCTGGCTGAATGGGTCCAACGGCGGATATAGGCCACCGCCCCCTCCCCCCGGAGCGCCCGCCCGTCCGCGAGCATCTGGGCGGTCGCTGGGTCGGGCCGGGAGGCGGGCTCCTTGAAGGTCAGTGCCGCCCTGCCCTGCAACACCGTAATGCCCCAACCCTCCTCCCGGTAGCCGCGGCGCCGGTCCATCCCACGGAACCGGAAGGAGAAGCGCAGCGGGGCGCTGGCCCCGACGGCGAAGAGCTCCCCCAAGATCGACCCGCCTCCCGTCCCCCCTCGGCCTGTGCCCGGTCCCGGCGACCGTCCCGGCCTTTCAGGGTGTGTGCGCGAAGTGTGCGATCGCGATCAGCGTGCCCGCGGCCGTGAGCAGGGCCACCGCCAGCAGCCAGAGCAGCGGCTCGCGCAACAGGGTCGGGATCTTTGCCCGCCGCCGGGGCGGTGCGTCCTCGGGTGCGGTCACGGTTTGGGGGGCCTCCAGGGCCGCGGCAAACTCCGCGGCCGAGGCGAAGCGCTGCGTCTTGTCGCGGCACAGGGCGCGCGCCAGCACCGCGTCGACCCCCGGCGGCAACTGGGCGAAGCGGGATAGCGGCTCCGGCACATCGTTGAGGGCCTGGTACATCACCGCCAGCGGATTGTCGCCGACGAACGGCGGTTGACCGCGCACAAGCTCGTAGAGGATGGCTCCCGCTGCGTACAGATCCGAGCCCGCGCCCCCGCGCTCACCCCGGATCTGCTCGGGCGACATGTATTGAGGCGTGCCCGCCAGACCCGAGAACCCGCGCCAGGTCACACGCGGCCGGCCGCCCATCAACGCGATGCCGAAGTCGATGATCTTGACGTGGTGCTCGGGAGTCAGCATCAGGTTCTCCGGCTTGAGATCGCGGTGGTAGACACCCTGCGCGTGGAGGTAGGCGAGGGCGGCGAGCAATTCGCGCAGCACGCCGACCGCCTCGGGCCACGGCAGCCGTCCGCGTCGCCGCAGCACCTCGGAGAGCAGTTCCCCCCGCACGTAGTCCATGACCAGAAAGGGGTGGTGCCAATCCTCGCAGATCGCCAGCGCCTTGGGGATCGCGGGATGATCCAGGCGTTCGCCGATGGCCAGTTCCCGGCGAAAGCGTTCGAACACCGCCGGATCACCCAGTTGCGTGGTGTCCGGGAACTTGAGGACCACCCGGCGCCCGTCCCCGGCCTCGGCGAGCCACGTACTGGCCATGCCACCCTCGCCGAGGAGATCGAGGAGGCGGTAGTCGGCAACCATGGCGCCTTTGGTGAGCGGCATGCGCGCCTCCCTGACATGACCGTCGCGTCACCGTGCGCCGACCGATTCCGCGGCACGGCATTCGCCGAACGCCGTCGACCGGCCTGCCGGAGTGCGCACGGGGCCGGGCGGTTGCTCATCGACCATGGTCACGCAGCACCGCGGCGGATCGGCGGCCTCACGCACCGGCGTCCTCGCCGATCGCGACCGCCATTACGGTGAGGTTGTCTCCGCCGCCGCGGGCATTGGCCGTCGCCACAGCCCGCAGCACGCCGGCCTCCAGGTCCGTCGGCACCAAGAGCCCCGCCAGATCGGCCGGCGTGACGTAGTCCATCACCCCGTCGGTGACCAGCGCGAACACATCGCCGGGTTGCGTCGCGCCTCCGGTCATGTCGGGCCGGACCAGGGGATCGACACCCACCGAACGCATCAGCACGTGCCGGCCGGGATGGGAGCGCGCCTCCTCGGCGCCCAGCATGCCGAGTCCCCGCATCTGTGCCGCCAGCGAGTGGTCGCGCGTCAGTTGGCGCACCCGCCCCGCCCGGACGTGGTAGCACTTGGCGTCGCCCACGTGGCCGACCCAGTAGCGCTTGCCGCGTAGCAGCAGGGCGGTGAGGGTCGTCTGCATGTTGTGAAAGTCGCTGTGGTAGTCGCCCAGGCTGAAGACATGCACGGCCACGCTCTGGAAGGCACGGCGCAGCCGCTGCTCCGGCCTGTGCCGCAGCGGAGCGAAATAATACTCCTGCAACAGCACGTTGGCCGCCTCGGCGCTGGCTACCTCCCCGGCCGCATGGCCGCCCACGCCGTCGGCCACGCAGAAGAGGCTGCCATAGTCGGCCAAGCGCGCCCGATCCCCGGGGACGTAGTAGGCGAAGAAATCCTCGTTGCGCTCTCGCACCCGCCCACGGTCCGAGGCGGCGGCGACCTCCAGCCGCAGGTCACCCACCTCCCCGTTCCGACGCCGGACCGTCGCGTTCAGGTTGGCCACGCACCATCCACTCCCCTGCGGAGCAGCCGCGACGGCGCACCGGCATCCATCCCGCCTTGGCCCGGCGGCCGTCCGCGCAGGACCCGGGCGGCACCGGTGGTACCGGTGCCGCCCGGGTCCTGCCGAGACCGGGAGCCAGCTCAGACGCCGGCGCCCGCCCGCGCCCGCGCCTGTGGCGGCAGCATCGACCGCTGGCGCGCCTTGCTGTTGGAGACGAAGTAGGCCACGCCGAGTACGGCCCACATCAGTGAGCACAGGATCGCCTCGACGGCCGAGGTTTTGGTTGCACCGCCACCCAGGATGCCGAGATAGAAGACGGCCAGCAGCATCCCGATGTTGGCCAGCATGCCCAAGAGCGGAACCACCAGCCGGAGCGTGATGTGGGTCTTACCGGCCTCATCGGCCAGCGCGAGCATGGCGATGAGGTTGGTCATCCCGTAGAGCAGAAACGTCCCGATGTTGGATACGAAGCTGATGGTCGTCAGGTTCTGAACGCTGATCACGCCAAAGGCGCCGACCACGGCCGACACCAGGGTCAGGACCCACACTCCATAGTGCGGCGTGGCATACTGCCCGTGCAGCATCCCCAGGGCGGTCGGCACCTCCTGGTCGCGTCCCATCGCATAGGTCACGCGCACGCCGGTGTTCAGGCAGGCCAGTGTGGTGCCGAGGATCGCCAGGGCCACTATCCCGGCGACGATGATCACCAGGGGAAGGCCGATCCCGCCCAGCAGCGTGTTGCCGAGGTTGCGCACCATGTCACCGATCGGTCCCGAGGAGGCGGCGGCGGCGGCGAAGCCGTTGACCGTCTTTCCACCGACGACCTGGGTGTAGCCGGTGTTGATCCACGCCTGCGCTCCGAAGTATTCGAACAGGTACATCACCAGGCCCTGGATGATCAGGGACAGGATCACGCCCTTGCTCACAAAGCTCGGATGCTTGGCTTCGGCGGCCAGAGCGGTGGCTGATTCGAAGCCGACCAGCAGCAGGATGGCGATGGTTCCCTGGAACAGCACGTTGGCAAAGTTGTGCGGTACCACAATCGAGGCCAGGGACGGCATCACGAAGGCCACGTGCTGCGGATTGATCATCCGGTAAGCCAGCGCCAGGATCGTCGTCGCGACCAGCATGACGATCTGGACCGCGTTGATCAGGATGTTGGCGGTGGTGGAGCCGTTGATCCCGCGGAAGGCGATGTAGCCCACCAGCAGGGCGAAGGCCACCGCGATCGCGACCTGGACCGGTGTGCGCAGGTCGATGTGGAAGATACTGAAGATGTATGCGATCAGGGTGGCCATGAACGCGACCATCACGCCCGGATAGATCCAGTAGTACAGGTGCGACAACCAGCCGATGGTGAACTTCGCCACGCGGGCGAAGCGGGCCGCCGCCCCGCCGCGCTCAAGAAACGCCCGCTCCGTGAAGTAGTACGAACTGCCGGTCCCAGCCTCCGGATAGCGCCGCGCCAGCATCGAATACGAAGCGGCCGTGAGGAAGGCCAGGATCAGCGCGAACAACAGGCCGGGCCACATGTCCGAGGCGGTGAGGGATCCGTTCGGCGCGGTCTGGGCGGCCTGGACCTGGTAGGTGATCCAGAGGAAGGCCCCCGGAGCGATCAGGGCCATCGCGTTGATCGTCACGCCGGTGATCGTGAGGGTCTTGTTCATGCCCCCGCCGGTTCCACCCAATCTCGGCACTCCTTTCGCCACCGTCGCGCCGCACACCCCACCGGATCGGGACGGGCCCCGCGGCCGGCAACCGCCAACTCCCGCCCGCCGCCGGTGGCGCCGACCCCACCCGCGGCACTCGGTCTCAGTGGGGGATCACGGCACAACGTCAGGCTAACGGCGTCTGTCAGGTCCTCGCAATAAAGTGGAAGGTATACAGTAATATAGATGACACATTCTCTCCGCCCCGTTTGCACTGCATCCCCGTATATCCGTGCGTAGTGAGGAGATGTGCACTATTTGGCGGACGAGAAGGTGTGGTAGATATGTGTCATCTATGTTCCGACCCCGCACATTTGCGCATATACGTTCACCAGTACACGTCAGGGTGTTGGCGGAGGAGGGCGTGCGCCAGCGGCAGGAACAGGTGGTCGGTCATCCCCGGCAGCGTCGGCACGCGCAGGTGCGCCTCGACCGCGATCGACCAGGCGAGCGTCACGGCCCACGCGGCCCAGAAGGCGGCCCGCTCGCCGGTACTCCAACCGGCGAGGTTGCGCCGCTCCCACACCCAGAAGAGGACGAAGACGGCGACCGCACCGATCATGTCCGGCCCGGTCCCGCGCACGCCGCGCGGGCACTCCCGGCGGCCGGCCGCGCCTGCCGCCGGCCCGCACCTGTCCCGCGGAGGACCACGGCGAGCCACACCAGCAGCGGCGAGCCGATGCCCAGAGCCAGACCCCAGAAGGGCCAGACGCGCATGACCCACGCATTGAACTGCGATGCGTTCTGAAACCAGGTGCAGGCCCCGATAGCGACGGCGGCCGCCACCGGTAGGGTCAGCGGCCGGTAGTCGCGGAGCCCGAGCCACTGGCTGAACGCCAGACACAGGCAATAGAGCCAGAGCCCCATGCGCGCCATCTCGCCGGCCACCCAGGCGATGATCAGAATCGAGTCCATGTGGGTCAGGAACTCCGCGAGGTTGGACACCCGTGTGACCTGGAAGAGGGCGAAGACCATCTGGTCCGCCAGCGGACCGAAGATACTGAGGTCCCAGGCGGTGACCAGGGAGACCTGCAGGCCGACGATGACCAGGCCGGCGGCGGCGGCGGCCCATGCGGCCCGCCGCTCCGTGGCCCGGAACGGCAGCAGCAGCCCGAGCACGGCCGTTTCCGCATACCAGGCGGCCGCCGGGGCGGCGCCCTGCAGCAGCGGGACCCAGCCGAGCGCGAAGACCGGTTGCAGGTTCTCCCCGCGTACTGAACGGAGACTGGTCGCACCGATGAGCAGGAGGGCACCGATCGCGACCGCCACAGACAGCGTAGTCAGCCGTGCCAGCACCTCCCGTCCCTGGCGCGCCGCATACAGCGGGACCAGCAGGAAGAGCCCCACCACGACAACCGTCGGCGTACGGCGCAGGGCCTCCATGCCGACGATGTCCGCCTGCTGGTGGGCACCGAGCGGGGTGGTGGAGGACAGCAGCATCAGGAGCGGGAGGCTGAGCAGCAGCCCGCCGATCGGCCCGAGCGCCCGCCGCGCGTGCTGGACGAGCGTCAGCCCCGGCTGCCGCCGGTCCAGGTCGTAGAGCAGGACCAGCGGGACCAACCCGGCCGGCACGGCGATCAGGGCCGAGATCCACCCCTCCTGGCCGGCATAGGCGGTCAGGAGGGTCGGCAGGCCGGCCACCGCCGTCACGCCGATCATCGCCATGGTACTGACGCCGATCTGCAGCGGTGTCAGGGCCGACGGATCGGTGGCCTCGGGACCGCTGGCGGCGTGCGGGCTCATGACAACCTCACCAGGTTGCCGACGTAACGGACGTGGGCCAGGACGGTGATCACGACGCGCAGCGTCGGGAAGATCTGCCGCCAGGTGCTGTGCACGGGGTTCCAGAGGGCGGGCTGGTCCGCCGCCACCAGGCGCCCGAACTGCAGGAAGTCGACATCCTCGGAGCGGGCGGCGGCCAGGGCGGCGTCCGCCTCGCCGCGGATGGATGCCGCCAGGATGTTCGACAATTGGATCAGGTATTGGGGATCCTGCAACGGCACCTTGCCCCTATCGACCTCGCCGACCATGCCCTCGGCGGCGATGCGGATGCGCACGGCGGGGACGCCGCCAGCCAGGCGCACCGCCCGGCGGTGGATGTGGACCTTGTCCACGGCGACGGTGACCGTACCCCGGGGCGAGTTCAGCTCCACCGTCGCCCGCCGCGTCGTGCCAAGAAGCCACATGGCGCCGCGCATTTGCGTCTCGTTCAACCAACCGGTCAGCCGTCCCCGCTGCAGCACCCCCGTGCCGCAAAATACCAGCGTCGGCGGCGCGGTGGCCCCGCCCGACCCACCTCCGCCGGGGGAACCTCCCGGCGCGGGAGGACCGACATGCACCTCGGGGATGAGGGTCGCCCCGGACGCCGTCCGGATGGACTGCGCCACTTCGTAGATAAAGGCGCGCGGCTCCCGCTGACGGCGGAGATGCTCGTACAACACGTCTGTGCCCGGGACGCGGAACGGCGGGCTCAGTTGCAGCAACGGCCCCGCCTCCCCGCGCACCACAAGCAGGTCGGTGGCCAGGCGCGTCTCCGGAGAGCGCAGGAAGAAATCCAGCACCGGCTGGACACCCCGCCGGGCGAGGCCCTCCCCAATCAGGATGACGCGGGTGTGACCCCAGAAGATGTGGCCGGGGAGGCCTTGGCCCAGGGCCGCGATCGCCTCGCCGATCGTGGCGCCCGTGGCGCTGACCACCGCTTCCGCGGGCCCGCCGCCCCCACCGCCCGCGCCGCCCGCACCGCCCGCACCCGTCAGATTCTGCGGCAGGACGATACTGGCCGTGATGCGGAAGCCTCCGTTCGGGACCGCATCGAAGGCGACGCCGGAGACCAGATCGAGGTCGGCGAGTTCGACCCGGTCCCAGCAGCCCGAGAGCGCGAGGCTGAGCAGGACCAGGACCGCCAGGGCGGCCGTCCTGCGCCGCATGCGTGCGCTGATCATGCGCGTGCCCGCCAGGTCGAGCGCGGGTTGGACCCCGGCGCACCGGTGGGCTCCGGCTTACGGGCCCGGCGGCCGGAGCGGCCGCGCCAGGCCGGCGCCAGCAGGCGGGGACGCCGCTGGGGCGTCCAGTGCGGCATCCGCGCAAAGGTGTCCTGCAACCGGGCCGGATCCAGAGGTGCCACCGGGAAGAGGTAGGGCACGCCGAAGCTGCGCAGGTCGACCAGGTGGACCACGATCGCGGTGGTCACCACCAGGATGCCGGGGAGACCGAACATGGCGGCGGCGAGCATTTCACCAAAGCGGAGGAAACGGATGGCGAGGGCCATCGTCCAGCGCGGGATCGCGAAGTTGGCGATGGCTGTGATCGCCACCACGGCCACCACGGGCCAGGAGACGAGGCCGGAGCTCACGACGGCCTCGCCGATGACCAGGGCGCCGACGACCGAGAGGCTGGTGCCCAGTTTCTGCGGCAGGTGCAGCCCGGCCTCGCGCAGGATCTCAAGGGTGATCTCCATGATCAGCGCCTCGACCAGCGCCGGGAAGGGGACGCCGACGTTGTTGCGCATCAGCGACAGCAGAAGAGACGTCGGGATCATCTGCTGGTGGAAGGTGGTGAGCGCAATGTACAGGGCGGGCATGGTGAGGGCGATGGTCAGAAAGGCATAGCGCAGCAGGCGCAGGAATGTTCCCGCGTAATAGTTCTGGTAGTAATCGTCTGCCGCCTGCATGAAGGACCAGAAGGTCACCGGCGCGATCAGCGCGTCGTTGGCCCCGTCGACCAGGATCGTGAAGCGCCCCTCCGTCAAACCCACGACCACCACGTCCGGGCGTTCGGTGAAGTCGATCTGGGGAAAAATCGTGTACGGATCGTCTGTGATCGACTCCTCGATGTAGTTCGAATCCACGGCCGCCGTGGTGGCCATGGCGGCCAGTCGTCGCCGCGCCTCACTGACGATCCGCGGATCGGCCAGCCCCTCCACGTAGCCCAGGCGCACCTCCGTCCGCGAGAAGCGGCCGAGCGTCAGCGGCTCGAATACCAGGCGCGGGTCGCGCAGGCGGCGCCGGAGGAGGGAGATGTTCGTCTGCAGGTCCTCGTTGAACGCCTCATGCGGGCCGCGCACCACGGTCTCCAGCACCGGAGGCTGCAGGCCGCGCTTGGGGTAGCCGCGGGCCGCGACCGCCAGCCCGCCGGGGATGCCCTCCACCAGCAGCAGCACGCACCCGGAGAGCACGTCCCGGATCGCGTCGCCATACGTCGGCGGCGCGTGCAGTTCTGCCACCGCCCCGGCGGGATGGTGAGGGGAGATGCCGCCGACGATACCCTGGTTGAGCACCTGCGTGTCGGTCATTGAGGAGAGGAAATAGGCGTGGGCGATGCGCCCGCCCGCCGGAGGGAGGTCGAATTCCACCAGATCGCTGCTCCGGCGAAGGAGCACGCTGAAGATGTCCCTCCGGCCGGGCTCGGCCCCCAGGGGCAACTTGTCGCAGAGGAGCCACAACGCATTGAGCTCCAGCGCCGCCAGTTGATGCAGGCGTTCGGTCAGTTCGCGTACGGCGCGACGGAGGTCCGTTTCCATGGACGTGAGCTTCTCCAGGCATCGGAAGGCCTATGTCTGCGGCACTGCCAGGCCGCGCAGCCCGCCGGTGCCGATCAGTGGACTCCGCGGTGCCGTGCGGCCCCGCGGGCCGGCCCGTCTTTGCGCCGCGGCCGCCGTCCCCAACCGCATTTGTCTCGGTGGCGGCCCCGGCGCGCGCGGCTCTCTGGGGGGCAAGGAGCGACGCTGTGGCGCGCAGGGGCCTGGTGCTGGGGACGGCGGCCGCATTCAGAGCGGATTGTCTGCCCGCTGCCGTTTCGCTCGGCCAGGGATTCCGGTGCGGCCGGCCAGGACAGCAGCCGTGTGGGACACGGGGCGGGCGCGGCCGCCCGGAACGCAGGCGGCAGCGGATCCGACCGAAATCGGCACAGCAGGCCCATGCGACCCGTTGACGCCCTGTCGGCGCGGGTCGCAGAATAGGTCACACTCGCGGTGGGAGCACGTTCGTGCAGATGCGCTGCGGGTCAGGGACTCCCGGTTGCCCGCGCGGAGCCTCGGTGTCACGCGCATGCATGCAGAACCCGCAGCCGGGCGCACCCGCGGCGTGGGCGCGCCGCCTCCGCCGATCGAGCCCATCGGGATGGTGCCGATCCACCGGGCTCCCTCCGGGGCGGGACGGTTGGCGCCGACGGTCCGCGGACGGCACCCCGGCCGTGGGACATTCGAAGGGAGGCGTGCGCGGCACGCACCGCTCGGACGTCACGGCGCGGGCCGCGTGTTCATGATGCAACCCAAACCCAGGAATGCCTTCTACGCGCAGTCCGGCGGCTCCACCGCGGTCATCAACGCCACTGCCTGCGGAGTCCTCCAGGCGGCCCGGGCCGCGGCGGCGGCCGGGCGCATCGGAACCGTCTACGCCGGCCGGAACGGAATCCTCGGGGCCCTGCTGGAGGACCTGATCGACACGGGACAGGAGTCCGCGGAGAACATCGCGGCCCTGCGCCACACGCCGGCCGCCGCCTTCGGCTCCTGCCGGTTCCAACTGGGCGGTCCGGGTGAACACCGGGAGGAGTACGAGCGGCTGATCTCCGTCTTCCGGGCCCACGCCATCGGCTACTTCTTCTATAACGGCGGCGGCGACTCGCAGGACACCGCGCTGAAGGTCTCGCAGATGGCTGAACGGCTTGACTACCCGCTGACGTGCATCGGCATCCCCAAGACGATTGACAACGACCTGGCGGTGACCGACTGCTCCCCGGGCTTCGGCTCCGTCGCGAAGTATGTGGCCGTGTCCGTCCGCGAGGCCAGCTACGACGTCGCGTCCATGGCGCGCACTTCCACCCGCGTCTTCCTGCTGGAGGTGATGGGGCGCGACGCCGGTTGGATCACGGCCGCCGCGGGTCTGGCGGCGGAGCAACCCGGCGACCCGCCCCACCTCCTGCTCTTCCCGGAGATCCCGTTCGTCCCCCAGGACTTCCTGACCAGGGTAGAGGAGACCGTGCGTCGGGTGGGGTACTGCATCGTCGTCGTATCGGAGGGGCTGCGGCAGCTGGACGGCCGGCGGATCAGCGAGGTGGGTACCCAGGACGCTTTCGGCCATCCCCAATTGGGCGGCGTCGCTCCGGTCCTCGCGCAGTTGGTGCATGAACGACTGGGGCACAAGATCCACTGGGCGGTGGCCGACTACCTGCAGCGCGCCGCCCGCCACATCGCCGCGCAGATCGACGTGGACCAGGCATATGCGGTCGGAGAGGCGGCCGTGCGCCTCGCCCTCGAGGGCCGGACCGCGGTCATGCCGACGATTGTGCGTCTTTCGGACGACCCGTACCGGTGGGAGATCGGCGTGACCCCGTTGGAGTCGGTCGCGAACATCGAACGCGGCATGCCGCGTGAATACATCAGTGAGGACGGCTTCGCCATCACGGCGGCCTGCCGGCGCTATCTGCAGCCGCTGATCGCCGGGGAGGCCTATCCCCCGTTCGCGCAGGGCCTGCCCCGCTATGTGCAGCTTCGGAACGCGGCGGTGCCGAAGCTGCTTGCGCAGGAGTTCCACGTGGGCTGACCGCGTGGGCGCGCCGCACGAGCTTGCGGGGCACGGGCTTGCGCCCGCTGGCCTAGCCGGACCCGAGGCGGCAGGTGTCGGCGGCCGATGCCGAAAAGTGTGCCGACCGTACCGTCGAGGATGGCGCTGGCCGTCGGAGTGCGCCGTGCCGGCCCTCCACCGTCTGAGGGAGTGATGTGCATGCCGGTACGGCCGAATATCCTCTGGATGGTTGCGGACGACCATCGCTTCGCCGCCCTGGGGTCCGCTGGCGACCCTGTGGTCCAGACCCCCCACTTGGACTCCCTGGCCGCAGGCGGGGTCTTCTTCGGCCGCAACTACATCATGGGTGGCAACACCGGCGCCGTCTGTGTGCCGACGCGCGCGAGCCTGCTCACGGGCGCAAACCCCATTCGCGCCCATCTCGGTTCGCGGGATTTCGCCAGCTCCGGAAACGGCATTCCCGAAGAGCTGCCCATACTGCCGGAACTGCTGCGCGGCGCCGGGTACCGGACATACGCCGTCGGGAAGTGGCACAACGACAAAGAGAGCTTTGCCCGGGGCTTTGCGGGCGGCAGGCGGCTGTTCTTCGGCGGTATGAGCAACCATCGCATGGTGCCGCTGCACGACTATGACCCGACGGGGGCGTACCCGCAGAGCGCCGCCGCCGTCGGCCAGGGCTTCTCGACCGAGTTGTTCGCCGACGCGGCCATCGACTTCCTGCGCGGCCATCGGGGTCCAGAACCCTTCTGCCTTTACGTTGCCTTCACTGCACCCCACGACCCACGCATGGCCCCGCCGCCATACGCAACGATGTACGATCCGCTGCGCATCCCGCAGCCAGAGAATTTCCTGCCGGAACACCCATTCGACAACGGGGAACTGCATGTCCGCGATGAGCAGTTGGCTCCGTTCCCCCGGACGGTGGAGACGGTGCGCCGCCACATCGCCGACTACTATGGCATGATCACCCACCTGGACGCCAACGTCGGCCGCGTGCTTGCGGCCCTGCGGGAATGCGGGCACACGGAGGACACCGTGGTGGTGTATACCGCCGACCACGGGCTGGCCGTGGGCCGCCACGGTCTGTTCGGGAAGCAGAACCTTTACGATCCCAGTGTCCGTGTGCCCCTGATCCTGGCGGGTCCGGGGCTTCCGCGCGGTAGGCGCGTGGAAGCGCTGACGCAGTCCTATGACCTATTCCCCACCCTGTGTGCCCTGACGGGCACACAGGTCCCGCCGACCGTGGAGGGGCGGGACCTTGTTCCGCTGGCTCACGGGCAGCGGCCCACCCTGCACCAGAGCGCATGGGCGATGTATCGCGACGTGCAGCGGATGGTTACCGACGGGCGCTGGAAGCTGATCCGCTACTACCGTTCGGAGCGCCGGCGCAGCGGCACTGAGTGCATCCAGCTCTTCGACCTGGAGACGGATCCGTGGGAGATGCATGACCAATCCCCGGATCCCGCGCAGGCGGACCGCGTGCGGGCACTGGCCGACTGCCTCGCTCGTTGGCAGGCGGAACTCGGAGACCCGCTTGCGGGTGCGCCTGTCCTGCCGGACGGCTGAGTGCGCACGGGCGCCGCGCTGAGCAATGCCGTGCCGGTCGGCCCGATCAGCATGGAAGGCAGACCGGGCGAAGGGGCGCGGCGCACGGGGCGGCCCTCTCACCAGCCGACCGGGTCGGCCCCGCTCCCGGTGCGCAGGTGTTCCGGTCCGAGCCCCCGGCTGTCGGGGTCAAAGAGCAGGCCGCTGCGCTCCAGATCTTCGTGGTGGCGGAAGAACGCCTCCAGGCGCGCGCCGAGTTGGGTAGCCACTGCAGAATCTCCGTCCTCCAGGAGGTTGCGCCGTTCCTCCGGATCGCCGACCAGGTCGTAGAGCTCGTCTGTGCCGCGGCCGTACCGGCGGACCAGTTTGTGCGTCCGCGTCCGGATGCACCGGGCTGGACCGTATTCGCCGAAGTACACGTCCTCGCCCGCGGCCGGCGCGCCTTCCAGCAGCGGGAGGTAGCTGCGCCCCGCCACACGGTCGTCCGCAGCCCCTGTGCGCACACCTGCGATGTCCAGCAGCGTGCGGTACAGATCACAGTGCGTGACGAAGGCCGATATGGTCCGGCCTCCGTCGAAGCGGTCGGGATACGACCAGATTAGCGGAACCCGGATCGAGTGGTCGAACAGGTTCTTGGGCTTGGTCGCGTTGCCCTTGCCCCAGATGCCCCGCTGACCCAGCGCCGTTCCGTGGTCCGAGGTGTACACGATCGCGGTCCGGCCCCGCAGGCCCAACTCCTCCACCGTGTCCAGGATCCTGCCGGCGCCTTCGTCCATATGGGTCACCGCCGCATAATACTGGCTCATCCGCTCGCGCGGTGGCACCGCTCCCCGCAGCGGGCTGCCCTCGTCCCAGGTGGGGGAGAGCGCGGCCTCCCGGTAGGACTCCGCCAATCGCTCCGGCTGCTGCTGTGGGGCGTGCGTGCCGATGTACCCGACAAACAGCAGGAAGGGGCCGGCCGGTCCGTGCGCGCGCAGCAACCGGACGGCCTCGTCGGTCAGCGCCGTGGTCTTGAAACCGGCGCGCTCGATCGGCGCACCGCCGTCGCTGTACCTCTGCGAGCCAGAATGGCCGCCCTGTGGCTGGGGCACGCCGAACCAGTCGCTGAAGCCCGTTGCCGGACGGGCGCTTCGACCCAAGTGCCACTTGCCGACATGCATGCAGCGGTAACCGGCGGCGGCCAGTTGCTGCGCCAGGGTCGCCTGGCCAGCGAGCCAATCCCGCTCTCCCACCGCGGGCTCATCCTCCCGCAGCCAGTCGTGGATGCCATGCTGCGACGGCATAAGGCCGGTCATGAGCGACGCCCGGGCCGATGAGCACACCGAGGAGGGCGCAAAGGCGTGGGTGAAACGGATGCCCGTACGCGCCAGGTGGTCGAGCGTGGGCGTCCGCACATCCCGATTGCCGGCGCAACCCATGGCCCAGTGACCGTGGTCGTCGGTCAGAAAGACGATGAAGTTCGGTGGCTGCTGCTCACCCATCGGCACACCCGCTTCCCCTGCCGCCGGATGCGGGGCCTGCCCTCGCACCCGGCGACTGAGCTCGTCAGCGAACGGCGCCAGCCGGCGAGCCCACGGCGCGCGCGGTTTCCCGGCCGACGGGGCACCATCGCGGCATGCGCCCGCACGCATCGCGGCACACCGTCCCCTCGTCCGGTCGCGCCGCGACAACTCCCCTGCGTGTCAGCGGATTGCCGAAGCTTCGAGCGCCGCCTTGTTTTGCGGCGAATCGGCTGCGATCTGCATCAGTTCAATGCGATTGCCATCCGGGTCGACGATCCAGGACTGCCAGTTCAGATCCTTGCCCCTGATCGGCTCCTTTTCCGTGTGGATGCCTCGTGCGGCCAATTCGCGGACAGTCGCCTGCATGTCGTCCACAGCCAGTGACAGGTGCCGGAAGGACGCCGCGCCGGGCCGAGCCTCCGTCCCGCTCGGCATACCCGGGCGGCGCGGGAAGAACTCGATGAAATCCAGGTCCCGCACCTGAACGTAGACGATCCGCGTCTGGCCGTTGTCGTCGTATAGCCGGAACGCCTCACGCAGGCCGAGTCCCCGACAGTAGAAGTCAAGCGTCCGGTCCAGATCGCTCACCGCGTACGCCACATGCGCAATCCCCGTGATCAACCGTATCACATCCTTATTCCCGAGTTGCGAAGCGTATCCTGATTCAAAAACGAAGCGACGGTCCATGGGTGACGGCACTGACCCGGAATCAGAGGGTGGCCAACGCGTCGATCTGCCGGGCGATGCTCGCGAAGCCCCTGGCCACCGAAACCTTCCCCTGGAGCAACTGCTGGCTGGCGTCGGCCAGGATGGGATAGACCGCGGCATCGGGATACGGAAACACCGTCCCCGCCCACAACCGATCCGCGGCGGCCTGGTGCACGAACACGCCGAGGTCCTTTGATCTGAGGCTCGGCGCGACCGTGGTGACGATCGCCCGCCACTGTTCCCACTGATCCAGCCGGACCGGAGGATAGAGCAGGGTCTGCATCAGGAAGCGGCCGAAGTCCGGTTCGACGGTGAGCCAGCGCAACAGCTCCCAGGACAGCTCGGGCTGGGCCGTGGCCGAATTGACGGCGTAGAAGTTGGTTGAGCACAGGACCGTCTGAGCCACGGGGCCCACCGGCATGGGGAAGAAGTCCCAATTCAGATGCCGCCAGCTGGTGGTCAGCCCGATTTCCTGGGTGTAGACCGTGTGCACCACCAGCGTGCCGGCACCGAAGGCGCCGTTGGTCTTGCCGTGTCCAGTCGCTCCCAGCATCACCGTGCCCTGTTGGTAGAGATTGATGGCCCACTCGCCGTAACTGATGCTTCCGATACTGGTCAGGGCGCACTTGCGCCGATCCGCCGGGTCGACGTACCCCCCGCCCCAGGCATGAAACTCCGCAGGCGAGGGCATATCGCGCGAGAAGTCGTATCCCCGGAAGATCAGTTCGCCGCCGTACCGCTTCGGGGTGGAGGCGGTGCCGTTGGCGGTGGCGCTTGCGAACAGCTGTCCGTACTGCTGATACGTCCAACCCGCGTCGGGATGGGCCAGCCCGAGTTGGTCCAGCACGCCGAGGTTCACTACGTAGGCCCGCTGATCGAGGTTCATAGGCAGGCCGTAGGTACCATTGGGGTTGGTGGGCGAGACCGCGGCGGCCGAGGCAAAGTAGTCCAGCATGCCCGTGGCGAATAGCGAGAGGTCGACGTTGTCCTTTCGGATGTACGGGCCCAGGTCCAACAGGAATCCGTTCTGAACGAAGGGGACCATCACGCTGTTGGAAAGCACGTCCGGACCCTTGCCGCCGGTCAGAGCCACCAGCATCTGAGGCGTGGCCTGGCCTGGATAGCTCGCCTGCCGGATACGCACGCCGGGATGTTGCCGCACAAACGGCTCCAGGGCATTGTCGATCAGACCGGGGACCTCCGTCCCGTGCACGGTCCCCGTGACGGCGGGAAATCCGATGAGCAACTCCACGACCGGATTGGCCGGCGACGGCGATGTCCGCGCCCTGCCACCCAGGCCGACAACGGAGCAACCGGCCGCGGCGACGGCGGCCGAGACCGACGCCAGGCCAAAGGAGGCCAACAGCCGCCGACGGGACAGCGGCCCACCCGCCATCACCAGAGCGGCCATGTGCCACCTCCCCTCGCCGCCTGTTCCGGGACAGACGCCCAGCAAGACCTGGTGCCGGCGCCGGTTTCGACCCGCTGCCCGCCGCGGGGTTGCTGGGCCGGGCCGGCGTGCAAGCCGGCCGTCCGGCGTCGCGTCTCACCCGACGCGCTCCACCCGCCCGGATTCCGCGGACTTGTACGCGGCCTCCGAGATCTGCGCCACCCGCAATCCGTAGAGCGGGGGTGCCTGCGGCGCCGGCTTCTGCCCGCGCACAGTGGCGATGAAGTCCTCCACCGGGCGGATCGCATCGCCTTCGCCGACCAGGGCCACTCCATCCTGACCCTTGATCTGCAGACGCAGGTTTCCATCACGGATGTTCAGTACGCCCTTGGTGCCGTAAAAGGAAAACTCCTCGCGCCACTCCGGCGACAGCGCGGTCGCGGCGAACGTCCCCACCGCGCCGTTGTCGAACCGAATGGTGAGCGCGGTGCAGACGTCGACCAGCGTGCCGAAGCGGTCGATCTGCGCGCACACCGCTTCGGGCCGCAGCCCGCTGACCCACAGCATCATGTCGTTGATGTGGCTGCCGGTGTCCATGAAGTGGCCACCTCCGGACAGGGCGGGATCCGCCCGCCACGTCCGACCTGGCAAGAAGTTGGCCAGGCAGTCCTGGGCGATGAGCACCGTCACCAGGCGGATGTCACCGATGGCCCCGGAGGCGATGGCCTCATGCGCGCGCTTGTACGTGGGGCTGCCGTGACGTTGGTAGGCGATCGCCACCACCCGGCCCGCGCCCTCGGCCTTGGCGATGATCGCGCGGGCGTCTGCCGCCGTGGTGGCCATGGGCTTTTCGACCAGCACATGCAGCCCTCGTTCCAAGGCGGCGGTCACGTGCCCGGCGTGCTGGGTGTGGGGGGTCGCGACCACCACCGCGTCCAGATCCGCCTCCGCGAGCATGCGGTGCAGGTCGGTGAAGCTCGTCACGCCGGCGGCCCGCTCGCCGAGCGCCGCACGGGTCCGTTCCAGGGCGGTCTCGCTGACGTCGCACAGGGCCGCCACCCGCGCGTCCTGGCGCGCGTTGATCTCCCGCAGGTGCACGCCGCCCATGCCGCCGGTCCCCACAATCCCGAACCGCAGCACCGCCTCACCCACTGGCGGTCCGCACCCCCCCCCGCTTGCCAATATCGGGCCGCGCGCCGTCCGCGGCCACGCCAGTTCGGGCTTCGCGGCAACATGGCGCGACCCCTGCCGCAAGGCGGCGGCGTCCAACGTGGTGTCATTGCGCCGGGAGGCATTCGGCGGCGAGGCCAGGCGGTCGGACTGACGGTCACCCGCGTCCCGCACAACTTGCTGCTGCCGCGGTGGGACCGATAGAAAATCGCCTCGGGCGGTTCTGCACAAGTCGGTTTTCCGCACCGGCCGCGAATCGTCGAACCTTGGGGGACAGGGGACACCGGAGCAGTGGCCTCGCAAAAAGCGGACTTTTGCAGCGGCCACCTCGGTGCTTTTTGCCCTGATCCTCGCTCCCGACGCGCGGGTGTCGCGCGAAGCCGTCGTTCTGGCCGACGGGGTCCCGCGGTGGGGGGAGAGCGGGGGCGCGTCCGCCGGTGTGCTCGTGCCGGCACCCGCCTCCCCCAAGACGCGTTCTGACCACCGTGCATACAGCGATCGCGCTCTGTGCGGGTGCGGATCGGCCGCAGGCACCCGCTCTCGCCGCGGCGATCCGAGTGTGAGCTCGGCAGGCGATTGGCAGGCGATCGAAAAATTTCCGTGTTTCGCGTTTAATGTCGATGAGAAGTAGCAGGGGGAGTAGTGCATGGTGCGTCGCTTCCTTGGAGCCGTCCTGGTGGCCCTGCTGGCGTGCGGGTGGGCCACGGGCCCGGCACTGGCCGACTCGGGGCAGATCCAGGGTGCCGGTGCCTTCCGGGATATCCAGGGCAACTTCGCATACTGGGACATAGTGCAACTGCTCAATGCCGGGATCGTGACGATCCCCAAGGACGGACTGTTCCACCCCTCAACCCCGGTGACGCGGCTGCAATTCGCGGTTTGGATGGCTCGCGCGCTGCACCTGGTGCCGCCGGCGCACGCGAGGACCTTCGCCGACCAGGACCAGATCCCGCAGGCGGATCGCCCGCTGGTGTCCGCGGTGGTGGCCGCCGGCATCATGACCGGGGTGGGACACGGGGAGTTCGATCCGGCGGGGTATCTGACCCGGGCCCAGGCCGCGACGGTGTTCGGGCGTGAACTCGAAAGCCACGGGCAGACCCCCGACACCCGCTACTTTGCCCTGTGGCAGGACGGAGCAAGCATCCCGTCGTGGGCCCTGCCAGCCACCATCGATATGCGGGATGGCTTGATCTACGGGCTGGCGGAGGTCGGAGGCAGGGTGTGCCGGCCCGAGGCCTGTTTTGCTCCGGACCAGGAGACGACCCGGGCACAGGCGGCGGTGCTCATCGTCCGCTATCTGGCCTATTTCTCGGCGCACTTCGGCGGTCCCGCGCTGCCGCAGGCCAACGCCGCCAAGACCGCCTTCCTGATGGGCTTCTGGGACAGCGGCACGGCGGAGGCCTACTCGAACCTTGTCGCGCACGGCGACGCGATCAACTTTCTGGTTGACGGGGGATACGATATTCTGCCAGGCGGCGCCTTGAGCGGCTTCGACAACGAGCAGAACATCGCCTGGGCGCGGCAGCACCCGCAGGCCCAGCTGTGGATGATGGTGCAGTCGATGAGTTCGGCGCAAAACGCGTTCCTCTCCTCTCCTTCCGAAGAATCCGCCATTGTGGCCGGCATCGCCGCCGACGTGAAGCGCGTGGGTTACGTGGGGGTCAACCTGGACGTCGAGGGGTTGCCCGCAAGTGAGGGATCCAGCTACACGGCCTTCGTCGCCCAGGTGGCTGCCGCCCTGCACGCCGAGGGCGCAAAGGTGAGTGTCGACGTGCCGGCGCCATTTGAATACGGGCCGGGGCAACCGAACGTCGGGGCGTACGATTACCAGGCGCTCGGGCAGGTGGCGGACCAGATCGACGTCATGGCGTACTCGGTGCACTGGCCGGGGACCGCTCCGGGCCCCATCGCCCCGCTGGCCTGGGAAAAATCCGTCATCGCCTTTGGCTCGCAGTGGGTGCCACCGGCGAAACTGGTCCTCGGGCTTCCGGCGTACGGGTATATTTGGAACGACAGCACGCTCGGGGCGACGGCGTACTGGGTGTCCGGGATGCTCAATGAGGCGGGAGCGCACGGAGCCACCATGCTCGCCGATCCGAGCGCCGGAGAGAACACCTTCACCTACCAGCATTCAGGCGGGACGTACACGGGATGGTTCGTCGGCGGACAGGGTCTCGCGGCGCGCCTCTCCCTGGTCCGCGACGCCGCGTGGGCAGGGGTGATCGCCTGGCGGCTGGACTACGGAGTGCGCGATTGGTGGACACCCTGGCAGCAGGCATTCGCAGCGTACCAGTAAATTCAACGGGGCAGCGGGGTACCCGGAGCAGGCGCCGTGGTCTGGGTTGCTGGGGAAGCAGGGCCGACAGGGCCCTGCGCAGATGGCGTCGAGACGGGGAGGGGACGCGCGGTGTGGCCCTTCCGGAGTGCCGGCGCTCCCGGACGGTGGATGCGCATCGCCACCGTCTTCGCCTGCGCCTGCGGTGTGGGCCTCGGGGCGACCGCCGCGTGCGCCCTGTCGCCCGGGAGCGCTGCCGCCCTGCTGGCGCCACGGGCGCGGCGTGTCTCGGCGCCCGGCGGCACGGCGTCTTCGCCGCCCGGCGCCTCCTCGTCCGCGCTAACCACGCCTGAGCCCGCTTTGTCGCCGACCCCGACACACGCCGTGCCGCGCCCGGGTCTTCTGGTGCCGGTGTTGATGTATCACGTGATCGCGCGCCCAGCGGCGAACGCCCCCCTCAAGGGGCTGTACGTGGCCCCCAGCCTGTTTGCGGCCCAGATGCGGGCGCTCCGTGCGGCCGGCTATCAGGCGGTCACTCTCGGTCAGGCCTACGCCAGCTGGCGAGGGACGGCGCCAGCCCCCGCCCGTCCGGTGGTACTCACTTTCGATGACGGATACGTCAGCGTCTACGAAAATGCTCGTCCTGTGCTGCAGAGCATGCATTGGCCCGGCGTCCTCTGCCAGCAGGTGCAGCGCATCGGCTTCCCGGGCGGTTTCACCCCGGCCCAGATTCGCGTCATGCTCGCCTCGGGCTGGGAGCTGGCCGATCACGCCGTCACCCAGCCGGAGGTAGACCTGACCACCGCCTCCGCCTCGGTGATTCACTTCGAGGTCTTCTCCTCGCGGGCGGATCTGCGGACGGAATTCCACACCCGGGTGCGGTTCTTTTGCTACCCCGTGGGGCACTACGATCCCGCGGTGGTGGCGGCCGTACGCGCTGCGGGTTTCAGTGGCGCCATCAGCACCGTCTTCGGAGCCGCGGACCCGGCGGTGGAGGGGATGTACCGGCTGGAGCGCATCCGGGTGTGGGCGGGGGAGTCGCCCCAGCAACTGGTGGCCATCGTCGGCCAGGCGGCGCGGCGTGCGCCGCCGCCTCCCCCGTCAAGCTTTCCGGAGCCTCCGCCGGAGTCGTCGGGCCCCGCGGGACCGGCGGGCAAGCCCCCGCTCCACCCGGAGCCGGCGGCTGGGCCTTTCCCCGCAGCCGGAGTGCATCCGGCATCCCGGTCGGCAGCGGCGACCTGAGCGACGGCGCTCCGGTTCGAGAAGGCCGCACTGTCCGGGCCGTCTTCAGGCGAGCACAGGATCCGGCGCCGCGCAGCACCAAGGCATCCGCCGGTTGCCGTCGCGGCGTTCCGTTGTTCCAGACCGGGCGGAGAAGCGCCATGCACGTCCGCAGCGAACCGGAGCGCGCGACGGCTTGTGACAGGTGTCTCCCACGCCGGTGGCGAATTCGGCTCGTTCCGTGCAGAGGCTGGTGGGTGCCCCTGCGGGCAGATCAGTACGGGCATGGAACCGGGCGATCTGCAGGTCCCGGGAACCGGAGAGGGAGGCGGACAGCGCGCAGGGTCTGGAAGAAGTGCTGCGGGCGGTCGCGGAAGGTCGGCTGGGCGTGGTGGAAGCGCTTGCGCGTCTCAGGGACTACCCCGCCGCCGACCTCGGTTTCGCACGGCTGGACACCTTGCGCGAGGCCCGCACGGGCGTTCCCGAGGTGGTCTTCGGCGAGGGTAAGCTGCCCGAAGAGATTGTGGCCATCGCCCGCCGGCTCCATGCTGTACACGGGCGGGTCCTGGTCACGCGGGCCGACGACGCTGCGGTCGCCGCCCTGCGCGCCTGGCGTGCCGATCTGCGCTGGAACCGGCGGGGGAGAACGGCGGTGGTCGACGACCGGGATGCCGTGCCGGGTCGGTGGTCGGGCGCGGTGCTGGTCGTCGCGGCCGGGACGACCGATCTGCCGGTGGCCGAAGAGGCGGCCGAGACGGTGGCCTTTTGCGGCAGTCCGGTACGCCGCCTCACAGACGTCGGCGTGGCCGGGCTGCATCGGCTCCTGGCCGCAGTGCCCGACCTGCACGCCTCGGATGTGATCATCGCCGTCGCCGGCATGGAGGGCACGCTGCCGGGAGTGGTGGCGGGCCTGACCGACCGACCAGTGATCGGCGTACCCACATCCGTCGGTTACGGGGTGTCCGCCGGGGGGTGGGCTGCACTTCACACCATGCTCGCGAGTTGCTCCCCGGGCCTCGCGGTGGTGAATATCGACAACGGTTTCGGCGCGGGCGTCCTTGCGCACCGCATGCGCGCTCTGAAGGAGTCCGCGCTGCCGGCGGCGGACCACCAGCGGTGAATGGATGCCTGCAGAGGGGAACGGCATGACCGGGCACCGTTGGGATCCTTCACCTTCCACGTGTCGCGTCGGTCACTTCGACGCAGCTTTCGGGATCAGCGGGGATATGGCCCTGGGTGCGCTGCTGGATGCCGGGGCCCGGCTGGACGCCGTCAACGCGACGTTGGCCGCAGTCGGCGTGCCCGGCCTGCGCGCGGAGATCCGGCGCACGCAGCGCGGCAGCCTGGACTGCGCACAGGTCCGCATCCGTTGGGACGGCGACGGCGCGCCCGCGGTTTGGCCGTACCGGCCAAAGGATCATGAGGCGTGGCGCGTTCCGCCGGGTGCCCAGCCGGATTCCGCGTCTGCAGGCCCCGGGTCGGCCGCCGCGTCTCCAGGCGCGGCGGCTGGGGCCGGCAGCGGAAACAGGGCGTGCGGAATGCCCGCCCAGGGCTCGCAGTGCCCCAGTGGTCAGGGCCACGCGCATGGCGGCCACGGCGGCCTGGACCCCAGCGCCGCGGGCGGCGTGCACCCCCACGCACACCGCTCGTACCGGGACATCCGCGCCCGCCTTGTGGCCGCGCCCATTGCCGAACCGATTCGGGCGCGCGCCCTGGCGGTCTTCGCGCGCTTGGCGGAAGCCGAGGGGCGGGTCCACGGGCGCTCTGCTGACGACGTCCACTTCCATGAGGTCGGCGGACAGGACGCCATTGGCGACGTGGTGGGTGTGGCGGCGGCTTTGGAGGATCTGGGCATCTGCGCCCTCACCGTGTCCGCGCTGCCGGCCGGGGGCGGAACCGTCCGGGGCGAGCACGGCCTGTTGCCCGTGCCCGCCCCGGCGGTGAGTCTACTGCTCAACGGGTTCGACTGGATTCCCGGTCCGGTGGCCGCGGAACTGGTGACTCCGACGGGAGCGGCCATTGTCGCCGCGCTGGGCGCGCCCGCCGCCGGATGGCCCTGCTTTTGTCTGCGCGGGTCGGGATGGGGCGCGGGCAGCAAGGACTTTCCGGGCCACCCCAACGCCTGCCGGTTCGTCTGGGGGGAAGGGGGCGGCTCCGGCGACCCACGGCCCGAGGCGGGCGGCCCCATGGTGGAGACGCTCTGCGAGGTTGAGACGAACCTGGACGATCAGACGCCGGAACAGGTGGGCTACCTGTATGACCGGCTGTTTGCCGCCGGCGCCCTGGATGTGGCCACTTCGCCGTTATGGATGAAGAAGCAGCGGCCCGGCGTGCGGCTGTGGGCCCTGGTCCGGCCGCCGGACCGTGATCGGGTCGCCCGCTGCCTGTTCGAGGAGTCCTCCGCGCTGGGACTGCGAGTGCGGGAGGTTCGGCGCTGGAGCCTGCCCCGCAGCGTGGAGACGGTGCGCACCGCCTATGGCGATCTCCGAATCAAGGTCGCCCGCCTGAACGGGGTGCCGGTCAACGCCTCGCCGGAATACGAGGACTGCCGGGCCGCGGCCGCCGCCCGCGGCGTGCCCCTCAAAGCGGTGATGACGGCTGCCCTGACCGCCTTCAGCGCTCTGCAGGCGCAGCCGGCGCCCTGAGCCGCCGGACCCTCAGGGCACCGGCTGCGCTGGGCGGGCGACGGACGGCAGGACCTCGTTCAGAGAGCCGGAGCGAAACCCCTGCAGATCCATCGAGACATACGCGTAACCGATCGCCTTCAGGGCCGCGGCCACGTGCGCCGCGGCGGCCAGGAGCCTGGGCATGTCCCGCGGGGGGACCTCGATGCGCGCCACGGTGCCGTGGTGCCGCACCCGCAGTTCCTGAAAACCCATGCCGCGGAGGCGGGCCTCGGCTTGGTCCACCATACCGAGCTTCTCTGGGGTAATGGCTTCCCCGTATGGAAATCTGGAAGCCAGGCACGGGCTCGCCGGCCGGTCCCAAACCGCCAGCGCGAGGTGGCGGGCGATGGCGCGGATGTCGGGTTTGCAGAGACCGGCGTCAAGCAGGGGGCTGCGCACCCCGCGCTCATGGGCGGCGCGAATTCCCGGACGAAAGTCGCCAGTATCGCCGACATGCGTTCCGTCGAGGATGGCCGAGCAGCCCTGTTCCCGCGCGAGATCTGCCAACTTGGCGTACAGCTCGTGTTTGCAATGGAAGCAGCGGGACGGGCTGTTCACAGCATAGCGGGGATCGGTCGTCTCCCGGGTGTCGACCGCGATGTGTGGGACGCCCAGCCCCGCGGCCAGTTCGGCGGCGGCCCGCAGGTCATCCTGGGCATAGGCGACCGAGGTGCCGGTCGCGGCCACGACCATCGGGATGGTGCGCACCGCCGCGGCCAGGACGACCGCGGAGTCCACGCCGCCGGAGAGGGCCACCACGGCGGACGGTATTCCGCGCAGCACCGTCTCCAGGCGGCCCAGGGCGGCCTCCGCGTTCACTTCGGGAATAGAAGAACCGTTAGGGGCGAGCAGTTCGCCCGACATGGCCTCGGTCCGCTCCCTTCGGCCCCCGGCGCATACGGGAACCCGGAGGAATCTTCGACGGCCCACGCCGCGCTCCTTGCCCCGTCGGGCTGGGCCGGCTCCGGCCCACGGCAGGGGAGTGGGCTGGGGCAGCGAACCGGCCGCGGGGGGGATGTATCTTTGTCCACCGGTCCCGCGGAATTGGTTACCCTGGGAGAGAGCATGGTTGTGCTCGTTCCCGAGAGCCCCGGACCGCTGCGCCACTGCGAGCGGTTCACGCGCGCACTGGCCGGTGCCGAATCCAACGCGGCCATCGGCATCCGGCGGCTCGGCCATTCGGCGGCCTGGATCAGCCGTGTCGGGGACGATGAGTTTGGCCGCTATGTCCTGGCCACCCTGAGGGGTGAGGGCGTCGACGTGACCTGGGCCGGGCGCGATCCGGAGGCCCCAACGGGCATCATGTTCAAGGAACGGCGGGCCGGTGCGGACAGCCGGGTGGTGTATTACCGCGCCGGATCGGCCGCGAGCCGCCTCGATGCCGGTGACGTTCCGGAGGCGGCGTTTCCGGGAGCCCGCTGGCTGCATCTGACCGGCATCACCGCCGCGCTTGGCGCCGGCCCGCGCCGCGCAGTGGGACGGGCGCTGGATCTCGCACGCCGGTACGGGCTGCGAGTCTCCTTCGATCCCAACTATCGGTCCAGCCTCTGGCCGGTGGAGGTCGCGCGATCCGTGTTGTGGGAACTCGCCTGCAGGTGTGACGTTCTTTTTCTGGGAACGGACGAGAGCCGGATCCTGTTCGACACGGATGTGCCGGCGGCTGTGGCCAAAGCCGCGTGCGAGGCTGGGGTCCGGTTCGGCGCGCTCAAGCGTGGGGCGGAAGGGGCGGTGCTGTGGGACGGCCCGGCACTGACGGAGATCCCCGCCCGCCCGGTGCCCGCGATCGAGCCCACCGGGGCCGGCGACGCGTTCGCCGCCGGCTGCATCGCCGGTCTGCTCGATGGCCGCCCTCCGGCTGAATGCGCCAGGTTGGGCGCGATTTGCGGGGCGTTGGCCTGTACTGTGCTCGGTGACTGGGAAGGCGCGCCGGAGCGTGATGTCGCCAAAGGCCTGCTGGAGGGTGACGGCCGCCTGGAGGGCATGGGCGCGACGGAATAGGCCGGTCGGAGCGGGCAGCTCCACCCCCCGCCGCCGCAATGACGGGCCGGCGGCGGCAAGTCTCCCGCGCAGACGGCGCGCAGGCTGATGCCCGCAACAGCCTGCGCACCCGGCGCGGGGTGCTGCGCGACCCCTTCAGGCGCTGGACTGCCGTGCGTCCGGGTGACGGCGCGGCAGCGGTACAGGCCGCTGCGGGGAGGCGCCCCGGGCCTGCGCCACGGTCAGGGCCCCGAGGCCGGGGGGCGTGTTCCCAAAGCGCTGCGCCGGGCCAGTCCTCCGTACCGGCGCGCGGCAGGGGCTGCAGGGTCTATGGACCAGGACGCCGTGGCGGCTCGATTCTGCGCGGGAATTCGGAAAGGGGGAGGGAGTTGTCCACGCCGACCATCCCTGTCGCGGGCGAAGACGGAAGCGCGGCTTCCAGGGCGCGCGATGCGGCGGAAGGCGCTGCAGCCGCCCTGGAGTATGCGCGGCGGCGGCACGGGGTGTTTGTGGCGGACCTTCTTGAGTGGCTGCGCATCCCCAGCGTGAGCACGGACCCGGCCCGTGCCGCCGACTGTGCCGCGGCCGCCCGTTGGGCGGCATCGCGCCTCACCGCGTGGGGGGTGGCCGCAGAGGTGGTCGAGCCCGCGCCCGGCGGACACCCGCTGGTCGTGGCGGCTCGGGACGAGGACCCCGCGCTGCCCACGGTGCTCCTGTACGGTCACTACGACGTCCAATCCCCAGAACCGCTCGGCGACTGGACGTCCGTGCCCTTCGTCCCCGCCGTCCGAGGCGACGATGTCTTCGCTCGGGGGGCCAGCGACAACAAGGGGCAGTGCTGGGCGCTTCTGTGTGCGGTGCACGCCTGGATCGCGTCGGTCGGACGCTTGCCGGTCAATCTGCGGGTGGTGGTCGAGGGTGAGGAGGAGTCCGGAGGGCGGACTCTGACCGACTTCGTGGGCACCCACGCGGAACGGCTGCGCGCCGACGCCGCATGGGTGGCGGACGCGAGCCTGTTCGCCCCGGGGATGCCGGCCCTGTACAGCGCAGTCCGCGGAATACTGTACCTTGAGTTGGAGGCGCAGGGTGCCCGTGCGGATCTGCATTCCGGGATGTACGGGGGCGTGGCGCCCAATCCCCTGCTCGCCATCTGTCACGTCCTGGCGGCGTGCAAGCCCTGGAACGGCGCCGTCAATCTTCCGGGATTCTACGAGCGGGTGCGCCGGCCCTCAGCGGAGGAACTGGCCGGGTGGGCGGCGCTGCCCTTCGATGAGCCCACCTTTCGCCTGGAGCAGGTACAGGCCGAGGCACTGCCGGGAGAGCACGGGTTCACCGTTCTGGAGCGCCTCTGGACGCGACCCACGTTCGACGTGCACGGTATAGTGGGCGGGTTCGTCGCCGATGGGGCCAAGACGGTCATTCCTGCGCGCGCGACGGCGAAGGTCAGCATGCGGCTCGTTCCCGACCAGGATCCGGACGCAGTGCTGCACTCCTTCGAGGACCGTATCAACTTTCTGCGTCCGGAGGGCGTCACGTTCACCATCCGGGTTTTGGAGAGCGCGCCGCCCCTGCAGCTTCCGCTGGGCCACCCCGTAGTGGCCGCTGGCAAGCGGGCGTTGGTGGCGGCCTTCGGCCGCGAACCGGTGGTCGTTCGTTCGGGCGTCAGCCTGCCCGCGCTGAACCTCATCGCGCACCGACTGCGGGTGCCCACCGTGATGACGGGGTTCGGCCTTCCCGACGACCGCCCGCATGCGCCCGATGAAAAGTTTCACTTGCCCAATCTTCAGGCGGGAATCGCCGCGACGATCGCCTTCCTGCGCGAGTGTGGCGCACTGCCCCGGACGTGAGCGCGCTCGTCCCGCCGGCCTGCACCCCGGGAGCCGTGCCTATGTTGCCAGATCAGGTCTGTCACTGGTATAGTGTTAATCGCTTGGGCTTGCGGCAGGTCCAGACTGTGTTGGGGAGTGGGTCTTGCACCCACTCTTTTCGCTGCTGAGCTCGGTTCGATGTTGCCGGTTGTCCGGGAGGCGGGGTTCTTGGACGTGCGGGAGACAGTCTTTGCCCTCGCCGAGAGGTTGGCGGAACAGCAGGGATTGACCTTGGTCGACGTGGAGTTCGTCGGTGCGCCGGGCCGGTCGATTCTTCGCTGCGTGCTCGACAAGCCGGGCGGTGTGACGCTGGACGACTGCGCGGGGTTCCACCGGGCCCTGGATCCCGTCCTTGACGCCACCGATCCCGTACCCGGCAGTTATGTGCTCGAGGTCAGTTCCCCGGGTCAGGAGCGTCCGCTCAAGACCGCACGGGACTTTCGCCTGTTCGCCGGACGCCCGGTGTTGGTGGCGGCGCGGGAAGCGGTGGACGGGAGGAGGGAGTGGGCCGGCCGTCTCCTGGGACTGCAGGGGGACAGCGTCCTTTTGGCCTTCGGGGAGGAGGAGGGCGAGCGGGTGGCGGTACCCCTGGAACGGATCGAGTGGGCACGGCTGCGCATGGAGGATGGTGCCCACTCGGACGGTGGAGACCTGGTGTCGCGACGGGTGCACCGGACGCCGGGCTGAGGGCGGGCGTGCAGCGCCGCGGTTCCGGGGAGTTGCGGCGGAGAGCATCAAGGGGGAACTTCTGTGCCGGGCGACAATTTGGACCTGCTCGGGGCGATCAGCGAACTGCAGCGCGAGCGCGGCATCGATCGGGAGACGCTCCTGTCCGCGGTCGAAGCGGCGCTGGTGTCGGCGTACAAGCGGAACTACAACACCGCGGAGAACGTCGCGGCGCGCATCGATCGGCGCGGCGGTCAGGTCGAGATGTTCGTCGTCAAGCGCGTGGTCGACGAGGTTGTCGATCCGACGCAGGAGATCGCGCTTGAGGAAGCGGTGCGCGTCGATCCGGCGTACCAGAGCGGTGATACCGTCGAGTTTCCGGTGGTGCTCAAGGATTTCGGTCGCATCGCCGCGCAGACGGCCAAACAGGTCGTGGTCCAACGGATCCGTGAAGCCGAGCGGGGTATGATTTATGACGAGTACGTCCAGCGCGAGGGTGACATCGTAACGGGTGTAATCCAGCGCGTTCAGAGTCGGAACGTGTTCGTCGATCTCGGCAAAACGGAGGCTGTGCTGCCGCCTTCGGAGCAGATGCCCGGAGATGCGTACAATCCCGGCGAGCGCGTGAAGTTGTTTCTGGTCGAGGTGCGGCGTACGACCAAAGGTCCGCAGGTGATCGTCTCCCGGACGCATCCCGGCCTTCTCAAGCGTCTCTTCGAATTGGAGGTTCCGGAGATCCACGAGGGCCTGGTCGAGGTGAAGGCCATCGCGCGCGAGGCCGGCACACGCAGCAAGATAGCGGTCTTCTCCCGTGACGACAACATCGATCCTGTCGGTGCCTGCGTCGGGCACAAGGGGATGCGGGTACAGCAGGTGGTCGGTGAACTTCGGGGCGAGAAGATCGATATTGTGAAGTGGTCGCCAAACCAGGCCGAATTCGTCGCCAACGCCCTGTCGCCGTCCAAGGTGAGTCACGTCCTGCTCGGCGAGCAGGACAAGGTGGCGCGGGTCGTCGTCCCAGACTTCCAGCTGTCGCTGGCCATCGGTCGTGCGGGGCAGAACGCCCGTCTGGCGGCGAAGATCACAGGCTGGCGCGTGGATATCCGCAGCGAATCCCAACTGACGGAGGCGGAACGGCAGGAGATCGCGGCGGCGCCGAGCCTCGCCAGCCTTTCGGCCCCATGGTCACCGGCCGATGCGGCGGCTGCTGCGGTCAGTCCCCCGTGGTCTGCGGGCCCGGTTGCGCCTCCCTGGGCGGGATCCGGCGGATCAGGGGCCCGCGGGGATGAGCAGGCCGATGGCGTGGCCGTCCCGCGGCCGGAGGACCAGGAGTAGCCAGGTGGGGTGCGTGACGGCGTGCGCGGGCAGGGGCGAGGAAGGGGGGAAGGGTGTGGCCAAGACGCGGAGGGTACCGCAACGCACCTGCGTCGGCTGCGGGGAGGTTCAGGGCAAGCGGGAGTTGTTGCGCATTGTGCGCACCCCCGAGGGTGTGATCACCTGTGATCCGACCGGCAAGCGCAACGGTCGGGGCGCCTACGTCCACCGGGACCGGGCGTGTTTCGATCGCGCGGTGTCCGGACGATTGCTCAAGGCTCTGCGCGCGGACGATCAGGCGGCGCAACTGCCGACGCTGCGGGAGGCGTTCTCGGCTGTGCTGGCGACCCCGGCTCCGCGGCGGCCGCAGGTGCATCGGGCTCCGGTGCCGCTTCCGGACCACCTGATCGCCCGCAATCGGCACGGTCCCACGCGAACGCCGTCGCGTCAGCGGCGAGGGTCCGCCGGGGTTTCGTGAGGCGCGTGGGTCCGCGGCGATGAGGACGGCCTGGCAACACGGTACGCGTGTGGCCGTCACGAGCGCCCGGAATTGGCGGAGGGGGTCGGGCGACACGGCCGAAGGTGAGTCTGGGGTGGAGTCGCGGGCAAAGACGCGCCGGGCGAGTAGGCGCAACGCGCCCGCGGTCGGCGCGTCGCGGTTGGATGCCCGCAGTGTGCCGGACGGCGCCGCCGCAGTGGCGGCTGATCGACCGCAGGATGCGCAGCTTCCGGGCCCGGCGGAGGGCAGCGGCGTGGCGAACTCCTCGCCTTCGGGGCCCGATGCTCCGGCCGTGGGACGCACAGCGCGCAGGCTTCCGGTGCTGTATGACGCCGAGGCCGGCGCGGCGCCGCGATTCGCGGAGCGACCGGGCGGTCCGCGCGCCACGGCGCCGCGCTGGATGGCGGTGCTCGGTCTGGCGCAGCGGGCGAAGGCTCTGGCATCCGGCCGGGCGGCCACTGAGCGCGCGATGCGGGCCGGAGAGGCCCGGCTGATCGTCTTGGCCACCGACGCCCCGGCGGCTGTGGCGGAGCACCTGACGGAAGCCTGCAGGCGACAGTCGGTTCTCTGCGTGCGGCCAGGGCGCAAGGAGGAACTCGGTACCGCGACGGGACGAACGCCTCGCACCGTGGTGGCCGTGACGGACGCCAATCTGGCGCACGCCTTGGCGGTTTCCCTTCCCCCTTCGGCGGGCGGACCCGGCCGCAGGGAAGGCGATGGGATGGCCCGGCGGGAATCCCCCCGCTTGCGGCGGCCACCTGGCCGAGGCGCCGTGGGGAGACGTCCGGAGGGCAACGGGCGTGCGGGGTGGCCCGGTTACGGCGTTCGGCCCTCGGGGGACGCTGGCGCCGGCAGGCGGCCGGGACGACGGGGCGAAGGTACCAACGGTCGGAATTTGGGACCAGATGCGGAACGGATTCGGCAGGGATCGGCATCCGGCGCGGGCAAGCGGACGGGGCCGTGGCGCAATCCGGGGAGCGGCGCGCCGTGGCGGGTCGACGGAGTGGCGGGGGTGGGGCCTTTTGCTGAGAGGGATTCGCGTCTACGAGTTGGCTCGCGAGCTGGACATCAGCAGCAAGGAAATCCTGCGGCTGCTGGCGGACGAAATGAATATCGAAATGAACAACCACATGGCCACTCTGAACGATCAGGTCGTGGCCAAGTTGCGCCGGCTGGTCGCCGAACAGAAGGGGAGCCGGTCCGCTCCGGCGGCACCCGCGGCACGCAGGTCCGCCCAACTGGCGCCGGCGGCGGAGCAGGCGCCGGCGGCGCCACCGCCACGGCGGGAGCCGGCTCGGCCGGTGCTGGAGTCGCGTCCCGCGGGCCTGCGTCCCGCGATCCCGTCCGTCCGGCAGCCGCAGGCCGCCCGGTCCGGGGCGCATCCGGGAGCCGTGCACTTTCGTCCGGCTCCGGGCCTGCTGCCACTCGTAACGCCGCGGCCCGCCCCCCCGCGACCCCGGCGCGCGACGCGAGTCGAACCGGCGGCGCCGGTCATGGAGGCGGAGCGTTCGGCGCCGCCGCACCCGGCCGAGGCGCCCCTGATGCCCGCAGTCGCAACGGTGCCCGCACCACAAACGCCGGTGACGCCCGCCGTCAGCAGCCAGCAGGCACCGTCGCCGCCAGTCGCGGCACCGGTGGCACCCGCGGAGCCGGCGGCGCCCGCAGCACCGGCGGCGGAGGAGGTACCGGCAGCCGGCGCGGAACTGGCGGCCGAGGACCAAGTGGGCCCGGGGATGGCCGCAGCGGCTTCGGCGCTTCCGGAGCCGCCGGTGGCTCCACCGGCTCCGTCCATCCCGATCCCGGCGCCGGAAGCGATCTCGGGTCCGATGCGCCCGGCGGCGAGTAGCGCCGCCCCTGGTCCCTCCGCGCTTCGTTCCGCGGCCACGCGCCCAGCGGCCCTGGTGGTGCGGCCGGCGGTGCGGCCCGTGGTCGGCGATGCCGTGTTCCAAACACAGGGTCCGCTGCTGCCGGTGCGCAAGGTGGTACCCGGTGCGGTGGCGCCCAGGCGGGACCCGGACCGACCCCTGCTGCCGGTGCGCAAGGCGGAGCCGCGACCGGCGGGCGGCGGACCCGTGCTGGCGCCGGCGGCACCCGGTGCCCCCGGTGAGCGCACGGGGACCCGCGGACGGCGTGAGTCGTTCCGGACCGCCGAGGGAACATTGGACGTGCGGCGGCGGGGGGGCGCAGGGCGTCGACCGGCCCGTCCGGGCGGTGTGGCCGTCGGTGAAGGGGAAGTCTCCACAGGCGGCCGGAGGGCGCACGGGCGTCGCCGGGGCCGGCGGCTGCACCTTGCGGCCGATGCGGCACAGCAACTGATGCCGCCGGAAACCATAACCCTGACCGGACCGGTGCTCGTTGCGGACCTCGCCGGGATGCTGCGTGTCTCGGCCCCGGAGATCATCCGCAAACTGCTGGGGATGGGCGTGATGGCCGCCATCAACCAGCAGTTGGAGGCAGAGCATGCCAGGGCGATCGCTGGCGAATTCGGGGTGACGGTGGAGGCCGACGCCGATTCGGCGGCGGCGAGTCCGGTCGACCGCAGGACTGTCGGTGTGCTGCTCGCCGGAGATGATCCGACGCGACGCGCCGAGCGACCGCCCATCGTCGCGGTGCTCGGACATGTCGATCACGGCAAGACGACGCTGCTCGACGCGATCCGCAGCGCGCGCGTGGCGGAAGGGGAAGCCGGCGGGATCACCCAGCACATCGGTGCCTACGTGGTCCACAAGGGCGAGCGGCGCGTGGTGTTCCTGGACACCCCGGGACACGAGGCGTTCACCGCGATGCGGGCGCGCGGTGCCCAGGTGACCGACATCGCCGTCCTGGTGGTGGCGGCGGACGACGGGGTGATGCCGCAGACTCTGGAGGCGCTCAGCCATGCCCGTGCGGCTGGCGTGCCCGTGGTCGTCGCCCTGAACAAGATTGACAAGCCCAATGCCAACCGGGACCGGGTCCTGCAGCAGCTTGCGGATCACGGCCTTGTGCCGGAGGAGTGGGGCGGGGAGACCATCGTTTGCCCGGTCTCCGCGTTACGGCGTGAGGGCATCGACCAGTTGCTGGAGATGCTGCTTCTGGTAGCGGATCTCCAGGAGTTGCGGGCGGATCCGGAGCGAGCCGCCGTGGGCACGATCATCGAGGCGGAGGTCGCTCGTGGACGCGGTCCTGTGGCAACCGTGCTGGTGCAGTCGGGCACCCTGAGGGTGGGCGACACGTTCGTCGCCGGACAGGTCTACGGCCGGGTGCGGGCCATGACGGACGACATCGGCCGTCCGGTCCGTGAGGCGGGTCCTTCCACTCCCGTGGAGGTGCTTGGCTTCGACGACGTCCCGGGTGCTGGGGACGCATTCCAGGTGATGTCCGAGCGCGAAGCGCGCGAGACCGCCGGGTCCCGGCAGGACGAAGGACGGCGTGAGGCTCTGGCTGCCGATCGGGCAGTTAATCTGGCGGACTTCCGTCAGGAGGGGCAGGACGGTCCGGCACCCGACCTACGGGTGATTCTCAAGGCGGATGTCCAGGGTTCCCTGGAAGCTGTGCGTGGGTCTCTGGAGAAGCTGCACAACGAAGAGGCTCGGGTGGTCCTCCTGCATGGTGGTGTCGGTCCGGTCAACGAGTCCGACGTGATGCTCGCGGCGGCCTCGGGCGCCGTGATCCTGGGCTTCAACGTCCGTCCGGACGCCGGAGCGGAGCGTGAGGCTCAGCGGGTTGGGGTCCCCATCCAGACGCACCGGATCATCTATCAGATGTTGGACGAGGTGCAGAAGGCGCTGGACGGGCGGCTCAAGCCGAAGATGGAGACGGTGACGGTTGGGCACGCCGAGATACGCAAACCCATCCGTGTGCCGGACGTGGGCGTCATCGCCGGTTCGTTTGTCACCGACGGCCTTGTCCGACGCGGTGCTCTCTGCCGCCTGCTGCGTGGAGGCACCATAGTGTATGAGGGTACGGTCGCCTCGCTGCGGCGCTTCAAGGACGATGCGCGGGAAGTGGCCGCCGGATACGAATGTGGCATCGGGCTGGAGCGCTTCGCCGACGTCAAGGAGGGCGATGTCATCGAGGTGCTGGAACAGCGGGAGATTCCGCGTTAGCGGGCTGTGCCGCACCTGGTGCGGGCGGCCGTCCGGTGGGCTAGTGTCTGTTCCGAATCCGGGCGTGGGGGCGGTGGGGCCCACCCCTCGGGATGGGCGCCTGCCTGCGGCAGGTGTGTGATAGGGCAGTTGGGAGAGGGAGTCGTGGTTTACCGGCCACGGCCCCCCGCGGTCGGATGACGGGGGGCGTCGCTGGCGCGATCCGCACACCTGCCGCAGATCCGGCGGGGGGATTTGTGCGTGCGATCCGTCCGCGACGGGCACGGTGGCAAGGATCAGGGTGGCCCCGACGGGGGGAGAGGGTCAGGCCATGGCGCGGCAGCGGGCCGAGCGGGTCTCGGACGCGGTCAGGGAGGTGGCGGCCGAGATTCTGCACGGGTTGAAGGACCCGCGCATCGGCTTCGTCACGGTTGTCCGGGCGGAGGTATCGACGGACCTGCGTCATGCCAAGATCTTTGTCAGCGTTTTCGGCCCGGATGCGGAACGGGAGGCGACCATGGCCGCCCTGGAGCGCGCCAAGGGGCATGTGCGCACCGAACTTGGGCGGCGCATCCGCCTTTATCACACTCCGGAGGTGCACTTCATCGCGGATTCCTCCATCGCCCATGGCGATCGCATCGCCAGGCTGCTCGGCGAGTTGGCGGCGGCGCGAAACGCGGCCCAACGGGCCGCGGGCGTCGATGCCGACCTGGCCGGTGCGGACGGACAGCTTCCGGTCGATACGCCCGGAGAGGGGCGCTGACCCGTAATCTCGCGGACGGGCGGCCGGCCGGCGCAGGAAGGGTGCGCTGAGGTGGCAGGTGACAGAGAGGCGGCGAGCCCGCACGGGAATACGCCGCTGGTGGGGCCCGGCGAGGTTGTGCTGGAACCGGGCGAGCCGATTTGGAAGGAACTTGTGGGCATGGTGGCGGACGGGCGGCGCATACTGCTGGTGCTGCATATCCGTCCGGACGGAGACAGCGTCGGCTGCTCCCTGGCCGTCGCCCGATGCCTGCGCGGCATCGGCAGCCAGGCCGTGGTGGTCGCTCCGGATCCGATCCCAGCCAATTTGCGGTTCCTGGACCCCGACCAGGAGTGCGTACCGCCCGATCGGCTGAGCGGGTCGTTCGACCTCGCCCTTTTCTTCGACTGTGCGGACCTGGAGCGGATCGGAGATGCCCGCCCTCTGCTGCGAGGCATACCGCGCATCATCAATATTGACCACCATCCGAGCAACAGAAGATACGGGGACGTCAATTACGTCGCTCCCCGCGCGGGGGCGTGCGGGGAGTTGGCGCTGGCGCTGATCGACGCGCTCGGTTGCGCGTTGGACGCCCGGTCGGCGACGGCCCTGTATGCGGCTCTGGCCACCGATACCGGGTCGTTCCGCTACGAGAACACCACCGCGGTCACGCTGTCCATGGCGGCCCGGCTGCGGCAGGCAGGGGCCGACGTGGCGCTGATCGGCCGGGAGGTGTGGGAGAGCCGGAGCCTTGGTTCCCTGCGCCTGATCCGCAGGGCGATTGAGACGCTGGGCGTGGATGCCGGGGGAGAACTGGCCTGGATGGCGCTCACGGCCGAGGATTTGGCGGAGGCGGCGTGTGGACCGGCGGATACCGAGGGACTGGTGGATTACCCGCGCTCGCTGCGCGGCGTCGAGGTGGCGGCCCTGTTCGTGGCGGATAGCCCGGGCGAGGTGCGCGTGAGCCTGCGCAGCCAAGGGCGGGTGGATGTGAGTGCCCTGGCCGGGGCGTTCGCCGGCGGTGGGCACGCTCGGGCGGCCGGGTGCACCGTGGCCGGAGAGCTTGCGGACGTGCGCGCCCGGGTGCTGGCGGCGGCGCGTTTAGCGCTCGGCAGCACCGCGCATTCAACGGTTGAGGTGGCACGTACCCGGTGAGCGCGCCGGCCGCCGTGCTACCCCTCCTCAAACCGCCGGGCCCGTCGTCGCACCAGGTGGTGCAGGCAGTGCGGCGGCGTCTGGGTGCCGGGCTGCGCGTCGGCCATGCCGGAACGCTGGACCCGGCCGCGGCCGGTGTGCTCCCGCTGTGTATCGGCGCGGCCACAAGACTCACGGCGTACCTGCAAATCCCGTCCAAGGCCTATCGGTTCGAACTGGTACTGGGGCAGGAGACCGATACGCAGGATGCCACGGGGCGCGTGTTGGGTCGCGCGGATGCGCGGGGCATCACCCGGACCGCGATCGAGGGGGTGATGTGCGCCCTGGTGGGTGAAGTGCGTCAGATGGTCCCCTTGTATTCGGCGCGCCGTCTCGACGGAAGGCGGCTGTATGAGTATGCACGCAGCGGCGTCGCCGCCTCCCTCCCGGAGATATCGGTGCGCATCGAGCACCTCGCCCTTGTTGACTGGCGTCCGGGCAACCCCGCCCGTGGACTGTGCGATGTGCGCTGCAGCAGCGGTACATACGTACGGGCCCTGTGTGCGGACATCGGTCGGCGCCTGGGAGTCGGGGCATACATGGGCCATCTGGTGCGCTATGCGGCTGGGGGCCTGGACGCGACGGTGTGTGTCACCCTGGAGGAGTGGGAAGCCGCGGTGCGGGAAGGACGTTGGAGGGAGCGCTGCATCTCTCCCGCGGCAGCACTGGGTTTCCTGCCGGCCGTGACTGCCGATCCGGTGGAGGTGGAGGCGGTGGCGCACGGCCGCCCACCCGGACGGCGGCGGGCCGGAGCGGGGGAAGAGCCGGGGCTGGTGCGCATCCTGGCCGGAGACGGCCGCCTGCTCGCCGTCGCGCGGCGGACGGTGGAGGATGGCGTCACCGGATTCATCCTGGAGAGGGTTTTAGTCTGAATGATCAGGGGCGTTCCCGAGGGAGGGGTGTGAGTGCGGCGGTACAGCACTTTGGACGACCTGGCTGCCGATCTCGGTCGTTCTGCCTGCATGGCGATCGGCACCTTCGACGGGGTGCATCTCGGGCATCGGGAGGTGATCCACACCATGCTGGCGGCGGCCCGGGGTGCCGGGGCCCCCGCGGTGGTCCTGACATTCACCCCGCACCCGCTCGCCGTGCTGCGACCGCAGGCGATGCCCCCGTTGCTCACCGATTACCGCAGTCGCTCGGCGCTGCTCGCCGCGCTGGGCATCGACGCACTGGTCGAGATGCCCTTCACCGCCGAACTCGCGGCCGTGCCGGCCGCGACCTTTGTTTCCGAGTACCTGTGCCGCCGGGCGGGCGTCCGCTGGGCGTTCGTCGGCGCGGACTTCAGTTTCGGCGCGGGCGCTGCCGGAACCGCCGAACTCCTTGCCGCCGTGGGGCGCCAGGACTGCGGACTGCGCACGCACATCGTTCCGCTGCGTTCACAGGACGGATCGCCCATCAGTTCCACACGCATCCGTGAGGCGCTCCGCACCGGGCACCTGGGCGATGCCATCCGCCTTCTCGGACATGAGTTCACGCTGGCGGCGCCGGTCGTGCCGGGTGAACGGCGTGGCCGCGAACTGGGCTTTCCAACGGCGAACCTCATGCCGGATCCGGCCCTCGCCCAACCGGCGCCTGGTGTCTACGCCGTGCGCGCCCGACTCGCCCGGGACGACGCACCGGATGCGTCCTGGGCGGGGGTCGCCAACCTCGGGCGCCGCCCCACGGTGGGCGGAGAGGATATGCGGCTGGAGGTCCACCTCTTCGACTTCGTCGGGGAACTCTACGGGCGGGTGTTGGAGGTCGCCTTTGTGCGCCGCCTGCGGGCGGAACAACGCTTCCCGGACCTGGAGACACTGCGCGGGCAAATCGCGCGAGATGCGCGGCGTGCCCGGCAGGTGTTGGGGCGGGCAGGCGTCTCGGGGGACGCGGGGCGATCGGAGCGGTGAGCGCCGGGGTGCGGCGGTCGGGCCGACGCGGACCCTTGGGCGGCCACCTGGCACTGCAATTAGGCTTCGGGTCCACATCCACCGGACGCAGTATGCCACCAAGTGCGGATGCCCTTAGGCTGGCAGATGAACGCGCAACGCGGACAGCAGTAACTGGGACGGCGGCGCAAGAGTCGGTTTCCGCTTCGGCCGCGAACCCCTTGCGAGGCCATTGCTCCGATATCCCTTGTCCCCCAAGGGTCCACCATTCTCGGCCGGTGCGGAAACCGACTTTTGCAGAGCCGTACTAGATCGTGAGCGCACCCGGCCCTGACCACCCCGGTCGCCGATACTCCGCGCGCGCACGGGTGGCGATGCCTCCGCGTTCGTTGAAGTCACCCTCGATGCGCATGTAGAGCGGCCGCACGGCCGCCACAAGATCGGTGAGGATGCGTTGCGTCAGGTGCTCATAATAGATGCCCACGTTGCGGTAAGAGAAGAGGTAGTACTTGAACGACTTGAGTTCGACGCACAGACCGTCCGGGACGTAGACGATGCGCAACCGACCGAAATCCGGTAGACCGGACCACGGGCAGACCGAGGTGAACTCCTGGGTTTCCAGCTCAAGCAGGATCTCTTTCCCCTGGTATTCATACGGGAAGGTATCGAGCACATCCGCCCGGATGGCCTCCGGTCCGGCCGCGTCAAGACGCCAGGTATCCATCTCCGCCTGCTTCGCCGACTTCTGCTGCATGGCGTCAGTATATCGTATCCCCGCGGGCGGCTGAGTGATGCGACGCGCACCCCTCGCGATCGGAGCCCGCGCCGGGGTCAGATCCAGCGCGCGACGTTGCGCAACGTGCCGATGGCGGGGCTGCTGATGGCGATGTCGTCGCCGTCCCGGAGCGAGAAATCCTCGGGCGGGACGACTC
>JAJZMB010000112.1 GCA_021803205.1 Bacillota bacterium | reverse complement strand
GATGGGATTAACCGGCTAGGTTGGCCGGGCCAGCTAGGGGAGTTTTCTCTTCCCCACCCTATATCCTGGTTTTCCCATTATATGGTTATATCCCAGGTTGTTCCTCACAATCGTGGGGTCGACCCCGCCGCCAACACCCTCAGCAGGGAGAACCGCACCCGCGGCAGCACTGGCGAACGCCTCGCCGCTTCCTGGACTGCGCGGGCATGATAGAGTGATCACGACGCACCATCCATACTCCGGACCATGCGTGGGACCGGCGGAGCGCGGCCGGCCGCGTTCCCGCGCCTGGCCGCTCCGCCCGCGAAGGAGGCCCGGCTCGTGCACCTGTTCAAGATGGCCCTCACGTTCATGGCGGGCCTACTCGCGCTCGGGTATGCGGCCGTCTGGTCCGTACCTCCCCTCCACCGCCTGGCCGTGGAAACTGTCGTCACCACCGGCCACGCCTATTTGGCGCACCTGATTGCGACCCCCGCGCAGTTCGCCGCCGCGCGGGCCCAATGGCTCGACACTCCGAACATCTCCGCGATCACCGCTGCCGAGACGGCATTGGCGCCCCAACAACCGGCCGCCCCCGTCTCTGCCCACGCCATCAGCGGCTCCACCTACCGGGGCTGGGTATTGCTGGTGCGGAATCCGGCCTTGGTCCATGTCGTTGTCACCAGCAACGTGGGTCACATGGGCGAGCAGGTATCCCAGTTCGGCCAGCAGTACCATGCCCTCGCCGCCATCAACGGCGGCGGTTTTCAAGACCCGGACGGTCAAGGCAGCGGCGGCCTGCCAGTCGGCGTCACCGCCTCGTTCGGGCATCTGTCGTACTATCCGGACCTCACCGGGGATTATGTCATCGGTTTCGACGCCCTGAGCCGGTTGGCCGTGGGCAAATGGACGCTGCAGCAGGCCCGCGCCCTTGGTCTGCGCGATGCGGTATCCTTCAAACCGCTGCTGGTGGCAAGTGGCAAGCCACAGATCACCAGCGGGGATGGCGGATGGGGCATTGCGCCCCGCACGGCGATCGGCCAGCGGAAGGACGGGACAGTGATTTTCGTAGTCATCGACGGGCGACAGCCGGGCAGTATCGGCGCAACATTGCGCCAGATGCAATCGGTCATGCTCCGGGAAGGCGCGGTTACCGCGGTCAACCTCGACGGCGGCTCCAGCGCCACGCTCTGGTACCACGGGCGCGTCGTCAACAACCCGTGCTGCAGCCCGAACGGCCAGCGGTACATTGCGACGGCCTTCATTGTCACACAATAACCGCGTCACGCCATGACGGCCGGAGCAGCACCGCTGAGGGCCCTTGCACTGGCCACCGCGCCGGAAGGCGGCGGGGCGGGCGGACCGGTTCGCCTTCACGGTGCGTTGCCAGCTCATAGGAAGGCGACTCCCCCCTGGGCGCTCGGTCCGGCACCGGAAGTGAGGGTTTGAAAACCGGGCGGCGGCGAAACCCCGTGGTCCCATCTGCGGGGAGAGGGCGGCGGTCAACGCCGCGTCAGCCACGGCGTCGCTCCACTGGTGGCGGATACGGATAATCCTCCGCCCGAGGGATCCCCGACCTTGCGGGGGGCGCTCCCATTTGGTACCCTATCGGTCAAGGTTGGTGTCTTGTGCGCGGACGGTGAAGGCTACGCCTCCCCGGGCCCCAGGACTCCACCGTACTCGGCCCCGAGGAGGCGATCCGGTGGCGAAGACGATTTATGTCGGAAACTTGCCCTGGAGTGCGACCGAGGATGACCTGACCGCGCTCGTTTCGCCGCATGCAACCGTCCTATCCGCGCGCATCGCGACGGACCGTGAAACCGGTCGGTCGCGCGGTTTCGGTTTTGTGGAGGTCGAAGACGAACAGTTGGCGGGCGCGGTGGAAGCCCTCCAGAACATGGAGATGGGTGGCCGCATCCTGACCATCAACGAGGCCAAACCACGCGAGCCGCGGGCCGGTGGCGCGGGTCCCCGCCGTTGGTAGTCATGATCCAAACACGGGCACCGAGGGAGTGGGCGTAAGCTCGCTTCCTCGGTTTTGCTGTTTGGCAGGCTCATCGCGATGCAAGCGGCAGATCATGTCGTTTTATTGTGAAGATATTTACCATGCGCGGTGGTATGGTGCCACCCCACCGGTGGCAGCCGCACCTGTTGTGCGGCACTGAAGGGGCGCGCCGCCCGCAGTTCCTGTATCGTGTCATGGCAGCGGACTGAGCTCGGATGGTGTAAAAGAACGCTGGAGGGCTGCCCTGTTGCTGCAGCTCCTGCTCTTGGCTTTGGTATTGGCTGTGAACAACTTCTTCGGGGCCCTCTCTCTCGGCACCACCGAACTCGATCGCACGACACGTATCCGCATTGTGGTGTTGTTCGCAGCCGCTGACTGCGCCCTGCCGCTGTTGGGCATCCTCCTCGGAAACGGACTGGCAAAGTGGTTGGGACCGACCGCGTCCTACCTCGGTGCGGTTGTGATCATGCTGACCGCAGTTTATATCTTCTTCGATCGCGGCCAGGAGGCACCGGTGGCCACGCAGCTGCACCGGTTGCTGCTCGCGGCGGTGGGCTTGAGTCTGGACAACTTGGGCGCCGGTATTGGCTTGGGCGCCATGGGCTTCAGCTTGGTGCTCAGCCTTGTCGCCTTCGGGGTTGTCACGGCGCTGATGACCGTCCTTGGCCTGCTTCTGGGACAGCACCTCTACCGCCTGATGGCTGGCCGCAGAGTCAAAGGCGTCTCCGGCGCGGTCCTGTTCGTAACCGGTACGGCGATGCTCGTCAGTCGCATCCATACCACCACTTGATGCGGAGACGGTCACGATCGGCAGGCGCAGCGCGTGCCGCCCCATGCACATCGACCGCACACGCTGACACAGGCTACAGGGATGCCGTAGGCGCACCGCCGGCACCGCCAAATCCGGCTGGCGTGCAAGATCTGACTCGGAACAACAATTCACATCGCCGACGCATCTGGCGTGTCTGCCAGCATCTTCACCGGATAATCGTCATGCACCTCGACAATGGTGGTGCCGGGGGTCGCGGAGTCGATCAAACGCTCTTCCGGGGAGATCAGCGCATGGGTCCGGTCTGCCAGAACCCGCACCACCGGCCGGAATGGGCCCCCGGTGCGCTGGGCCACCACAACCCCGATCTCTCCGGTCGCCAATTCCACGATCGTTCCGTTCGGATAGGCGGCCACTCGCTCACAGAAGTATCGGACCAGAAACCGGTCCATCCCCTGGCGCTCTCCCATTTCCTGAAGGGCGGCGATGGCGATGTGGGCAGGCCGCGGCTGCGCGTAGGGTCGGCCGGACGTGATCGTATCAAAGATCTCCGCCACACCGACCACTTGGCCCCACGGGTGGATCTGCTTGCCGGAAAGCCGGCGTGGATATCCGCTGCCGTCGAGGCGCTCGTGGTGCTGGAGCAGGACGTGGGCCGAGCGCAGGTCGACTTCCGCCTGTCGCCGCACAATATCAAAGCCGATCGTGGTGTGACCCTCGATGGCGGCCCTCTGCTCACCAGTGAGAGCGTCCGGCTGGGTGAGCAGGTCTTTGTAGAATACCATCCCCAAATCGTGCAGCAGCGCACCGATCCCGATGTGCTTGCGGTCGACGCGATCGAGACCCAGAGCGGTGCTGAGCATCAGTGCATATACGCAGACGTTGACCGAATGCACATAGAGATAGTTTTCCGCACTGCGCAGGCTGAGCAGATTGCAGGCCAGGGCGGCGTTGCGGACGAGGTCGTCCAGGATCTCGTCCACCACGGCCCGCACGGCGGACGTGACGGGCAGTCCCCCGGATTCGACCTGATCGATCCGCTCTGTCAAGAGGGCCATCGCCTGTTGCCTGAGTTCTCGGCGGACCGGCTCCTCCGGCGTGACGTCCGGCGCAAAGGGATCGTTGACCGGAATCGAGGAGTAGCCCCGCCGACGGAGTAATTCGACGTGCCGACCGCTCAACACCGAGCCCGCACCCAGCAGGACCCGGCCTTCACGGTCCCTCAGCTCGTAGATCAACCGCTCCCCCACCGCGCTCCCGTCGAGCGAGATCAGGCGCACGGACTCTCCCCCCGTCCATCTGCAAGGGATGGTTTCTCCGCCCATATCGCCGAGTCCTTTGCTGTCGACGCTTCCTGGGCGCGACAGCCCCGGCGAAGGCGCCCCCCTCCTTGATTGCGCGCCAAGGCCGCCGGGACGATCCAGCCCCAGAGCAAGCCGACCCTGAAATCAGGAGCGCCGTCCCGGCAGCAGGAGAGACGCACCAAGGAGGATGCATGCGCTACCGATCACGGCCCAGAGCGCCTGCCCGCTCTTGAAACTGCGCGCGGGCACACCCCGCCCGGCAGCAGTCACACGGCCCCGACCGCCAGAGGCTGCTTGGAAGAGCATGAAACCTGAAGACACCCGTGGGTACCCATGCTGGACCGCCGTCACCCCCGACCTGCGAGGGACCGCACACACGAGGGTGCATTCCCGGGGCCGAGGAGCAGTGCGGCTCGCAAGGGGTACGGCGCCGTGGTATCGCCCGGAAGTGGGCCTGCGACGGAACGACCGTCCCTCCTACTCCCGCACCAACAACGCGCTGCACTCGACGTGCGCCGTCTGCGGAAACATGTCTACTGGCTGCACCTCCCGGAGACGGTAGCCAGCCGCCCCCAGGCGCTCCACATCCCGCGCCAGGGTGGCGGGGTTACAGGAAACGTACACGATGCGGTCGGGACGGGCACGCGCGATCGCCACCAGCACCACTTCGGCCGCACCCTTGCGCGGCGGGTCGAGCACAACCACGGCCGGCCGGCGTCCGGAGGCCACCAGGCGGGGGACGACCTCCTCGGCCGCACCCAGATGGAACCGGAGGTGGGACGCCCGATTCGCCGCCGCATTGCGGCGGCCGTCACGTACCGCCTCCGGCACCTCCTCCACGGCCTCGACGGACCCGGCGGTGCGCGCCAGATAGAGTGAGAGCGTACCAACGCCAGCGTAGACATCCAAGCCGACCTCATCCCGGCGCGCGCCCGCCTGCCGCGCGGCCGTACGGCACAACACTGCTGCCTGCACCGGGCTGACCTGGAAGAACGACGGCGCGGAGATGAGGAACCTCAGGCCGTCCAGGGTTTCGACCAAATGGTCGGAACCGGCCAGCGTGCGCGTGGTGCGCCCGAGGATGGCGTTACCAGGGGTTCCATTGATATTCTGCACCACCCCGGCGCACTCCGGGAGGGCATCCATCAGACCCCGGGCCAACTCGGCGCCGCCGGGGAAGTCGGCGCGTGCGGTGACGAGGCAGAGCAGGAGGCGGCCCGTGCTAAGGGAGACGCGCCCGACCAGGTGGCGCACGTCTCCATGCCGAGTGCGCACGTCGTGGGCCTCCACATGCAACGCCGCGGCCAGGCGACGCGTTTCGCGCAGGGCACGGTCCAACAGGGGATGCTGGATGGCGCAGGTCTCCAGTGGGACGATGCGGTGGCTGCGCTCGGCATAGAAGCCGGCCTGCAGCGGGTCGCCCGGCCGGCAGGGCGGGGCAAATGGAACAGCCATCTTATACCGGTAACGCCAGGGAGGATCCGCCGGGAGGGGTTCCGCCACCAGGGCCTCCGGCGCAGCGACGTGCCCGAGACGGCGCAGAGCCTCGATCACGATGCTGCGCTTCCCCTGCAGCTGCGCCAGGTAGTCGAGGTGCTGCCAGGTGCAGCCGCCACAGTCCGCGTAGACGGGACAGGGCGCGGCGCGGCGCCCGGGCCCGGAGCGTAGGACACTGATGACGCGCGCCCGGACGAAGCGGGCGGCGGTTTCGGTGACCTCCACCTCGACCCGGTCCCCCGGAGCAGTCTGCGGGATGAAGACGGCCAGGTTGCCGTGGCGAGCGACGCCGTCACCCTCGGCGGCGAGGGCGTCCACATCCACAGTGATGCGTTCCCCCGGGGCCGGGGCGTCCGCCGCCTCCGGCTTGGGACGGGGCGGTCCCGGGCGGTCCGGCGCGGCACGGCGCAGTGGCGTCATACGATGGATTCTAACGTATGCGACCGGGACATGGAGGCCGCGGGGCAGCCCGCTCCCTGAACATGTTCGGGCCTCCAGGCATGACACCCGGCGCTGGCGACACTCCCGAGCCGGCGGCCCGCCCGGCGCCTCAGACCAACCCCGGAAATCCATGCTGCCGCAAGGCCTCATAGACAGCAACAGCGACCGCGTTGCTGAGGTTGAGTGACCGCTGCCCCGGACGCATGGGCAGCCGGACCCAGCAGCCCGGATGGGCATCCAGAAGTGCCGTCGGCAGCCCCGTGCTCTCCCGGCCGAAGACGAGGACGTCGTCCCGGCCGAAGCGGACGCTGGCATGCGGGAGCGAACCCGCACCGGTGAACAACCACAGCGGGCGCGCGCCCAACGTCGTCAGGCATAGTGCCCAACTGTCGTGTACCGTGAGTTCGACCTCCGGCCAATAGTCGAGCCCGGCGCGCTTCAGGTAGCGGTCCTCCAGCGAAAATCCCAGCGGACGCACCAAGTGCAGGTGACAGCCCGCCACCACGCAGGTGCGCGCAACATTCCCAGTGTTAGGGGGGATCTCCGGCTCAACCAGGACGACCTGCAGCGGCATGCTCTCACCCGCTTCCGCCCGAAATCGTCCCAGCTTACCTGGCCACCCGCGCGCCAGCGGGGACTTCTGAGGCTAATTTCTGTTGTAGAATCGTGGTTGGAGGATCGTGTGCAGTCAAGGCTTCGCGGACTGAAGGGGGGACCTGTTGTGCCGGATCTGTGGCAGGGCATGAAGCGCGCGGCGATCACCGGAGCAGCGAGGGCCGCCGCGGAAGCGGAGCAGACGGTGCGGCGCATCGATCTGCAGCGCCAGATCGCCGGACGCGAGGCGGCGGCCGAAGCCGAGTACGCCGCTATCGGCCGCACGGTGGCCGCCACCGTGCGGGCCGGCGGACCGACGCCGGACGGGACGGCGGCCCGCATCTCGGCGCTGCGGGACATTGAGGAAAACCTGCAGCGCCTTCGCGGCGAGCTGGCAGACCTCAGCCACCCGACCCGCTGAGACGCAGACGGCACTTCCCTTCGGGTGACACCGTCCCGAGGCCTCCCCCCGGCGACACACCCGTCGGCGACAACCGGATGGTGAAACGCCCGGCGCTTCGTGATGGTGGCCCAAAAGGTTACATTGGCCTGCGGCGCAGGATTCCGAGGAAGGGCGATAGCATGGCGGAGCTGGAGATCGTCCACGCCACCGGTCGGATCGAGGCGTCGCCGGAGACGGTGTGGGCCTATCTCGGAGACCCTGAGCGGATGGTCCACCTCAACCAGGACCTGATCGAGGTCCGGGACATCTCGCCCGCCGGGGCGCTCCAGGCCGGCCAGCGCTGGATCGAACGCAGTCGGACGCCCCTCGGAGAACAGGAGTTGCGGACCCGGGTGGTCGCGGTGGACGGGGTCGACCGGCACGTGCGGTTGGAGAGCCATGGTCCGATGGGTGTATGCATCGAGGGCGGCATGCATCTCCGGCCGTCCGGGTCAGGGACTGAGGTCGTTTTGGAACACCGGATCACACTACCCGGCGGGCCGCTGTTTTCCGGCGCGGTGGCGGCCCTCCTCGCGGGCCGAGTGCGTCAGAACAGCAGGGCGGCGTTGGAGCGGCTGGCGGCGGGGGTGCAGGCACGGAAGCCGGGGGTGGGATGATGCGGGTGTCCCGGCTGTTGCGCGAAAGAGGCGCCCGGGCTTCCGCGGCGTTCTGCGCACACGCCGCAACGACCGCGAACGTTTCCTCGCGATGCGTGCCGGCAGCCGGGAATGAGGCGGGATTCTGCCCCCCCTGCCGTCACGGTAATCTCCCCACTGGAAACCTCCCTGCCAGGAAGCGATGGCGTCCGGTGCCGGTACCGGGCATACATCGCTGCCGAACTGTTCGCGGTAGAGACGGGCATACAGCCCGCCAGACGCCAGATCCGGTGGGCCTGGGGCGCCGCAGCCCCCTGGAGCCGGCGTCCGGAAGGCGTGACCGGCCCGCCCTCCGAGGATCGGCCCGCACGCGTGCGGAGCGCGCAGCAGGATTACGGCGGGGGGCGGGCAAATCCGCGGCTGGTGGAGAAACCCGCCCTCCACCCTGTCGCGAGGGTGGGCGCGCCACCGCCAAAGGCCGAGCCGGTCATGCGCCACGCCGGGTGCGGATTCTATGTTGGTGCCCAGGCCGGCAGTTGACGACGCGACCTGCTCCGGGCGGCGAGCGCCGGAGTCGACCAGGACCGGTGCGGCAGCGCACCAACCTGTCCCCGCCCGCAAATTCCCGTGGCCGCAGATCTATCCGCGTCTCGAACGCCGTGGGGAGAGCACACGGATGCCGACGGAGACCCGCCTCCCGGCCATCGATGCTTCAGTCCTGCACACCGACGGGGGCACGCCCTACCTGCGCGAGCCGGGGGTTGTCGTTCTGGCGGTTCCGGCCACCGACATCCGCGGCATGGCCGTTTTTCTCGACGGGTACGACCCCGCTTTGGGGTTTCCGGCGTACCTTGAAGACCCGACGGTCCTACCGCCAGCCGAGCAGTTGTGCAAGACGGCGGGGCAGGTCTGTTACGCCAGTTTCGGTCCCAAGCGCACCTGGAACGTCGATGCCGGGCGATACATTGCCAACATCAAGGCCTCTGGGCACGGTTCGGTGCTTGAACACGCCACCTTCAGTCTCCTCTGCTACGGGGTGTCCCGCAGCCTGACCCACGAACTGGTTCGGCACAGGGCAGGGACAGCGGCGTCTCAACTCAGCCAGCGCTACGTCTCCGGCCGGGTCCTACGCTTTGTGGAGCGGCCCGAATACCGTGACGACCCGGAACTGCACCGTCTGTTCTGCGCACGCATCGACGCGGCGGCGGAGGCGTACGCCCGTCTTACCGAGATGCTGCTGGACCGCCAGAGGGCGGGTCAGCAGCTCCTCGGCGCGGAGGAGCGCACTGACCTGCGCAAGAAAGTGCAACAGTGCAGCCGGTCGCTGCTGCCCAACGAGACCGAGGCACCGTTGGTGATGACCGCCAACGCGCGCGCCTGGCGGCACATCATCGAGATGCGCGCCAGCCCGCATGCCGAACTGGAGATCCGGGAGCTGGCCTTCCGCATCTACCGAGTGCTGTGCGAAGTGGCTCCGCTTCTGTTCGGCGACTACGCGGAATACCGGCTGCCCGACGGGACGCGCGCGCTGGAAACGCCCCACCCCAAGGTCTGAGGCGGTACACGGCACCGCCGGGGCAACGCACAGCTGGCGGGCATCCTTGCAGGCAGAAGCGATGCGCATCGGAGCCGGGGCTCTCACCGCTCGGGTTCGGAAGGTTGTCCAGACGGTCCCTCCGGCTCCTCTGGCACCACACCCGCTTTGGCCAGCACCTCTTCGGCGACGAGGATGGCCGCCGAAGTGCGCAGGGCCAGCGCCACCCCGTCCGACGGCCGGCAGTCGAGCTCGATCAATCCCCGCTCCGTCCCGACCTCCAGAACACCTATGAACGTTTCTTCCCGCACGTCGTGGATCAGCACCCGCTCCACGCGGCCACCGAGCCGGGTGATCGCCTGCACAAGCAGGTCGTGGGTGAACGGCCGGGGCGCCGGAGCACCCCCGAGGGCCATGCCGATCATCGCGGCCTCAAAGGGCCCGATCTGCAGGATGAGGCGCCGCTCCGCACCAGCCTCGCGCAGGACCAGGAAGTAGGCTTCCCCCGCCGGGTCGCGCCCGATTCCCTCCACCCGCATCTCCGTCATGTCCCGCGCCCCCTAGCTCCTGCCGTGCTTCCGGATGCGCGACGACGCCGCGACCCGGCTCCGCACATGCCCGTCGGTACAGCGGCAGCACTGCCCACCAAACGCCGCTCTTTAGGAGTATGCGTTGCGGGCCGTCCCGCCGTACGTCGCGGGCCCGCAGCCGCGGCTCACTCCGGGCACTACTACCCGACCGGTGCGACCAAGGTGGCCATCGGAACCGAAGACCGTCCCGCTGTTGCATCTGTCGATGCGTGCTCAGGTTGAAGGCATCCATACGGACGAGGGCTTGGTCCCCGACGCACCGCGGCCCTCAGCCGGCCCGCCCGCCGTCTTCTGCGTCGGCAGATAAACTTGTAGGCTGACCGCAGCCACATGGCGCCATCCTACCATAGGCCGCGCGACATGGCGGGGCGGCGACCAGAGCGCCGTATCAGCATCCGGCGCATCATGCTTCTGGACCTAACCTGCAAGGCGGTCGCCCTGACCGACATCGCCCTGACTCGGGGGCCCGTCCTTGCCGCGATCCGCATGACGGTACAGGGAGCGGCCTTCTAGCGGCAGTACTATTCCTGCAGGTACAGCACCAGCATCTCGCGGCGAAACATCCGAAATCCCAGGGCCACCACAGCGGCGACGACCACGGCCAAAACCCCCGTAGCCCGCCACAGCCAACTCATCGTGAGCCGGATCGCGGTCAGGTGGAGGAGGAATGGCAGGGCCAATACACCGACGCCGAGCATCGTCACCAGATAGGCGCCACGCTGATCGCCCACCCGTAGGGCGACGAACGTGCCGACCGTCGCCAGGTAGGCCGCGAGTAGCGGAGTGAGCAGCAGAGCGATAAGTCGGCCTTGGGGCAGCGCGAGGTAGATCCACGACCATCCGGGACCACCTCTGCCGAGATTGGCAGCGATCATCTGTACCGCAACTGTGACCAGGCCACTCAGATATCCGACTCCTGCCGCCAGGATGATCTTGCCGCCGAAGATCGCCCCGTCCGGCATGCGCGTCGCCAACAGGTACTCCAGCGTCCCGCCGCTGCGCTCGCGGAGCACGAGATCCGGCGCAGTCTGCGCCACGACGATCACAGACGCGAGGAGCGCATAGGCCAAGTCCAGCATCGGCAGGATGTCGACCGCCCCTCGACCATGGCCGCCGCTGGACTCTATCCCGTGCTTCTGAAATTCTGGCAGCAGCCCCATGATCAGGACGGCAATGAAGAATACACGCAGGAAGCGCCGATTGCCGATGAACTCGGCGGTCTCCTTCCAGAGCATCGTCCCCAGGTCACGCATGCGCCTGTGCCCCCACAACGGAGAGGTAGACGTCCTCGAGCGAACGCTGTTCAGGCACGATCGAGCGCACTCCGGCAGCAGCCGCGACCAGGGCGGCGACGATAGACTCCACGTCCTCCGCACGCTCCAGTTCAACCCGCCATTCGCCGTCGTTCCCGGACGGGCCGATACTGGCGCCCTGGGGCAGCGGCAAGGTGGCGGCGCCACGCGCGTCAAGCCGGCTGCAACGGATGCGTACGGCCCGACGAGTCCCGGCGCCAAGTTCTCCCGGCGACCCGACCGCGACGAGGCGGCCCGCCTGAATGATGCCCACCATGTCGCAGATGCGCTGCGCCTCGGCCAGCTGGTGGGTGCACATGAAGATCGTGCGCCCGCCCTCCTGCACCAGCGACAACAACAGATCGCGCAGCATGACGATGTTGCCGGGGTCGAGCCCGGACGTCGGCTCGTCGAGGATCAGCAACGGTGCCTCGCAAAGAAGGGCACGCGCGATGCCGAGTTTCTGACGCATGCCCTTGCTGAAGCCGGATACCCGGTCGCCGCGCCGCTCCCACAGATCGACGCGCCGCAGCGCGGCGTCGACCGCCGTCGCCCGACGCGCACCGGCCAGTCCGGAGATGCGTGCGCCGAATTCGAGGTTCTGCCGTGCCGTCAGGCGGTCGTAGAGCCCGACGGCATCGGGCAGCACACCGGTGGCGGCCCGCACGCGCTCGCCCTCGCGCACCGGGTCCAAGCCGAAGACGCGCACCGAGCCCGCGGACGGCGGCAACAGCCCCAGCATCATCCGCACGGTGGTCGTCTTGCCCGCCCCGTTGGGCCCGAGGAACCCGAAGACACTGCCCGCCTGCACCTCCAGATCAAGCCCCGAGACCGCGGAACGACCGCCAAAGCTGCGGGACAGGGCGCGAAATTGCACGGCGGGTTCGTCCAAATGAACCCCACTCCCCGCTCGGGTTCTTCGGCCGCAGCATAGTACGGCGTCTGTTGAAGGTGCGCTTCCTGGCGGAAACGGCAGGATCCGGATCGCCCGCGGCCCGATAGCGCTCGGGCCGACCCGGATCCGAGGCGGGCACATCCGTCGCAGGGCGCCGCAGCCAGGCCTCCCCGGGGAACCGGGGCCCCCTACCCTAACTCCCTGGCCAGGATCTCATTGACCTTCGCCGGATTGGCCTTGCCCTTGGTGGCCTTCATCACCTGGCCGACCAGGAAACCGAGGGCCTGCTTCTTGCCGGCGCGGAAGTCCGCCACGCTCTGGGGGTTGACAGCGATCGCCGACCGCACGGCATCCACGATGGCGCCGTCGTCGCTGATCTGCTGGAGGCCGCGGCGTGCCACCACGGCCTGCGGGTCCGCACCGCCCGCGACCATCTCATCCAGAACGTCCTTGGCGATCTTGCCGCTGATCACACCGCTCGCGACAAGTTCTTGCAGGGCCGCCAATTGCTCCGGTTGCACCCGGCAGCCGGACTCGCCCACAGTGACACCAAGCGCGTTGAGCCGCCCGAGGAGTTCCACGGTGAGTAGCGACGCCCCTTCGCGTGGGGCGGCCCCGCCGGCGAGCATGCGGTCGAAGTACAGTGCCAGGGCCGGGTCGGCGACAAGCACACCGGCGTCGTGAGCCGGCAATCCCAGACGCTCGTATCGGGCCTGCCGGGCGCCGGGCGCCTCGGGAAGAGAGGCGCGGACCTGTTCAACATAGGCCTCGGTTAACGCGCACGGCCCAAGGTCGGGCTCGGGGAAGTAGCGGTAATCATGGGCCTCCTCCTTACTGCGCGAGGGGAAGGTGACACCCCGCTTCTCATCCCAGTGGCGCGTCTCGCGCACAATTCGCTCCCCCGCGTCCAACGCCGCCGCCTGACGGTGCACCTCATACTCCAGCGCACGCTGCACCGAGCGGAAGGAATTCATGTTCTTGACCTCGACCAGCGCCCCATACGCCTGCGTGCCCACCGGCCGCAGGGAAACGTTGGCGTCGCAGCGCAGGCTCCCCTCCTCCATCTTGACGTCCGAGACACGGGTATAGAGAAGCACGGTGCGCAGCGACTGCAGGTAGAGGCGCGCGTCCTCTGGGCCGCGGATGTCCGGCTCGCTGACGATCTCGATCAACGGCACCCCCGCCCGGTTCAGGTCGACCCCGGTCGTGCCCCCGGGCATCCCCTCGTGCGTCGACTTACCGGTGTCCTCCTCCATGTGCAGCCGGCGGATGCGCACAGATCGCTCACCATCCCCACCTGCGTACCGGAGCGTGCCGTGCCGCGCCAGCGGCCGCGCGTACTGGGTGATCTGGTAGCCCTTGGGCAGATCGGGGTAGTGGTAGTTCTTCCGATCCCAGCGGCATTCTCGGTCGATCTCACAGCCGAGGGCAAGCGCCGCGCGCAGTGCGTATTCGATCGCGCGGGCGTTGGGTACCGGTAGCGCGCCCGGCAGGCCCAGACACACCGGACAGACCTGCGTGTTCGGCGGTGCGCCGAAGTCGGTGGGGCAACTGCAGAACATCTTGCTGCGCGTCGCCAGTTCCACGTGGACCTCCAGCCCCACCACCGTCTCATACCGCTGCTCCACTGTCCCCACCGACACCAGACATGCCCCCTCGGCCCGGATGCGTTCGACCGGCGTGAGCCGGACCTGGAAACCCTGGGTCGGAACCGGGATCCACGACCGCAGGCAGGGCACCCTCGGGGCAACGCTGCAGGACCGGCCGTTCGTTCGGGCCCGGCACCGGCGCCGAGGGCGTTGCGACACGGCCAGCCGGTGTCTGAGCGTACTGCGCAAGGCACCTGCGCAACACCCATCGGAACGGCGCTGCAAAAAGCCGTGCCGCGACCAGGAGCGGACCCAAAGCCTCGTACTGCAAAAGACCGGAGCCAGCGCCACTGCCAAACGAAGACGTTTGCAGTGGCGCCTACCCCCGCGGGGCCACGATCGGTGGCCGGCGATGCCGAAGGTCCGCCGCCTGTTCGTAGGCGTAGGCCAGGCGCAGAATCGTCTCCTCGTCGAAGGCGCGGCCGATGAACTGCAGGCCGATCGGTAAGCCGTTACTGAAGCCGCACGGCAGAGAAACCGCGGGCAAACCGGCCAGGTTGATCGGTACGGTGCAGACATCGCTCGCATACATCTGCAGCGGATCATCCATCTTCTCGGCGAATCCGAAGGCCACGCTGGGCGCGGTCGGTGTCACCAGGGCAGCGTACCCGGACAGAGCCTCTTCGAACTCGCGGCAGATGAGCGTGCGCACCTGCTGGGCCTTGCCATAGTACTGGTCGTAGTAACCGGCGGATAAAGCGTAGGTGCCGAGCATGATGCGTCGCCGGACCTCGGGCCCGAACCCTTCGCCGCGGCTCCGGCGAAACATCTCCACGTAGTCGCTTGTGCCCTGAGCCCGGCGACCGAAGCGGACACCCTCGAAGCGGGCCAGGTTACTGCTCGCCTCCGCCGGTGCGATCACGTAGTAGGCGTCGAGGGCATAGGGCACAGTGGGGAGACTGCACTCCTGCACCTCAGCGCCCAGTTCCACCAGCAGGTCGACCGCCGCGGCGATCGCCGCGCGCACCTCCGGGGAAACCCCTGCAGCGAGGAACTCACGCGGCACCCCAAGGCGGAGTCCCCGGCAGTCAGGAACAAGCGCTGCCTCGAAGTCGGGAACCTCGGCGGGCCGGCTGGTGGCATCGGCCGGATCGTGCCCCGCCACCGCCCCGAGCAGAAGCGCCACATCGCGGACGTCTCTCCCGAATGGCCCGATCTGGTCCAGGGAACTGGCGAAAGCCACCAGGCCGAAACGGGACACCCGTCCATAGGTCGGCTTGAGCCCGACCACACCGCAGAAAGCGGCGGGTTGGCGGACACTGCCCCCGGTATCCGAACCGAGGGCGACCACCGCCTCACCGGCCGCCACCGCGGCGGCCGAGCCGCCGCTGCTGCCCCCTGGGACGCGGCCGAGGTCCCACGGGTTGCGGGTCACGCCTCCCGCGGAGTGCTCCGTCGAACTCCCCATGGCGAACTCGTCCATGTTGGTGTTGCCGAGCAGCACCGCCCGCTGGCCTTGCAGTCGCGTTACCGCCGTCGCATCGTAGGGCGGATGGAAGCCCTCCAGGATGCGTGAAGCGCAGGTCGTGGGGAGCAGACGGCAGCACATATTGTCCTTGATGGCCACCGGCACCCCGCCGAACGCGGCGAGTGACTCGCCTCTCCGCAACGCCGCATCGACGGCGTCAGCATCGGCCAGCACGTCTTCGCGGGGGCGGAGGTGCAGGTAAGCACCCACACTGGACTCCACCTGGCCGATCCGGTCCAGCGTGGCGAGCGCGACCTCCCGCGCCGAGACCTCACCTGTGACGAGGCCCCGATGGATGCGGTGCGCCGGCCACTCATAGAGTTCCATCCGGTTCCCTCCCCGTGCGGTGCATGGAGACGCCCCGCGCCGCTCCCGCCGGTTGTCTCCACGCGCCGCTACCGGGTACGCCGTACCCAGAGGGCACAGAGCCCGCCGGCGCATCCGTTCGGCGGGCATGGCGGCCCCGCGGAACGTGGGCCCAGGGAACTGCGCCGCTCCATCTGCTCCGAACGCCGCGGCCGCTGCCACGGCCTCTGCGGAACAAGGGACAGGAGCTCGAACGTGCGGCAAAAGAGCACTCCTACGCGCCATCCAGTACGCGGGGGACCTGGTACATCCCCGCGTGCTGCGCCGGCGCATTCCGCACCGCGTCCTCGCCAGAGAGGCCAGGGCGCGCTTCATCTGGCCGGAGTACCCCTGCCACCACCAGCGCGTTGCTGGTCAGCGGGATGTCAGCCGTATCGATGGCCTGCAACCGGGCCACATGTTCCAGGATGCGATCCAGTTCCCGCGCATACCGCGAAACGTCCGCCTCGGGAAGCGCCAAACGCGCCAGTGCGGCCACATGGCGCACCTGCTCCTCGCCGATCGTTGCACCCATCCGGGGATCCCTCCCGCATCAGGGGCCTGCCGGCCCCGTCACAGCCGCCCGTCCGACCGCGATCCTGAGAAAGACGGCCGCTGCCATGCACACGCGTCCCGCCGGAAGATACCATAAAACCCCCGCGGTACTCAGCCGGATCGCGACATGCCGCGCAGGCCAGCGCGGACGCGCCAGATCCGTCCACGATGTGCGGATCATTCGCCTCCCCCGCAGACCCTCGTCCTGTGCATACTCGCCGGCACGGCGGTCACGCTGGCAGAGCTCCGAACAACCGTGCAGCCATCGGGACGGCGGCTGGGCACCGCGCGGCGGCAGACGGGGACAACGCACGCCCCTCGCGCCGCCGGATCCCCGCTGCGGGAAGCCCTCGAACACACAGGACCTCCTTACAGCCATCAGGGTAACCCGGCGGTGTACGGTCCTGCCCTCACAGATTGACACTGGCATGTCCGCGATCCGCTTCCATGCCCCTGCGCGCGTCCGGGCTCAGCGTAAGGCCCTGGAGATGACCGGGTGAAATAGATGCGGCCGCGCCTCCTATCCCTCGAGGAGGCGTCGCAAGCCTTCCTCGTCCAGCACCGTCGCACCGAGTCGCCGCGCCCGCTCCAGATTGCCGCCCGCCTTCTGTCCAGCCACCACGTAATCGGTCCGACCACTCGCCGCGGCGGTGACACGGCCGCCTGCCGCCTCGATGGCGGCAGCGGCCTCCTCCCGCGTCCAACCGGGCAGCGTGCCGGTGAGTACGAAGGTCTTACCGGCCAGAGACAGGCCCGCGGCGGCGGGGGGAGCCACGCCGAGTGCGGGCGGCGGGTCGGCGATGCGCATGCCGACCTCTCGCAGCCGCTCTATAAAAGAGCGGTTGTCCGGATCAGTGAAGTAGCGATGAACCGATCGTGCGATCTTTTCACCGATTTCCGGGACCGCCTGCAACTCCTCCACACTCGCAGCCGCCAGGGCGTCCAGGCTGATGAAGCGGCGGGCAAGCACCTGGGCCACCCGCTCCCCCACAAAGCGGATGCCGAACCCCACCAGCAGCCGCCAGAGCGGCCGGTTGCGGCTCGCCGCGATGCCGGACACCAGATTCTCGGCCGACTTCGCCGCGAAGCGCGGCAGTGCGGCCAACTGCGCGGCACTGAGTGCATACAGGTCCGCCGGATCGTGCACCAGTCCTTCGCGCAGCAACAGGCGCACGGTCCTCTCACCCAGTCCCTCGATATCCATGGCGCCGCGACCGCCCCAGTGGATGATCAGCCCCATGACCTGAGCAGGGCATGCCGGATTCGTGCAACGGTGGGCGACTTCGCCCTCGGTCTGCGCAACGCTGCCCCCGCAGACCGGGCAGGCGGTGGGCATGACGAACGGGGGCGGATTCGCAACCCGAGCGGAGACATCCACCGCCACAACCTCGGGGATGACCTCGCCGGCCTTGCGAACCAACACAATGTCCCCGGTACGGACATCCTTGGCGGCCACATAGTCGGCGTTGTGCAGAGAGGCCCGGGAGACAGTGGTGCCCGCCAGTACGATCGGATCGAGTTCGGCCATCGGTGTGAGCACGCCGCTACGGCCGACGGACACCCAGATGTCCCTCACCCGGGTGCGACCAGTCTCCGCGGGAAACTTGTAAGCGACGGCCCAGCGCGGTCCGTGGCCGGTCGCCCCCAGGCGGCGCCGTTGCTCGGCCGAGTCCACCTTCACCACCAGGCCATCGATGGCGTAGTCGAGATCCAGCCGGCGCTCCCGCCATGCCTCGCACCAGACCACCACCGCTTCGACATCGCGGCGGAATTCCCAGTGCGGCTCGACCGGCAGCCCCCAGCCGGCGAGCCGCCGCAGAGCCTCGCCCTGATCACACTCCAGCCCATCGAGGATCTGGTAGCACCAGAGCCGCAGCCCGCGTCCCGCCGTCACACTCGGATCCTTCTGCCGCAGGCTGCCGGCTGCAGCATTGCGCGGATTGGCAAACGGCGGCTCTCCGGATGCCGTCTGTGCCGCATTGAGCGCCGTGAACGCCGAACGCGGCAGGTAGACCTCCCCGCGCACCGTCAACCGTTCCGGACAGGGCGCTCGCAACCGCAGGGGCAGGCATCCCAATGTCCGAAGGTTGGCCGAGACGTCCTCCCCCACCGCGCCGTCGCCCCGCGTCGCCCCGCGGACAAATGCCCCGCCCTCGTAAGTGAGGGCCACCGTAAGCCCGTCGATCTTCAATTCGCAGATATACTGCGACGCGTCTCCGCCGAGCCACCGCTGGACGCGTGCATCGAATTCGCGCAATTCTTCCGGCCCGAAGGCGTTGTCCAGGGAGAGTAGAGGCGTGGGATGACGCATCGGCGCGAAGCGCACGGACACCTGACCGGAGACCCGCTGTGTCGGAGAATCGCCAGCGACCAGATCCGGGTGCGCATCTTCCAGATGGCGCAGTTCCCGCATCCACGAATCGTAGACGCCATCAGCGACCTCTGGCGCGTCCAGCACATAGTAGCGATAGTCGGCCTCGCGGATCCACTGCCTGAGTTCCCGGACCCGGGCTTCCGCGCGGGCGGCGGCGACATCTGCGGACACGCTTCTCTGCCTCCCACCATTGGGTTGGGGCGCCGCAACAATCCGGCGCACCGAGCGGAACACCGCGTGCCGCCCGCAGCGGTCCGGGATGCCCAGGCACCGGCTACGCCCGCGTCAGCCGTGCATACCCGATGATCAAGGTGCGCCTTCCGGATTCGGGGAAATCCACAGTGACCTCGGCATCCGGCCCTCTGCCCCGCGTGGCGACCACACGCCCCTGGCCCCAGCGTGGATGCACCACCTGCTCACCGACCGCGAAGTCCTCCACATCCCCGTCGCGGACCGGTTCGTTCCGCCCCTCCCGACCGCCGGCTCCCGACGGCCGGGAAGTCCAACGGCCGGCATCTGCGCTCCCGGCTTGACGTTCCGCACGCATCGGACGCCACAGACCGGCGCCGGTGCCAGCGGCGGTCTGTGGCCTCCGCTCCTCCACCAGTACCGGATCGATTTCCGCCAGGAACCGCGAGGGCCGCATCGTCTGCGGCATCCCTCCGTACAGCGCGCGTTCGGCGGCGCAGGTGAGCAGCAGGCGCTTCTTGGCTCGAGTCATGCCGACGTAACAGAGGCGCCGTTCCTCCTCGATCTCGTCGGCGCGATCCATCGAGCGGCTGTGCGGAAACACTCCTTCCTCCATCCCCATCAGAAATACGAACGGAAACTCGAGCCCCTTCGCGGCATGCAGCGTGAGCAGCACCGCCGCTCCCGAGTCAGTGTCGGTAGCTTGCTCCGCCGGAACATTGTCCGCTTCGGCGATCAGACTCGCCTGCTCAAGGAACAGGGCCGCACCTGCCAGCCCCCGGCCGACGGCGGCCGCGTTCTGACGCGCCACGTTGAGCAGTTCCTGCAGATTCTCCAGCCGAGCCCGCGACTCGATGCTGTCCTCCGCGCGCAGTTCCGCGTAGAGGCCGCTGCGGTCGAGGATCGAGGCCAGCGTCTCCGCCACCTCGGCCGGCTCGCGGGCGGCGTTCTCCGGGAGGGGCAGCCCCGCTGCATCCACCGTACCCTCCGCCTCCCCGCGGAGGCGGGAAATCAACGCTTCGAAGTTCGCCAGGGTCCTGGCCGCCCGCGCCACTCCCGGGATGGCCCCGGCGTGGGCCAGGGCAGACGGCAGCGACTCGCCGGTGATCGCCATGTGCTCAGCCAGGGCCCCAAGGGTGGCGGCCCCGATCTTGCGCTTCGGCGCCGCGACGGCCCGCCGGAAGGCGGCGAAGTCCAGGGGGTTGCAGATCAGGCGCAGGTAAGAGAGGGCATCCTTGACCTCCTTGCGGTCGTAAAACTTCAGACCCCCGACCACCACATAGGGGATACCGCGCGCGAGCAGGGCCTCTTCCACTGCGCGAGACTGGGCGTGGGTCCGGTATAGAATCGCGCAGTCGCTGAAACGAGCGCCTTCCTTCCGCAACGCGGCGATCTGCCCTGCGACGAACGCAGCCTCGTCCCCGGCGTTCCAGGCCCGGTACAGTATGATTGGTTCGCCCGCCCCGCAATCGGTCCAAAGCTTTTTGGAATATCGGTGCGCATTGTGGCGGATGACCGACCCGGCGGCGTCCAGGATGGCCTGGGTCGACCGGTAATTCCGCTCCAGCCGGATCACGCGCGCGTCCGGATAGTCCTCCTCGAAACGCAGGATGTTGCTGCAATCCGCCCCCCGGAACTTATAAATGCTCTGGTCCTCGTCGCCGACGGCAGTGAGGCTGCCGCACGCGCGCGCCAGGGCCCGGATCAGGCGGTACTGTGCGTGGTTGGTGTCCTGATACTCATCCACCAGCACGTGCTGAAACAGGGCCCGGTACCGTGCACCCCCGAAATCGGGGACCGCCGCTGTTCCGGAACCCCACGGGACGTCTGTCGCGGGGTTGGCGTCCGGCTCCTCCAGCAGCCGCACGGTAAGTACGAGCAGGTCATCAAAATCCACGCTGTTCGCCGACCGGAGTTTCGCCTGATAGCTTTCGTAAGCATCGGCCACCCGGCGGTTCCACGGATCAGTCGCTCCGGCCCGCAGCCCGGCGGGATCGTGCAACTCGTTCTTCGCCCGAGAGATCCGAGCGAGCACCGAGTTTGGCGGAAACATCCGCTCGCTGAGGTCCAACTCCCGGCAGACCTCGCGCACCGCCGTGCGCTGATCGTCGCCGTCCAAGATCGTGAACTGAGGCGTATAGCCAAAGCGTCCAATCTCGTGACGGAGGATCCGAGCGCAGGCGGAGTGGAATGTCTGCACCCACATGCCGCGCGCGGTCGGCCCCAAGAGTTGCTCCACGCGCTCCACCATCTCGCGCGCGGCTTTGTTGGTAAACGTGATGGCCAGGACGCGGTAGGGGTCGGCCCCCTGGCGGATCAGGTGGGCGAGACGTCGCGTCAGAACACGCGTCTTCCCCGAACCGGCACCGGCCAGAATGAGCACGGGACCTGACGGGGCGAGCACTGCCTCCCGTTGCTCCGGATTGAGGCCGTCGCACAGAGGATCACCCGGTCCGACCGGGACGGCGTGCGCAGCGGACAAAAGGGAACCGCCTCCTTGAGGGAGACCGGCACCGGATGCGGGACAGATCCGGACCCACAGTCCAGATGACGCCGGTTCCACAGTGGGTTTTCGCGCCCGGCGCCCGGCATCCCTGGCCGGTCACGCCACCCGATCGCTCAGTGTGGCAGGCGTCTCGGCAGAGACCGGCACGGTTTCACCTCAGCCTTCGGGGGAAGAGACGCAGACCGCCGGCGCGGCACCCGCGCCCGTCACCGCTCCCGCGGTCACCGACACGGGCAGCCGGACGGTGAAGGTGGCGCCACCACCCGGTGGGCTGGCGACCGAGATGTGCCCCCCGAAGCTACGTACAATGCTGTCACTGACGGCGAGGCCCAACCCGGTGCCCCCCGCCTTGGTGGTGAAAAACGGCTCGAAGAGGCGCGGCAACACCTCGGCGGGGACACCAGGCCCGTCGTCGGTCACAACGCCCTCTATGAATCCGCCCGACTGTCGCCTCGCCCGCAATTCGACACAGCCGGCACCCCGGATCGCTTCGATCGCATTGCCCACAAGGTTGAGGAACACCTGCTCCAGACGCTCAGAATCGGCAAACACCGGAGGCAGACCCGGTTCGGCGCAGACCCTCAGGTCGACCCCGCGTTCCTCTGCCCGAGGACGCACAAGTTCGGCCACAGTCTCAAGCAGCGGACCCAGCTCACACTCCGCAAGCCGCAGCTTCCACGATCGTGACAGCAGGAGCAGATCCGCAGTGATGCGCTCGATGCGCTCCATCTCCTGGCGCACGATCTTCAGATAGTGTGCCTGGGGCTCCGTGCGAATCTGAGATGACACCAGTTGCAGGAAGCCCCGCACGGCTGTCAGCGGGTTACGGATTTCGTGTGCCGCACCGGCCGCCAACTGGCCGAGGGCCGCCAGCCGTTCCTGGCGGCGGCTTTCCTGACGACGGCGGTCCTCGTCGGTCACGTCGCGCCCGATCACCACCAGCCCCAGCGGGGGACCGCCTTCCACCTGCATCGCGCCGCTAACGAACATCAGCAGGAATTCGCCGGCCGGGCACTGGCAGCGGATTTCTCCCTTGTCGGGGCGCATGGGCAGCCGCAGGCCGGCCGGAACGGAATCCGGCGTCAGTCCGAGCAGTTCGCGGAGCAGGCGGCCCTCGGGCACTTCGCCGCGTCCCGTGCGGCGATGAAAGGCCACGGCGGCAGGACTGGCATAACCGACGCGTCCGTCGGGGAAACAGATCCACGCCGGGTCGGGAAGTGGCCCGAGGAGGGCCTCCAGGCAGGCATCGCGCACATTCACCGCTTGCCGCGCCCTCCGGCAGGAAAGAGCGGCAGCCGCGAGATCAGCCGTCGCCAGAGCGGATGACACTTCGCCCGCCGAAAAGGGCGTCTCGCCCCTTCCGAGCAACAGCACCGCATGTCGCTCGCTGCCATCAGTGACGGGTATGCACAGCAGGTGATCCACTCCGCTGGCCTCAAGGCAGCGCCGCAGTACCCCGTCAGGTTCATCTGCGGACCTGCCCCGCACCGGACCGCATCCGTCCCACGCAGACCGGGCAACGATCACACGTTCCCCGATGACACCCCGTGGCATGCCAGGGATTCCGTAGAGACGCCAACGTCCCTCGGGACCGGGGAACAGCACCGCCGCGACATCTGGACTCAGGGGTAGCAGGGAACTCAGCAACCGGTCCAGGACCGGCGCCACCTCCGCAGAAATCGCCCCTCCATCGTCCACGCTCCCGTCGCAGACACTATCCGCAACCTGCAGCGCCTGGGCGGGCCCTTGTCCAGCCAGACGCCACACCTCCGTAAACAGGGTAGGCACAAGGACGATCGGCGGTGGCCCGAGAGAAGGTCCTTGGCGACAGAAAAACGCTGTACACTTCACCCCGTGTTCGGACCGTACAAACGCACACCGATGCCGCTGGCGGCTTAGTCTTGCTTTTCTGCGGCTTGAGCGGCACCCCTGTCCATATATGGGCACACCTTGTCGAGTGAATGCGCGTAATTTCGACACCGCCAGCTGCAATGCACGCCTTCCTCAACAGACTACTTTCTACCGGGCCCGGAGGAGGCCCGACAGACCTTGGGCGCGAAGAAGCCGTTGCGTTGTAGCCTGGGCAGGGGTTTGAAGCGCACAATACGCGTTGGTGCAGGTGAACACCCGGGCATTTTGCAGGTTACCCGTGGCGCGGACCCATGCCGTCCGGCCAGCCCCACTTCCGGCGCGGGCGGGTGCACGCCACCCGGGCGCATGATGCGTTCTGCGCCGGATTTATGGCCGGTCTGCCGCGCAGGGGAGATCCTGGCCGCCACAGGGCTGGGCAACATTCGCGCCGGTCTACCCGTGACCCAGACCGGTGCCGTCTGCGGGATGCGCTTCTGAAATCAGATCCTGGAGATTTTCGAGCGGGGCGCCCCGAGACGCCCCCGGGAGGTGCCGCCGTGCTGACACGCATGCAACTGGAGACGGCCCGGGAGAGGGCCCGGAGCTACTTCGCCGATGCTGGGATCGTGCTCGCACCGGAAGAATCCGCGCATATCGAGATTGAGGACTTCAACTTGGGGGAACTGGAGCGCACCGGACTCGAGCTGGTGACCTATGTGAATACGGAGCGATGCTGCGCCAAGGAACTGGTGCTGTTCCCCGGGCAGACCTGCCCACAGCATCGCCATCCGCCGGTGGCCGGTCTGCCCGGAAAGGAGGAGACCTTCCGCTGCCGCCGGGGGCTGGTTTACCTGTACGTGGAGGGAGCGCCCACACCCAACCCGCATTGCCGGCCGCCGGCCGGCCGCGCGTCCACGTACAACGTGTGGCATGAGGTCGCGCTGCACCCCGGCGAGCAGTACACCATTGGGCCGAACACCTGGCACTGGTTCCAGGGAGGGCCAGAAGGCGCCGTGGTATCCGAATTCTCCACGCGCAGCACGGACGAACAGGACGTCTTCGTGGATCCGGACATCGTGCGCGCCACCAGGGTCAGGGAATAGTGGCCGGCAGGGCTCTGTGACGTTGAGGTAGAACGCGAGTGAGTGGATACAGGCGAGAGCGTCCAGGTTGCCACGCTTGTGGTGTCGTTGAACGCGCCGCTAGTACTGTCCTCCGCACCGGTGGCAATTGGCGACGTCCCGGGACATCGGCTCAGAGGTTGGAAAGGCGGCCCCATAGGGCGTGAACGGACGGGCAGACCCGGTTCGCCGCCTCATGAGTTCCCACCCCGGCCCAGGCCTTGCCAGTGCGGAGGACAGTACTGGTGGCGCGTCCATCAAGTTCTGACCGTCGCCAAGGGATAGGAGCACCGTCTCAAGGTAGCGGTCATCGGGCGCGGCCGTTACGGCCAAGGTGGAGGGCGTCGCATCAGAGATTTGCGCCAGGACTTGAGCCGCATGCTGTCGCCCGCGCTCGACGCAGCGAGACAAAACTTGATGAACGCGCCACTAGCCCCCGGCGACGAGGCCCATGCGCGCCCGGACATCGCGCAGGGTCGGTTCCGCGAGCGCAGTCGCGCGCTCGGCGCCCTGGCGCAGAACCGCCGCCAGATGGTCGGGGGCCGCCCGCAGTTCGCCGCAGCGCTGCTGAATCGGCGCCAGAAAGGCCACCAGAGCCTCTCCCAGATCCGCCTTGAACCGTCCGTATCCCGAGTCCCCGTAACGAGCTTCGAGCGTGGACATCTCCTCACCGGACACCAGGGAGAAGATTTCGAGGAGGTTGCTCACCGCCGGCTTGGTCTCGGGATTGTGGCGCACCTCGCGCCCGGAGTCGGTGACGGCGCGACGAACCTTGGCCCTGACCACATCCGGCGGATCCAGGAGCTCGATGCGCCCGGCAGGATCCACCGCGGACTTGCTCATCTTGTCGCTGGGGTTCTGCAGGGACATCACGCGCGCCCCAACCTTGCCAATGAACGCCTCCGGCACTGGGAACGTCTCCCCGAAGCGCGCGTTGAAGCGCAGCGCCAGATCCCGGGTCAGTTCCAGGTGTTGGCGCTGATCATCCCCCACCGGCACGGCGGTCGCCCGATACGCGAGGATATCCGCAGCCATCAGCACCGGGTAGGCGAACAATCCGAACGGTACCGACTCGCGTCCCCGGCTCTTGTCCTTGAACTGCGTCATACGGCTCAGTTCTCCGAACCCGGCAAGACAACCGAGCAGCCAACTCAATTCGCAGTGCTGGGGTACGTGGGACTGGACGAAGACGATCGAGCGCTCCGGATCGATGCCACAGGCGAGGTAGAGGGCAGCAATCTGCAGCGTGTCCGCGCGGAGGGCCTCGGGATCCCAGTCCAGGGTCATCGCATGCAGGTCCACCACACAGAAGAGGCACTCCGCCCGGGACTGAAGATCGACAAACTGCCGGATGGCGCCGAGGTGGTTCCCCAGATGCAATCGGCCGGTTGGCTGAATCCCTGAAAGGACGCGCATGCACATACCTCCCGTCGTCACCGCGTCGGGGGAAAGGGCACTGGGTGGCGGCCCGCTATTTGCCAGGCCATTAATATAGCACACGCGTACGTGGATTTTCGGTGCGCGGAGGCCAGGAGACCGGCATGACGAACAGCCGGCTTCCCATGACGTCCTCAGGATACGGTCAGACGACCCACCATACCCGCCTGCGCGTGTCCCGGGAGGTTGCAGTAAAAGTAGTAGGTCCCGGTCCGGCTTGGGATGAAGCTAACCGGGGTGGTTGTGTCCGGCGGGAGATTGACGTTGACGCCGAAGGCCTCCAGGGTGAAGTTGTGCGCCTCGGGCGAGGCGTTGTCAACGTTGAGGTGTACCCGGGTCCCGACCCTGACGGCCAGCGCGTTCGGCGAAAACGCAAAATCTGAGGCCCACATCGTCAATGGCGCCCCGGCCACGATAGCGGCAGTCCCGTTGGTTCGGTAATACTGGGCGTACTCGGCCCCGCTCACGGCGGCGGTTGACGTGGAGGCGCTGCTGCCGCCCGTAGCTGTCGAGGATCCCGCAGCCATCCCCGTGGACGTCGACGGCGAACCAGACGATGCCCCGCGGGGCGCCGGCGCACGCCGCGGCCCGATGCCGCAACCGCCCACGAAGATTCCGCAGGCGAGCGCTCCCGCCCAGAGAGCACGGAGGCGATTCGGACGCAAACGACTTTTCATCATTCCGTCCCTCTCTTCGGCCTGAGGCGGTGGCCCCGGGGGAGGGCATCCGTCCCCTATGCGGTCAGCGGACACGCCGCCTGCCGCACGGTTCTAGTGCTGGCCGAGGGCCCTAGCCAGTGGCGACGGCCCCCGGGACCGGCGGGAGAGGACCCTTACGTGAGCCACCCCCGCCAGCGGGCGATCGCTCCGTTCGGCGACGGTCCGCATGGTTGCCGTGGCCGCCGCAAACGGTCGTTTTCCCAAGGCCGGTGGTGGTCTCGCCGGCTCAGCCATTCAGGGCCGGCGCGACTGCAGTCCGCTCCATCCGGGCGCTCCCGTCGCTGGGTCGGCTCTCGCCGCCATGCGGCTGCTCGCCCCCCCCGGCATCCGGCCCCCAAAGGCTTTCAGGCTCCGAGCGGCACGAGGACCAACGCATGCGGTGACCTCGCCCTAGCTTGAGGAACTGGAACTGGTCGTCGTCGTGCTTGCCGGTGCGCTCGTGCTCGCGCCGCTTGTGCCGCTAGTGCCGCTGGTCGTGCTGGTGACCGACGTACCCGACGTACCTGACGAGGGCACAGTGCTGGTGCTGCTCCCGGGCGTGGTCGCGTTGCCGCACCCCGCTGCCAGGACCGTCGCCACCGCCAGCGGTAGCGCGTAGCGCAGGGCGGACTTCACGTGGAACGTCATCTCCCGGATCCCTCCCCATCGCGGTGCCGGCAGCTGCGGGCATCCACACGCCCCGCCCGGCGGCGCACTTCCGCGGCGCGGAGACCGCCGTCGGCGTGCGCTTTCCGCAATAGGCTTGTCCTGTCGACCGCACCGCAATACGCGCGCCGCGGGTGGCGTCGTCGACCCGGACGACGGGCGACACCGGGCAAGGGCACCATAGCGAGCCCGCCATTACGGACCGCGAACCCGCCCCTGACCGTGGACGCATGAGCCGGGTGCGGAGCGGTCAAAATAGGGTCGTGTTGTTAGAGATTTCCCGACGTACCGGGGATCCCAAGATGTGCGTCCGTTCCGTCGAAGCGCGGGATGCGCACGCGCGCGGCCGTACCGCGCGTCGGATGCGGCGGCGCCGTTTTCAACTGGCAGCCCTGGTGGGAGCCATGCTCGCGCTTTCAGCCTGCACCGTCCACCCGGCCTCGATCCTCCATCCCCAGGGCGCTGCCGCGCGGATGGAGTACCAGTTGTTCGATTTCAGTCTGGTCGTCATGACGGGGGTCTTCCTGTCTGTCGTCATTCCGCTGACGTACGTGATCGTCCGCTACCGGAAGCGAAGCGCCGATCAGCCACTGCCGAGGCAGGTCGAGGGCAGCCACAGGCTGGAGATTCTCTGGACAGTGGTCCCGGTGATCCTGGTGATCGCGCTGGCGGTGCCCACGGTGGGCGACGCCTTCCGCCTCGCGGCGCCCGCGGGTCCGAACGCGCTGCAAATCACGGTGATCGGGCATCAGTGGTGGTGGGAGTTCCGCTATCCGGGCCTGGGCATCGTAACCGCCGACGAAATGCACCTTCCGGCCGGACAGCGGGTGGAGCTCACCCTGCAATCCGCCGATGTGCTGCACAGCTTCTGGGTACCAAGTCTTGGTGGCAAGGAGGATACGGTTCCCGGACAGACCAACACCATGTGGCTGGAGGCCGACCGTCCTGGCACCTACCCTGGCCAGTGTGCGGAATTCTGCGGGCTCTCCCACAGCCTGATGCGCTTTTACGTGGTTGCCCAGACCCCGTCCGCGTTCCATACCTGGGCCCACGGCATGCGACACCCCGCGACGACGCCGCGGACACCGCTGGCGACGCAAGGCCTGGCCGTCTTCAACCAGTTCGGCTGCGGCGGCTGCCACACAATCGATGGCACACCCGCGCAGGGCAAAGTGGGGCCCAACCTTACCGGGCTTGGCAACCGCAGTGTGATTGTCGCTGGGGCCCTGCAGAACAACGCCGCGGACCTCACCCAGTGGATCCACGACCCGACCGCGATCATTCCCGGCACGGTGATGCCGGCGTTTTCGGGGCTCTCACCGCAACAGATGACAGCCCTCACAGCCTACCTGGAAGGCTTGAAGTGATCGGCCGGACAACGCGAGGTGACGGGCAGGCGACACGCTGAAGGCCACCGGCCTTCGACTCAGGGGCAAACGGCGCGACAGTGGTCGCCGGCCGGTGGCTCCGCGCCACCCTCGGCCGGCTCTCGAGCGGGAAAGGAGTGCCAGACCTATGCAAACCACCCCTGAAGGGATCGCGGCCGTGCCGTCTCGTTCACTCCGGCCCGCCGGCATCTGGAGCTGGCTCACGACCGTCGATCACAAGCGCATTGGGATTCTCTACCTGGTCACAGCCATGATCTTCTTCCTCTTCGGCGGCACCGAAGCGTTCATCATGCGCCTGCAACTCATGCGGCCGGACAACCATGTCGTCACCGAAGCCCTCTTCGACCAACTCTTCACTATGCACGGCGTTACGATGATCTTTCTGGCCATCATGCCGCTGCAGATTGGCTACATGAACTATATCGTGCCATTGCAGATCGGCGCGCGGGACGTGGCCTTCCCCCGACTGAACGCTGCCGGGTTCTGGCTCTTCCTCGCCGGCGGCATCGTTCTGAACTCTTCTTGGCTGCTCGGCGGCGCGCCCAACGCGGGATGGTACAATTACGCTCCGATCAACCTGGGCGGCGTGCTCAACCCGGGGCCGGACGTGCACGGCATCGACTTCTATATCCTGGGCATCCAACTCGCGGGCCTCGGCACCCTGCTCGGCGGCATCAACTTCTTGGCGACGATCATCAATTTACGGGCGCCGGGCATGACGCCGATGCGTATGCCGCTCTTCGTCTGGACATCTCTGATCACGTCTGTGCTCATCCTCTTCGCCTTCCCTCCCCTGACCGCCAACCTGGGCCTACTGATGTTCGACCGGCTGTTCCATACAGGGTTCTTCAACGTCGCCAAAGGCGGAAACGTCCTGCTTTGGCAGCAACTGTTCTGGATCTTCGGGCACCCTGAGGTCTACATCATGATCCTCCCGGCCTTCGGCATGATCTCGGAGATCGTGCCCACCTTCTCCGGCAAACCTCTCTTCGGATACTCCTCGATGGTTTTCGCCACCATCGTCATCGCCTTCATGGCCTTCATGGTGTGGAGCCACCACATGTTCACGGTGGGCATGGGCCCCCTGATCAACTCGATCTTCGCCGCCACCTCGATGGCCATCGCCGTACCGACCGGCGTCAAGATCTTCAACTGGATCGCCACCATGGCGGGCGGACGCATCCGTTTCACGACGACGATGCTCTTCGTGGTGGGCTTCCTGGTCTCGTTCGTCATTGGCGGGATGAGCGGCGTGATCCTGGCGGCGGCGCCGGCCGATTACCAGCTGAACGGTAGTTATTTCCTAGTGGCGCATATCCACTACGTACTGATTGGTGGGTCCCTCTTCGCCATCCTGGCCGGGACCCACTACTGGTTCCCCAAGATCACCGGACGGATGCTCAGTGAACGCCGCGGGCGGTGGAGCTTCTGGCTGGTGATCATCGGATTCAACGCGACATTCTTCCCGATGCACTTCCTCGGGCTGTACGGCATGCCGCGACGGGTGGCAACCTATCCACCAAATTTGGGACTGAATACCCTGAACATGCTGGAAACCCTGGGCGTGTTCGTGCTGACTGCCGGCCTGCTCATTCTGCTCTTCAACCTGCGCACATCCCTGCTGCGAGGGGCGCCGGCCGGAGCAGACCCCTGGGAGGACGGTCGGACCTTGGAGTGGGCCATCCCCTCTCCCGTACCGGAATACAACTTCGCCCGCGTCCCCCTGGTACGCGGCCGAGACGCCCTCTGGACGGAAAAGATGTATGGGGACGGGCGGATGCTTCCGGCAGACCCCGATCCCGCTTTCCACGACGGGTCGATCCACCTCCCGTCGTCCACGTGGCTCCCGCTCATCCCGGCGATCACCCTCACGGCGACGGTGTACGCGGCGGTATACCGCGTCTGGCCCCTGGCGGTCCTGGGCATACTCTGTGCGTTCTGCGGCGTGTTCCGCCTGATGTATGACCCGGACCCGGGCCACTGGGTGACACCGGACTGAGCGCACTGCAAAGAAATATATTTTCGGCGGATTCGACCTCAGTCCCGTCGGCGGTGCCCAGAACCATTTTCGCGAGGTGGCCGCTGCCAGAGTGCCAGGAGGCCGTTCCTTCTATGCCCCTTGAATCCCGGGACTTCAGGCTCCGGTCCCGGACGGCGCCCGACATGGGCAGCGTCCTCCCGGCTGACGCGCGGGTTGGCTTGGCGCACCTCCCCACCGTTGTGCTGCCAGTGCGGGCAGTGCTCCGGGCGCCGGAGGATCCCCAAGGTTCGCGCTGCGGGTAACCGTCAGAGACGTGCACCGGTCTGGGAGTGGGGACATCATGACCACCGAACACGCTGGGGAGGCACAACCGCACAGCAACGGTCCCTCCGGCGTACGGACGCACCTTCTGGTGGCTGTCCTTTTGGCCATGTGCACGGCGATCGCCTTCGGGGCGGTGGGCGGCGGCGTGTTGCCCAAGGCGGTGCTGTTGCCTCTGATCACTGTTCTGGCCATCGCGCAGATCACGCTCCAGGCGGCGTTCTATATGCACCTGCGCCGCGACCGGCGGCTGTTCAGCCTGGTGTTCGCGTCGGCGGCCCTGCTGGCGCTCTTCATCGGCTGGACCGTGTGGTACCTACTTCAGATCCATCCGGGACGCACGTAGTTGCAACCCCCGCATGCAGCACATACAGCAGGGCTGTCGACCACGCTGAGCGGGAGATCGGGCGTGCACGGGTCGCACAAACGGGCGACCGGGACCGGAAGTGGGCGGAAGCCCCGCTCCAGATGGGGGGTGCGCCGCCCAGCCCCTTGAGGGACCGAGAGCGGAGGCCCACAAGCTTTACAGGTCAAGGGTGGGCGGGGACAAGGACCCGTCGACACCCGATTGCGCGACCTGCCCCCGCAGGAGCACAGGCCAGTCCCAACGAACCCAACGGAACGGGATACGCGCCAAAGGGCGAGCCACGCCGTACGGATGTCACGGAACACAGGGCCAACCCGCCATCCAGCCGCAGCGTACCCGGTGCCGGTGCCATCCGAAGGTAACCGTGTATGGCTTCCTCCCAGATCCGGGGGGTGAAGATTGCGGCTTTGCGCGCCGTCTTCTTCGATTTCGACAACACGCTCCACGATTATTCGGGTGCCTACGCCCGGGCCTTTGAATCTGCGGCCGCCCCGATGTGTACCGGTGCGTCCGGCTCTCCAGACCCCACCGAACTCCGCCGGCGTTGTGAGGAGCCGTGGCGGCACACATGGCAACGCTTCATGGCGCGGCAGATCGATGACGCGCGCCTGTGGACCGAACGCAGCGCCGCCGTGGTGGCGGCAGCCGGCATACCGCCGAACCCGCACCTTGCCGCCGCATTCCACCGGGCCTTCGTCGCCACGATGGAGCGCGAGATCCGACTGTTCGGCGATGTCGAGCCCTGCCTGCAGGTCCTGGAAGCGCTGCAGCCCCGGCTGCTGCTCGGGGTGCTCACCAACGGCCCATGGGCCATCCAGCAGGCCCGCATCCGGCACCTGGGCCTGGAGGCCCGCTGCCCGGTGATCGTGATCTCCGGCGCCCTTGGCTGCAGCAAGCCTGCGTCAGCCTTCTTCCGTGAGGCCTTGCGCCGCGCAGGTGCCGCGCCGCCCGAAGCGGTGATGATCGGCGACAACCCGGAAACCGATATCGCTGGGGCGAAGGCGGCCGGGCTGGCAGCGATCTTTCTCGACCGTGTCGGCGCGGGCTGGTCACGCAGTTGGGGGCCGGAACCGGACGCCGTCGCATCCGACCTGCGCGCGGCGACCGCCTGGGTGGTCGCGCGCGTGGAGACGGGCACAGAGCGCTGACGCTGCGGCGGGAGCGGATCCCAGCGGCACGATCCGTTGCCACCGCGCGGCTGCCACTATACTCCTGGACGGTTCGGGCAATCGAGGCGGCGGAGCCGCCTTGGCTTGAAGGGCGAGAAAACCTGATGGGTTGGCGCGACCGATTGCGCGGCGTGTTCGACCCCCTCACCGCGCACAATTTTCTCATCGATTCCGGGGCGGCGGGACTATTCGCCATCTTTCAGGCCCTCACGGCGCCCTTCATCCTTGTACTGGCCGTCCGCCGGGGCGCGGTACCCTGGGAGATCGGGCTGATCACCGCCTCGCCCTTCGCGGCGATGCTGCTGTCGGGATGGTATGGCCGCCTCGCCGAAGGGCGGCCGCAGGTGGCCATCGTCTCCTGGACCACAGGCGTCGCCCGGCTGTTCCTCCTGCTGACGGCGTGGGCACATGGCATGGCCACCTACATGCTGTCCTACGTCGGCTTCAACCTCCTCTCGGCCGCGTCCAACCCCGCCTACACGGCTGTCGAGCGCGCCATCTACCACGAACGGTGGCGCGGACGGCTCATGTCGGGCGTGAAATTCGTGCTGGGCTTCTTTCAGTTCGCAGCCACCCTGGCAGCCGGCGGGTTGATGGACCGTCACGGCGCCGGCGCGGTGTTCACCTTGGCAGTGGGTTTCGGCGTGGCTTCCGCCCTGCTGTTTTCGCGCGTGCGGCTGCCTGCCAGCGCGCCACCTGCGCAATCCCGCGCGGCGACGCGGGAGGCTGGCGCGGCGGCCGCGCCGCAGAGGGACCCTCGGTTCGCACGGCTGTTGCTGGCCCTGATGCTCGCAGGCGGCGGCAACCTGCTGGTGCAGCCGGGCTACCCGATCTACCAGGTCGATCGCCTGCACATGAACAATGTTCACGTCGCCTGGCTTACCGCCGCCTGGTCCCTGGCCTGGATGGTGTGCTACCCGCTCTGGGGCCGCGTGTGCGACCGCCGAAGACCAGCACAAGCCATCGCTGCGGGGCTCACCTGCTATCTGGTACCCCCCCTGGTGTACGCCCTCGGCACCGGATTGGCCGGCACCATGGTGGCGGCATGGATGCAGGGCGTCGGCGATTCCGCCATTGACTGCGGCTGGCAGAACCACACCATGCGCTTGGCGAGAGGGCGCATCGGGGCCTACGCTGGCGCGTACTTCACCTTCCTTGGCCTGCGGGGGACACTGGCACCCCTTCTCGGGGCGCTGATCATCTCCCGGTTCGGACTCCTGCCCCTTTTCGCTTGCGGTATCGGGCTAATCGCAGCCGGACTCCTGGTGGCACGCAGGCTCCCCGATGCCCCGCGGGTAGGCGTGGCCGGACTGGCTGAAGCCAGCCCTGTCGCGGACCAGGCCTGACACGCTCCGGTGGGTGCAGGGACACCGCTGCCCGGGCTTGGATGAGGAGGGCGGGATCTGTAGAGGCGGGTAGCGCGCGGCACCCGCCTCTACAGACTGGAGACAAGCCGACACCGCGCGATCACCCGGCGCTCATGCCTGCTGATGGACCGTGATGCCGGTGATGTGGGCGTCGGCTTTCGGGTAGCTGTCCTCGCCGGTGACAGGGTTGACCGTCACCGGAATCGCGGCGATCTTCAGGACGGTGGCCATGCCCGAGGTGACCCTGCCGAGTTCCGTATAGTTGGGCGTCTGATTGAGGTTGGCGCACTGGGCGCCGGTGCAGATAAAGAACTGGCTGCCATTGGTGTTCGGCCCCGCGTTGGCCATGGCCACAACACCGGGGGCATAGGGCACGGTCGGCGGCAGTTCGTCGTTGAACTGATAGCCTGGCCCACCTGTCCCGTTGTTGTTGGGATCGCCGGTCTGCACCATGAAGGGTCGGATGATCCGAAAGAACTTATCTCCGTTGTAGAAGTTGTGCTCGGACAAGAATATGAAATTGTTCACAGCGATCGGGTCTTGTTTGGCAAACAACGAGATAGTAAACGAACCATAATTGGTCGAGACGACGGCGCTATAGGCGGCGCCAGACTTCAGGGCCATCGCCGGAGGCGACGGCCAGGACTGGTGGCGCACGGTGGAAGCTCCGGTCCCGCGGGACCCCACACCGCATCCCGCAAGCCCTACGGCGACGGCGAGTCCGAGCGCAAGCCTCCCGAGACGCCCGTTGCTTCCCCGCACCCTCGTCCCCCCCAATGCGGCGCCGCATCCCTGGGTGCCGTGGTCATCATCCTAACGCATGCCTGAGGTACGGCACCACCCGCATCGCGCACCGGCAGTTGCACCGGGTTGGCGCTCTCCCGTACCGGGGGCCAAGCACGGTGGAAGCCAGGTGGATAAGGGGAACGAACCGAACAGGCCCTACACACCGGCGATCCTGAAGGCGACTGCCCCGTCCTGCCCGGCGCGCACCGCGGTTGAGGCCGTCCGCAGACCGTGGGGTAGCGGATGCACCCAACGGCCAACCGCACCCCGATCACCCACCGTGTCGCCTGTGCACGCGGGCGAGGAAGGCGTCCACCTCCGCCGCCGCCGGCATGGCGCCCATGGCGCCAGGCTGCAGGGTGGAGAGCGCCGCAGCCGCGTCGCATCGCTCCAGGAGGCCCATGATCCGTTCGGGAGACAGTTCGCGCAGCCCTGCGGCGCCACAAGACCCACACCGGGCCCACCAGGCCAGGAGGGTGCCGGTGAAGCAGTCTCCCGCGCCAATCGCGTCGACGGCCGGCACCGTGAAGCCTGGGTGTCGCACCGAACCGGCCCGGTCGATCCATTCGGCTCCGCCGGGCCCCAGCGTCACGACCACCGCGGCGGGGCCGGACCGTCCGGACGGGGCGAGCAGGCCGCGCGCCCGCTCGGCCACACCGCCCTGGCTCCCGCAGAGGAGCTCCAGCTCGGCCTCGTTGCACTTCACCAGGTCTGCCAGGGCGATGGCACCCCGGAAGGCCGCCAGGGCCTGGTCGGACGAGGCCCAGAGCGGCGGGCGCCAGTTGACGTCGAAGAGGGTGAGTGCACCGGCGGCACCGGCCGCACGCAGGGCGGCCAGGGTCGCCCTGCGTGCGGCCGGTGCCGATAGGGAGACACCGCCGCAACCCAGGGCGGACAGGTCCACAAAGAGATCCGCTGGAAGGTCGTCGGGGTTCAACGCCGCGTCCGCGCCGCGCATGAACTGAAAGCCGTGTGCGCCCCGCGCCGCCGGCAAGACGAAGGCGAGTGTGGTACAGAGGGCGGGATCAGCGCGCAGCAGGTGCACGTCGACCCCGGCGTTCGCCAGTGTGGTCCGCAGCAGCCTACCGAAGGCGTCGTTCCCGACGCGCCCGACGAATACGGCCTCGGCGCCGGCACGCGATGCGGCGACGGCGGCATTAGCCGGGGCTCCACCCGGGGACGGGCGGAAGAGGGTGGCCTGCTCCAGCGACTCGCCGCCCTCCCCCAGCAGGTCGACCAGGATTTCACCCACAAGCGCGATACGGCCGAACACCCGCTTCCCCCCATACGGTGCGGCGCAAACGAGGATCCGCCGCACGGCAGTCCGTCCGTCCGTCGTCAGACGCCGCGGATCGGTTGGCCCGCAACACCCTGGGGCACAGAAAGCCCAAGGTAGGTGAGGATCGTCGGACCCAGGTCCAGAAGTCGCAGACCGCGTAGCCGGCGCCCCGTGCCCAACCCACGCCGGAGGTCGGCCCCGCGGATGGCGGCGAACACCCCGTACCGCCCGTGGTTGGCCCCATCAGGCCCGGTGTCACTATCGGTGGTGAAGTATTCGCCCCGCCGGGCGGCAAAGCCGCCCAGCGCCCGCCAGTACAGGTCTCCGGGGTAGAGGATCAGGTCAGGGGCAAAGCCGCGCACCTCGCGGTAAAGCCGTTCGGGAAAGAAGACCCGGTTGCGTGCCCTCTCCTGACCCCAGGGGAACCGGACGGCCTCCAGTCGCGAAGCGATCTCCTGCCGCACCGCAGCCAGCCGCTCGGGCGGGACCGTCCCTTCCGGCTCCCGGCCCGATACGTTGAGGAAGACCCGGCCGTAATAGCCGCCGTCTCCCCAGGCCACCGTCCGCGACCAGTCGACATCCGCCGGATCGAGGGGGCCGGGGCGCGGGCCGCCCCCGGGCCGAAGACGCAGATAGCCCGCATCCAACAGCCACTCATTGAGCAGGAACCCGCCATCCATGCGCTGCGCGCCATGATCGGAGACACAGAGCACCAGCGTCTGGTCGTCCGCAAACCGGAGCAGCTCCCCGATGCCCCTGTCCACCTTCCGGTAGTACTCCCGGATCGCGTCCCGATATGTGCTGTCCGGCTCATAGAGGACGTGGCGTGGATCCATGAACTGCCAGAAGGCATGTTGCATCCGGCTGGTGCCGATTTCGACCATGGCGAAGAGATCCCAATCCCGCGTGGACAGCAACTGCCCGGCCAACCCCCAACGCTTATCGGTCGTTTCCTCGATTTCAGCCAGCACCCGGTCACGGTCCTCGGTGCCCGCATCCTCCACGTCGGAGCGATAGTCACCCACCGGGATGCGCGCCTCGGCAACCAGCTCGCACGGAACGGCAAAGGGGGTCTCAGGCCCAGGCGTCAACCCATAGTTCACGAACTCACCGCGGATGCGCCGCGGCGGAGAACCCGGAGGCACGCCGATGACCATGCTGTGCATACCGTGGTCCCGGGCCACGTCCCAGGCCGCCGGCGCCAGTTCACGGCTGACACTGTCGGAGAAGGCCGGTTGCAGTGCACCGTAATCCCAATCGGCACGGTTGCGGAAGCCGTACACACCGAGTTGTCCCGGATCCCTGCCGGTATACGCGCATATCCACGCCGGGCAGGTGATGGGCGGACAGATACTCTCCAGGTCACCCCACACGCCGCCAGCGATGCGCTGCAGATTTGGCATCTCACAGCGATAGCGATCGAAGGCCAGGAGCGGTTCAAGACAATCCAGGCCGATGACCATGACGCGCCGCCGCAAGAAGGACCTCCTGTCGGCCCAGGCGCCCGGGCCTCCCGCCGCAGCACGCGGGCCCGACGTATTTCGGGAGATCTTCGGGACCCCAAGCCCACCGTCGCGCCGGCACCGCGACAAACAACACCACATCCGGTTATGGGGCCACAGCCCCGCGTCCGAGGCCTCATGGCCCACGATGCCCGAACACTCCGCCCTTTGCGCGCGCCGCTGGATATCCCGTTCGTACAGCGGCTCCGAACTCACACTTACCCGAGCAATTCAGAAATTGCCACGACTCGGGATTCGTTGAAAGAGCGGATCGCCGCCTCGATGACGGCCAGGGCCCGCAGGCCCTCTTCGCCCGAGCCGCTGACGGGGACGCCCGCGCTCAAGTCCTTGAGCCATGCCTGGATACGGTTTTTGAAGGTATCCTCGAAGGAGTGGGCGCCGCCGCCCATCATGCCCATCTTCACGCGCACCCGACGACCGCCACCTCGAGCATGCCGCATCCACACCTCACCGAGATCCGTGTGGCCAAACGCCTATTGATCAACCTTCGCGCCCAGACATCCACATCCTGCCGCGTCCAGTGCCCAGTACCGCTAGCGGCACGACCGGACGGAAGGGAAAGTGATTGCCGGCTGGCGCCCGGCGGGGGGGGGGATCTGATGAAAAACCGCCCGGATACCTCGCGACGCCTGGCCTGCCGCGGACCAATCCACCATCAGCGGCCGGCGCCGGCTGGATGACGGCTTCACCCGTGCGGGTCGCCAGCCGTCGCCCGGGCACCGAAGGGCGCCCGCGAACCCGCGTGCCGTGCCCCACTCCCCACAGGCCTGCGGCGCAACCGCCAGCCGCAGGCGCGGCGGGTGGTGGTAGGTGGCCCATCGAAGATGCTCTGCCGACGGTCGGCGATGGTGCACGAGCCCGCGGCGATCCCTGTCGAGGCCGTCCATTGCCCACGGCCCGGATGGCGCGTTGCGGCGCGACCCGCACGGCCATGGTCCTCGTGGCAGCAGAACACCGCTTGGCATGGCGAGAGCTGGGGGTGCATGGTGTTGGCCCGCTCCACGGGAGGCAGCGTTTCCCGTGCCCTCGGTGCGGCAGCAGTGGCCGCCGCCGCGGTCCTTGGCCTCCACTACATCGCAGCGGCAGCGCTGCTTGCGCTCGGCTTCCCCTACGGCACCCTCGCCGCCGCGACTGCCCTTGTGTCCGCGGGCCTGTGGCTCGCCCCTGCCCTTGTGCCCCGACTCGGGGGTGCAGTGCGCTGTCGCGTTGCGATGCGCTCCTGGGACACAGGCGCGGCCGCAGGCGCATCCGCGGCCGCGGCAGTCGGCGCCCTGCTCCTTTTGACCGGAGGCGCCCGCTGGCTCGGCTTTCCCGCAGCTCCCTGGCCGACTGTCGCAGAGGCCACCTTACTCGCCGCCGCCTTGGGCATAGCGGAAGAGGCATTCCTGCGCGGAACCGCCTTCGCCGTGCTGGAACAGCGCGCCGGGACCCTGCCCGCCATCTGGGGCGCGGCGGTCCTCCTGGCGGCGGTCCGCCTGTTGACCGGCATGGGCCCCATCACCGCGCTGACGACAATCGCGCTCGGTGTGTGGTGGGGTATCGTCCGAGCACGGCGGGGCGACACAAAATTCTCCGCCGCGGCCCATGCGGCGTGGAACGCAATCCTCGGGCCCGTGCTGGGTCTGGGTGGCGAAGTCGCGGGCGGTGCGGGCCGGTCGCTCCTGTTGGTGCATCTGGGCCCCTCCTGGTGGGCGGGTCCACCGGGAGCCGTCGAGGGAGGCCTGGCGGCCCTGCTCGTTGCCGCGGCCGCAGCCATTTGGGCGCAATGTACGGGCAGGTCCTCCCCGACCGGAGGCGGAGCAGCGGCTGGTGGGGATTAGCCCCAATACTGCCAAGGTACGGCGGCGCGATCCGGTTCTCGCCGCAGCGCCAGCGAAGCGGCCACCAGTCCGGAGACCTTAACTCCGAAGACCTATCGGCGACGTGGCCAATGGCAGAACGCCGACCGCACTCCCGACGAACTTGCCTAAACTGAGCGGCATTAGGATTAACCGTGATCCGGGCCGCACCGGCCGGCATCGGGCAGAGCCGGTCCCGCGCACCCGGCCTACCGGATGTCTTGCTCTAGAGAATGGACGGCAGCACACCGGGGAGCATGGCGAGCCCCCCGCTTCCACCGTAACACCGTTGGGCCGAGCACCGACGTGCGCAGCGGCCTGCGTCCCGTCCCTGTGTGCGCCCGCCCCCTCCCGGTGCCGGAAAGGGCTCGGGGGGCGGGCGCACAGCCGTGGGTATGCTTCGAGCAGACGATCACTGCGCGTTGCTCCACGCCGCAACCAGATCGGGCATCGGGGAACGGCCCGCCAGCATTTCGTAGGCCAGGATCAGGGCCCCGACAAGAGCAGAATGAACGGGCGGCTGCAGGCACAGACCCCATTCTGCCTGCAGATGGCGCGAGGTCGCCCGCGCAACGGCGGTGGGCGGGCTCCCTGGCCGGTACAGTACACTGCCAAGCCCGTAGACCGCAGGCCGCGCCCCCGCCAACGACAGCGCTGTTACCACCGCCCCGGCGAGATCGGCGAGTTCACGCCCCGCACGGCCGACGATCGCCTGGGCGTCGACGTCACCCTCTTCCGCGCACTCGACCACGGCGGGGGCGAGTGCCCCAAGGGCTACCTCCAACGGGATGCCGCGGCCCGGATCCAACCGGCCCAGCCGGCAGAGATCGGCCGGTTCAGAGAACCCCGCTGCCGCCGCGATCCGGGCGGCGAAGCCGGCGGGTGCATCGCGTGCATCGAGGCCACGCAGCACGCGCCGGACGGCCTCCGTGCCAATCCAGAACGCGCTGCCCTCATCGCCGAAGGGCCCTCCCCACCCTCCGGCGCGATGTTCCCGTCCCCCCGCGTCCCGACCGTACGCAACCGAGCCGGTACCCGCGATCAGGGCGACACCGGGTCGACCACCCGCGGCCCCGGCCCAGGCGATGACGGCATCGTTGACTAGCAACGGCGCCCTCCGCAGGTCCAATGCCCGACCGGACACGGCATAAATATCCTCATCCCCGGGGCGGTCGAGCCCGGCGAGGCCGAAACAGGCCGCAGCGATGTCCACGGCGCGGCATCCCGCCCGGGCGCACGCCGTCTGGACGGCGTTCATAATCGCTCCCACCGCCGTCGCGGCCCCCGAGGTGGCCTGGTTGGCGGTGCCGGAGCCACCCTGTCCCAACAGGCGACCGGTCGTATCGGCCACCACGGCGCGAGTGTGAGTGCCGCCTCCGTCGACCCCGAGCAGCAAGCACGTCTCGCCATCGGGCACCATAGAGCACCTCCCGCCAAGGCGAACACCCGCCCTGCGCGGACCCACCTGAGCCGGACGTTTCGGAGCCGCATCCCACCCTCCTGCTGAATCGGGAGACAACACCGGGGTGGCGGCAATCCACCGGAGGGCCTCCAGCCGCGCGGCCTGAGAATCGGGGTGCCGGTCGCTACCACACGCGGTGGAACGCGGACGCGCAATCGCTTGCGGGCACGGGCTTCCGCCGGGATCCCCGATAGCCCTCCGGCGGCCGGGCACCCTCTGGCGGACGTGCGCCGCATTTTCGTCCTATGTCTGTAATTTCCTGTGGGTCCATGTGTTTGTTCACCGGTAGCGGTGCGTTCCTGGGATACGACAGACGACCGCGGCCCGGTCGCCCGTCCCGTGCCCACCGCCTACGCCACCGGCGGCACGGGTGCCGGCCGTGGGGCGGCCACCTGGTTGTGCAGTCCGAGCCGGTAATAGGTCGAAGGCCCGGCGATGCCGTCGGCCACGATCCCGACACTGGCCTGAAACGCCCGGATGGCGGACGCCGTCTCGGGTCCGCAGTAGCCATCCACCGCTCCGCTGTAAAACGGCTGGCCAGTACCCGGGTTGCTGAGGGTGGCGAGGAGATACTGCAGGAACGCCGCATCCAATCCCGCCGCGCCTTGACCCAGGTTCCGCCCGCCTGCGCCAGTGTACACCCACAGGGCGTCGAGACTGCCGACGCCCACCACGCCGTTGACGTTAAGACCGTCGTCCCCGTTGCTGATCGCGTCCGCCTTGAACTGCGTCGCGGCCGCCGCGGTCGCCGGTCCGAACTGACCAGCGGCGGCGCCACCGAGGGCGGTGGAATAGCGAAAAAGATTGAGCCGGTTCTGCAGGACGGTCACATCACCGCCGCTGGAGCCCTGGGAAAGAGTGCGGCTGCCGAAGGCCGGACCCCCGTAGCTGACATCGCTGCGCACCGCCTGCCCCATGGCCAAGAGGGTTTGCGGCCCCACGACCCCGTCCACGGAGAGCCCGAAGTACGACTGAATCTGCCGAGCCGCCGTCGTCGTCTTCGGCCCATAGACCCCGTCCCGAGTGACGGGCGTCCCGATCGGGCCCAGGGGCGGGTGGGTGATGACCAGCAGTTGGTTGAACAAGGTCTGAAAGACTTTCACATCCGTACCAACGATGTTCGGGATCTGCAACCGCAGATCGCGGCCGCCGAAGGGATGAAAGGGCAGATTGTCCTCGAAGACCGGCATCGGTCCGCCTCCTCGCGGCACGACCCGTCACCGGGTCGCCTCGCCACAAGCTATGGGCGGGGCGAAGGTGCGGTGCATCAGGCCCGGACCGCGGCGGAGATCCTCCAGCATCCCGGCGAGTAGCGCAATACGGGTCCAGGCGCCCCCCCCGGCAGAGGACGCGCTCGAAGATGCCGGCCCGCGGACCACAGGCGGTGGTGGACACGCAACCGGCGGGGCCCACCTGACCCGAGGCCAGGGCAGACGCGCGATCAGACTCGGAGCGGCCCGGTCAGAGCGCTTGACCGTCCGCCACGCTCCCGACCGAGGATTGCAGACCCAACCGGGCAAGCAGGTCCTCCACGCTGGCGTGGATCGAGCGGTAGAATTGCACCCGTGCCCCCGCAGCCGCCACTGAAGCGGACGGCATCGGGCCCGCAGGGGTATAGCGGAACATGGTCGCGAGTATGATCTCGATGCCGGTGGCGCGCGGCCGCCCCTGTACCACCGTGAAGCCCAGGGTGCCGCTCCGGGAAATCCCCATCCAAACCGAGGTCTTCGATGTAAAGACGGGGTTCCCGTTTTGCCGAACAGATACGCTCCCGCGATAGACTCGGTAGGTCGTGCCGCCCACGCGCAGGATCCCCGCCGCCTGCAGGCGACTGGTCCGGGGATTGGGCAGAGGCAGGCAGGCACCGCTGAGCCAGTCGAGTCCCGCATGCAACTGCTCGGTGTACAGACGCAGAAGGGGGTGCGCCGAAGCACCCACCAAAGGCGTGGTCCCGACTGAAGTGTCCTCACCGAGGGCGATGTTCTGCATCGAAGCAGGGGTCAGTGCGCCGTTCGGGCCGAACTCCGCACTCATGTCCATGACGTTCAACCGAGCTGCTCCGACCGTCACCGACAACACCGAGACCTGATCGGGCAAACCGTTGCCGCGGATCAGGATGGTCTCCCTGCACCCAGTGGTCAGAAGTGAACGGCGCACAGCCTTGTCGACCTGGGCACCGGCAGAAAACCGGGCGTGCAAGATCAGCATCAGATCAAAAAGCCCGGCAATCACCAGTGGCAGCCACCAGTACCGGCGCATGCACTTCACTTTCCTCCATCCCGCACCCTCGTGCACCGGCGGTGGCCGGAACCGCACCGGGCCAACACAATCCACATGAGCGTGTGCCCACCGGGCACCGAAGTCAACCGACCAAAGTCCATATTCGTCGTTTCTGCCCGGCAGCTCCGACTGTGGAATGTTAACCGTGGGCACGACCACCGGCGCCTGTATCTGGGCACGCAGTCGCAGCGGGCAGGGGCAGGAATCGCCCGCAAAGATGGCACGAGCACCCCGATTGCTCAGGATGCCCGCACTCCGGTGTTTATCGACGACCCGGTCGATAAGCCGAATTCTGTCGTTGAGCGATCATTTATCTAGGACGCCGGTTACCCGACGTCTCCAGCGGCCAACCCGGGAGGTCAGCGGGCCGCGTCGTCCCTCCCCTATTTGGCCTTGCAGCGGGTGGGGTTTGCCTGGCCGACCGGTTACCCGACCGCCGGTGCGCTCTTGCCGCGCCGTTTCACCCTTACCGCGCGGGGCGGCCAATCGCCGCCCCCCGTCCGGCCCCAAGCCGGGCGGCGCGGCGGTATCATTTCTGTTGCACTTTCCCTGGGGTCGCCCCCGCCGGGCGTTACCCGGCACCCTGCCCTGTGCTGTTCGGACTTTCCTCGGACGGCGCCACTGCAGACACCGCCCGCGATCGCCTGACCGGGTCGCTTCCGATCAATGCAGGATACCACGAAACGAATCCCGCTGTCCGCCTACACGGCCGAGTCCGTCTCCAGAACAAGCGCGTCCTCCTCGCCGACGGCCCGGTAACGTACGCCGCCGCGCCAGGTCTGACCCGGCTCCAGCCTCCGCCCGCCGACATCGATCTCTCCGCGCAGCACCAAGGCCCACCCACTCACGCGTGCCTGCCCTGAATGCACGCGGGCCACGCGCACGCCGCCCCCGAGATTCGCCGTCTGCCCGGCTTCCAGCGTGGCGGCCAGCGCAAACACGTCCAGCACGGGGGTGGAAGCCGCAGGCGCCGCCGCGCCGGAGCCGGAGGCGCTCCCGCGGCAAGAACCGCGCGTGGGAGCACCCTCCACGGTTACGACAGATATGTCACCCACAACCCGGCCGAGCGACCGGTCGATGGCCAAGTTTGCCAGCTCATCGGCACGCCGGTTGCCCTCCCGAAGCGTGTGCTCAATGCGGAATCCAGAGGTGAAGCGGCGCCGAAGCCGCATCACCTCCTCGTAGAGCGGCCGGAGATCCGGGTGTTTCACGCGGTAGCGGCCTTCGATCTGGCGCACCATGAGTTCGCTGTCGCTGACCACCTCCACCGCCGCCGCGCCGAGTTCCAGCGCGCGCGACAGCCCGATGATCAGCGCCCGGTACTCGGCGGTATTATTGGTGGCCTGACCCAGATACGCAACGATCTCCTCGACCGTCGCGCCATCGGGCAGGCGTTCGATGACGACACCGATGCCCGCGTGTCCGGGATTCCCCCGGCTGGCGCCGTCTGTGCGGACGCGAAACGCGCCGGTACCCGGTTGCGGCTCCATGGGCTGCACCCCCTTTGCGGCGGCCCGAAACAGGTTTTCCATGCCGTCGCAATCTGCAGCGCGCGTCGCATCCCGGGAAAGCCTCGCCTCATGTCACTCCCCGAGGAGCAGCCGCCCGCAGTGCTCACAGTAGACGGGCTCGTCCGTCCTCCGCAATTTAGCTTGGACAAGGGCCGGCAACTCCAACCCGCAACCCCCGCAGGTACTTCCGGAAACCGGCGCAACGCAGACGCCGTCCATGCGTCGCCGAAGCCGTTCATACTCGCGCAATACCGCAGGATCGATCCGACCCGCCAGTTCATCGCGCTGCGGACGGAGTCCCGGCAGGTGCCTGTCAATTGCGGCGAGCCGCTTCCGGCTGCTCTGGCGGTGTCGCTGTAGCCGCTCCTCCAGTTGCGCCACGACATCCCGCGCCCGCCCCAGGGCGTCGGTGAGCTGGTCGATCCGTTCCATGGCCTCGAGAATGGCCGTCTCCAACTCGCTGATTTTACCCGCGTTGCCCTCGATGTTCTTCTGCAGGCCCTCCAGGTCGCGGCTGTTGCGCACCTCGCCCCCGTACAGCCGGCGGGTGTTCCGTTCGCGTTCGGCCTCCTGCCCCTGGCGTTCCAACTCCCGCATACGCTGCAGGCGCTCCGTAGCCGCCAGTTCTTCGTGCAGCAAAGCGGCGCGCACGCGGCGGGCCTCTAGGGCTTTTTGCAACTCGACCTCGCGCGGATCCACGAGCAGACCCCGCCGTTCAGCGCGTAGCGCGTCGATCTCCAGGTCCAACTGCTGCAGGGTCAGCACCTTGTTGAGTTCCACCTGCCAGTCCACTGCAACCGCCCCTCCGGCCGGGCATCCGCGGCCCCAGGCCGCCGTTCGGGCCGCACGCCGCACCGGCAGCGCACTGATCATCCTGCGCCACTGTTCGGACCCGTTGAACCCGCGCCGCACACGCTCATGCGGGCCCGCCGCCACACATCCGCCCGCGCGGGTTCCTGAAGCACGTCCACCGCATACGCCGCTTCTTGGAGCGCCGACTGAACCACCGCCACCATCGCCGGCACTGCGGGTGCCTCCGTCGCCTGGTGACCGGGATCGATCAGCGCCAAGCCGCGCGCCTCGGCCTCACGTGCCTCGTGGTAACGCACGTCGGCCGTGACGAATACATCCGCCCCCGCCTCCAGAGCGGCACCGGCGAACTCCGCGCCGGCGCCGCCACACACCGCCACTCGCCGCACCAGCCGATCCGGGTCGCCCACAAAACGCGTAGTCGGGGACGCCAGCCGCCGCGCGACGGTACCCGCGAACGCTGAAAGCCGCGTCCGCCGAGGCAATTCGCCGAGCATGCCGAAGCCGCGCGGCGGCCCGTCGTTCTCCAGTCGCAGCAAGTCGTACGCGACCTCCTCGTAGGGATGCGCGCGCCGCATGGCGTCCACCGCTGCGGCCCGGCGACTCTCGGGCACCAGGACCTCCAGCCGCACCTCACTCTGGCGCTGCACCGCCCCCACATGGCCGACATACGGCCGCGCACCCGGCAGCGGCAGGAACGTGCCCGTACCGGGCGCGCCAAAGCTGCAGTGGCTGTAGTGGCCGAGGTGCCCCGCACCGGCGGAGGCAAGCGCATGGAGGACAGCATCCTCATGCCCCGCGGGCGTGAACACGACAAGCTTGTACAGCGTCTCCCGCGCTGTGATATGCAGCGGCATTGGGTCCCGCACACCGAGGGCGCCGGCCAACGACCGCCCGATCCCGTCGGGGTGGGCATCATAATTGGTGTGTACGGCATAGATGGCCACTCCCCGCCTCGCAGCAAGGAGAATCGCCCGCCCGGTGGGATCCTCTGCCACAATGCGCCGCAGCGGCCGGAAGGGCAGGGGATGGTGGCTGATCAGGAGCGCAGCCCCAGCGTCAGCAGCCGCCGTGACGCTCACCACGTCCGCATCGAGCGCACATAAACAGCGCCGGACGGGATCGTCCCTGCCGCCGATCAGGAGGCCGACATTGTCCCACGCCTCGGCCCAGGCCGGAGGCCAGAGGCGCTCCAGGACGTCGGCCAGATCACCTACGGTCGCCATGCGTCGCATGCCCCCCGCATCGCGGCATTCGGCGGCACGGCCGGGGCTCCTTCGGGAGCGGGGCGGGCCCCACCGTGGCGTCGTTGCTGTGGGGGCCTTCGACCGCAAGGTCTGAGCATCGGGGCGATGGTCGATGCCACGCCCGATGGACCACGGACGCGCAATCGCTTGCGGCCCCCGGCGGCCAGACACTCCCTGGCAAACGCACGCCGCGCTTTCGTCCTATTCCCCGCAATTGCCCGTGGCTCAGTGTGTTCACCGGCAACGACGCGGCCCTGGGGCGGACCCGGGGTGATCATACACGCAGGTGTGGCCAGCCGGCGAGGATGACGTTTGCCGTAGTCGGTTCGCACGGGTTGTCGCTTCCGCGTACGCCCGAACCGGGGCGCGCTGAATGCGCTGGTGATGAGGGCCATGGCCAACGCGCTGGAATTCCGCGGCGAGCAAAGGGCTCGGGACGACGCGCGCGAGCGACGGCATGGATTTGACATGCGCCAACGGTGAGTTGGTAGCACTCCTCGGCCCCAACGGCACCGGCAAGTCCATGTCCGCACCGTGGCTGCTCGGTTGCAGACACGGTGCAGGTGTTGGGCGGCAGCGCCGGAGCCGTCGGGGGGCCCGTCATCGGACGAAGCCGCCCGTACCGCCAGGGAGAACAGCTGACTGTAGGTGGCGTGACGTGGATTTCGGGCGATTGTTCAGTGCAACCGGAGGGCGACGAGCAGGGAGCTGCCGTTGATCACCAGGTGCGCCGCGGCCGGCACCCAGAGGGAGCGCCAACGCTCGTAAAGGCAGCACAGTCCCGCGCCGACGACCGCCAGCGGCAGGGCCAAGACGATGGGTTGGTGGGCAAGACCGAAGAGAACCGCCGCCACCGCGGTTGCCAGTCCGACCCCGAGGCGTCCGCGCAACCAGCCGTACAGCAGCCCCCGAAAGAAGAGCTCCTCCGCCAGCGGTGCCACCACCGCCACCGCGACCGCCACCAAGACGACCAGGGCGGGCTGGGCGAAAGCACGCGGGTACAGCACCAGGGGATTGTTGGTGCCAACACTGCCGAAGACAAACTGCGCAAGGACTGTGAGCGCGATCCCCACCAGCTTGAGGACGAGGCCCGCAGCCACCCCCGCGGCCAGCGGTACGCTACCGGGCCACTGCCAAAGCCTTGCAAGGGACGCCAGGCCGGCATCCCGCCGGGGGGACGACCAAACCACCGCCAACGCCCCAGCCACCAGCAAAACAGAGGAGAACAGGCCGTATGTCAACCGCACAGACCACTCCGCCAAGGCCTGCGGTGGGACGACCGCGCCCAGCGATGCGACCAGCACAGCCACGCCCACCTCGGCGACCAAAAAGGCGGCGAGGATTCCCCAGGGTCCCACGGGTGCAGGCGGACGGACGGCAGCCACATGCGGCTCCAGCCTCCCCGCCACAGCTACGAGACCTCAGCGGGAAGAGAACTCAGGTATCGGCACCACCGCCGATGGCGCATGACTCACTTTCACTCCAGCGGGGGCAATCCCCAGCGGCTCGGCAGAGACCCCGCTTCTCGGTCGGTCGTACCGTCAACCGGCCCGCGAAGGGCGCATGCACCACCCCAGGCCTTCGTCTCCACCGATCCGATCGCCGTAGCGGCCAGACCGACGGTCCATCCGCGTGCCTCGCGGACCGGGTCGCGGCTTGTTGGTTCGCACCACCGGCTCCCGTCCCCCCGCTCCCAGACCGCCGGCCGGAGACGGGCCCCACTCAGGGAACGAGGAGCATGACGGTGAGGATGCCGCGGCGGTCGACCCGCCCCGGCATCCTCATCGCCTCTCGGCGCGTAAAGCCACAAGCTCACTGTACGCCATGGCCCGCGTATGCTCGGTATGCGTCCAATGCTTCGGGCGCGGGCCGAAGGCCCCGATCCACGTCAACGGTATCCAGGAGTTGACAAAGACAGGATACAGCGGGAGGTAGAGCAGCGTGCGCCACGGCCCCCGGTCGATCAGGGTGGCCGCCACAGGCATCGCGTACTCGACCGCCGCCAGAAGGATCCAGAAACCGGAGGTCGCGAGATGGTGAAGAATCGGGTCGATCAGGAACTCGCCCGGAATGAAGTAACTGCAGACCATCAGAAACGTACCCAACATGAGAAAGAACGGATTAAACAACTGAAACGCAGCTTCGATGAAGAGAGGGTTTCCTTCCACCAGTCCCCGCCACAGCATCGTGCCGATGTACATGCGGGCCACGTCGACCTGCCCCTGGACCCACCGCTTGCGTTGCTTCCAGGAGGCAGCGAAGGTCTGCACCTTTTCGTCGTAGCAGATGGCGTTGTGCGCCCATACGGTCTTCACGCCCCGCAGCAACGCCTTCATCGTGAACTCGATGTCCTCGGTGAATGATGTCGCGCCCCAGCCGATCTCTCTGATCAGGGACGATGAGACGCACATACCCGTCCCGCCCAGGACAGACGAGAATCCAAGGTTGTACTTGGCCAAAAACCAAAAGCGATTACTCACCCAGACCGACATGCCAAACGTCCCTGAGACCCAGGTATCCATCGGGTTCTTGGCGTCCATGCGACCCTGAATGATCTGATCGCCTCGGCAGACGTGATTGTTCATCACCGACAGAAACTCGGGGTGGACCAGGTTGTCGGCATCAAAGACCACGAAGGCATCATAGGCGCGCTGTTCTGCGTGGATGATGCGGAAGGCATAGTCGAGCGCATAACCCTTCCCGCGCTCGTGCCTGTTCTCCCGCCGTATCACCTGTGCCCCGGCCGCCAGCGCCGCCTGAGCGGTACCATCCTCGCAGTTGTCGGCCACGACATAGATGTCGAAGAGTTCCTGCGGGTAGTGCAGCGCCCGACAGGAGGCGATCAATTGGGCCACAACCCGTTCCTCATTGTGTGCGGGGATCACGATGGCGAAGCGCGACCACGGCGGCACACTCTCCGGCAGCCTCCGGGTCCACAGCCCCGCCATGGGAATCGCCAAGGTATACAGCGTATAGAGGACGAAGATCCATTCCATGGCCTCCAGGAGCCCGATGCACACCCACGGCAGCGGCGGATAGATCCTCGGAGGTCCGAGCACCATCCCCAACCACGTGGAGTCGGCGAGGACCGGCCGCAGCAAACGCAATCACCCCACAGCGGCTGCACCGGACGCCGCGCAGCATGCGCGGACCGGTGCGGCAACAATCATTGGTCCGTGTCCGCAGAATTCGTGTCGCGCGAGTGTACCATATTCACCCGGCAACGGCGGCAACCAGCCGTCGCCATGCAGCGTCAAAGCGTGTCACTCCATCGCCTGCAGAATCCAGCACTTGAGATACTGCGTCTCGTCCGCGCCCAGCAGACCCGGGTGGTCCGGGGGCGCCCCGCGTCGCGCCAGGACGCGCATCCGCCGGCCCGCGTCAGCGGCCGCATCCCGCAGCATATCGCGGAACATGGTTTCGTCCACCGGCTGTGAGCAAGAGCAGGTGCAGAGCACCCCCCCCGGCTCCAGCATTCGCATGGCGCGCAGATTTATTTCCTTGTATCCGCGGTAGGCGCCGTTCAGCGTGGCTCTGCCGCGAGCGAACGCCGGCGGGTCGAGCACGACGGCGGCAAAGTGTTGATCCGATCTCTCATATTGCCGCAAAACATCGAAGGCATTGCCCCGGACGCCACGGGCGCCGCCGAAACCGTTCCGTTCCGCGTTATCCAGGGCATCGCGCACCGCCGTTTCGGCCGCGTCCAGAAAGACGGCCTCGGTGGGCGCGCCCAGCGCTGCGACAGCGGCCATCGCCTGGAGCCCAAAACCACCGGTGTGGCAGAATGCATCCAAAATGCGCACCACACGGCCGGGGGCCAACGGCAGCAGTCGGCGCACCGCTGCCCCGAACGCTTGCCGGTTGTCTCGCTGATCCAGGAAATGCCCCGTCTTTTGGCCATGTCGCAAATCGACGCGCAGGCTCACGGCGCCCTCACGAATCTCTACCCTATCCGACGGATCTCCGCGCAGCGGCCCGATACGCTCGGGAAGCCCTTCCAGGCCCCGAACCGGCCCGTCGTTGCGTTCGAAGAAACACCGTACTCCGGTGAGTTCGGCGAGTGCGTCCACAATCTCCCCGAGCCGGGCGTCCATGCCGGCCACCAGCGTGGAGACGACGATCACGTCATCCAGTCGATCGGCGATCAGCCCGGGAAGCCCGTCCGCCTCCGCAAAGACGATCCGGCACACAGAGGGATCATCGACCATGCGTTTGCGGAGATCCCAGGCCGAAGCCAAGCGCCGATAGAAGAACTGGGCATCGATGCTTGTGTCGGGCCGGTTTGTCAGGATACGCACGGCCAAGACACTCGTCTGATGATAGAAACCGAGAGCGACAAATGTCCCGTGCGCATCTTCCACCCGAACGACGCCACCGGTCCGAGCTTCGCCCCGGATGGTTTCAATCTCTCCACGGTACACCCAGGGACGGCCGGCGCGCAGCGCCGCCTGCTTACCCGGTCTCACCCGTACCAACGCGCACTCGGCCAAGAGAATCTCCCCCCGGTCCCGGGCCACGGTCGCACGCCGCCGTCCGGCGCCGCGTGCCTGCCGCGGCCTCTGCCGGGCCGCAATCCTCCACATCCCGCCATCCCAAGACTTGTACAGCTTCGCGCTCCTGTGCACGGCACCTGCGCATGGCGGAGGGGGGATCAAGATCCACAACGCCGTTGCCCGGGCAGTGGGGCAGTGCGCCCGCGCCCCCGGTGTGGGCCCCATTTTGCGACTGAGAGAGGCCCTTGCCGCGCCCCCAGCGAGAGGGCCGCGGCAGGGCCTCTTCTTGCTGCTGTGATCGCCTGGCCCGAAGCAGGCCCGGCCGCAGTCCCCTGCTTTTTGCCGAGCAATCGGCGCGGTTCCCCGTGTGGCCCTGCAGGAGTCGGTCGTTTCGAGGTCGCGGCCACCACCACCAACGGGTCCCGAGACTCTCCGGCTCCGGACCTGTGTGGTGGCCGACTTTGGCAGCGTCGTCCTAATGCAGCTTGCCGCTCTTCGCGGTCTCCCCCTGTCGATCCATGAACTTCACCAACAAGTTGACGAGGGCATTGCGCTCGTTGTCGTCGGCAACCTCCCACAACTCCTTGAGGAGGCGCTGCTCAGGGTTCTTGGGATCCACCTCGGCGGCCAGCCATACGGTGAAGTCCTTGGCAGCATTGAGGATGGTGCCTCGAGAAGCGCCCGCGTGGTGGGCCATATCCAATTTCTGGCTTAGACTGTCCTTGAATTCCGCGAATGAATCGGTGAACGGCATGATGAGACCTCCCCGGCTGATTTCTCTTCCCTATCGTGCCCCGCAGGCCGTCCCAGCCATTCCGTCCGTCCGGCCCGCGCCTTTCGGCGTCCGGCCTGCGCGGGAGATTGTGTTCGCCTCTGCTCGTTACGTGCGAAGATTGGCTGCGGGTGGCGAGACTACTGAGCGTCGCTTCTGCGTGATGAGGCGGGGTGCAGGGCCCGATGACAACACCATGGCGCAGCCCACCGCTAAATCGCCGCAATGGCAACGCACTCCGGCAAGCGAGTAGCACAGCGGTAGCAAACAGCAGAACAGCCTCCAGTTTCCTCCTGGAGGCTGTCACAAAGCCTTCCGGCTCAACGGTTCCAATGGTGGGCGCGGCTGGGATCGAACCAGCGACCTCTCGGATGTGAACTGCTTCTAGCCCCTGCGCATCGGAGATCATCTGT
>JAJZMB010000019.1 GCA_021803205.1 Bacillota bacterium | reverse complement strand
CCAGCGACGCCGAACTGGACGCCTGGCTGACCGTGGACGCCAGGCGCGTGGCGTCCGGGCAGGCGCCGGCCAATCTCGGCTGCCGCTGCGGCCCCGGCTGCCTTGGGTCTGAGGGCCTGATCGGCGGCGACGCTGACGGACGGCGCGGCTTGGCCGAGCTGGCCCTGCACCTCGGACTGGCCTCCGGCGTCCTGGAGGCCGCCGTCACCGAGTATCGCCAGTCCGGCATCTTCGGACCCGCCCTTGGCACTGCGACGTATCTCACGCCCTCCGGCGGCCTGCGGGTGCTTTGGCGTGTGCCCGCCGGGCGCGCCCTCCGCACGGCTGGCAAGGACACTGGGCACGATGGCCTCCGCCTGGCGTGGGCGGGAGGACAGATCGTGCTGCCGCCCTCTGCGCGGGCGGACGGCGACTACCGTTGGCTGCCGGGGCACAGCCCGTGGCAGGTGGGCTTCAACGCGCCGCCGACGACCGTGCTGGCTGCCATGGTCGGGAAGGGCCACCGCGACCTCCGCCCCTCGGTCGTGCTCGCGCCCGGCCGCACGGCCGCCTACCCGGCGGCGACGGGGGACCGCGGTCCGGATCGGGATGGCTGCCTCGCCGACTCCACCTGGCTCCCCTACGACCTGGCCCTGTTGCGGGACGGCGCCCCCCGGGGGCAGCGCAGCGAGGCCGTGCGCCGCCTGGAGTTGCAGATGCTCGCCGCCGGCTGGGCCGCGGAGCAGGTCGTCGCTGCGCTCGCCGGGCAGGCGTGGGTGCAGAGCATGCGCCGGAACATCCTGGGGTGGCTGGGCGCCGACGTGCTGCGCGCCGCTGCTTGGCGCGCGGAGCAGAACGCCCCTGCCGTCGGTGGGAACACCAGCCTCTGGACACCGCGTGCATTCAAGCCGGGCAGGAAGCGCGCGGGGCACACGAGCAGCCGGCCTGCGGATATGCAAGCGCTGGCTGAGGCGTTGGCGCGGCGGTCGTCCGACCCGACCTTCGACCTCGACGAGGCCGTCGCGATTGCCGTCGCGGACGCCGCCGATCCTGACCGCTTGGAGGCCGGTCTGCGCCAAGCGGTGGCGGAGGCGTGCGCTCGGTGGGCCGCCCAGCAGACGACCGCGCCCGCAAGTGGTGTCCGGCAGCCGCCGAAGGAGCCAGGCGGTGCCGCGAGCGTGGCCGTCAACAAGGCGGACGGCGACGAGCCACCGGCGGAATCGACGACCAAAGGCCGCAAGCGGCGTGGACCTCCCGCGGGGGTGACGGTACTGTCACCGTCCGAGGAGCAGTTGGGCCGTTGGCTGAAGGCGCCGAAGCGTTCGGCGCAGCGGAGTGGCGCCAGCGAAGATTCCGAAACTGTGCGCCTGTCGGCGCCCGTCCGTCTGGGTAGCGTCTGGGTCAGACACCCCAGCCTGGAGGCCGCAAAGCACGCGGTCCTGCGAGTCCGCGACTTCATTCTGCGGCTCGCCCGTGCTGCCGCGGAGTACGTCGCCCATTACGAGGAGGGGATCGTCGTGGTGCATGAGGGCCCGGTCCCGACCGAGGCGGATGGCCGCTCGCATCGCCGCAGCGGCTGCGCCGAGCAGGTGAGCCGGCGTCTGCAACTGCACCTGGACCGCCTGCTGGAGGGGCCAAAGTACTGCGGGCGGCGCGCCATGTTCCGCGAGGCCCCGGCCGTCAACGGCCGCGGCGACCTCTTCCACGTCCACCACAGCACCCACGCTCCGTGCGGCCAGCGCGGCTGCCGCCGCTGCGCGGAGATCGTCGCGGCGATGGAGTTCGCCGAGCACGCCGAGCGGCTGCGGGTGATCTACGGCGACGAACCTGTGGTGGTCCTGCGCTGCTCGACGCGCGGCGTCGGGCTCCCGGCGGCACAGGCGGCGGCGCGGAAGCTCCTGAAGAGCCCCGAGGTCCGTCAGGCGGCCGGCGGACCGGGTGTGCTCTGCGGTTACCTCTGCGCCGAGCCGCAGGAAGGGCGCATCGCCTATGGGCTGCTCCTGGTGGCGCCAGGGGCGCGGGAGGAGGTCGTCGGCGCCGCCGTGCGCGCCGCCTGGTGCCGGCTGGCCCCCGGTGGCACGGTGGCGCCTGCCGCCTTGCCGGGCCTGCCCGAGGCTCCGATCGCACTGGAGGCCCTGGTCGTCGTGCACGTCGCCAGCGACCGGGCCGTCCTCTCGGCCGCGGGGGCGCGGCAGGTGAGCCCCGAGGTCGCCCGCACGGCCTACGGCGTCGAGGTCGGCTGCGACCCGGCGCATCCGGACGCCGCGCCCGTCCGCCGCTGGGTCGCCTCGCCCGGCTGGCGCGGCCTGCTGCCTGTGCTGGACGAGGTGCCGGCCGGCGCCTACCTCGACCCCGGTTCGTGCCCGGAATGCGTTGCGGCACAGCGGGCAGCGGCTGCGGAGGGCGTGTTTGGGGATACAGACGCCGACGGTGATGTATCCCCAGATGCAGGTGGAGGGGCCGGGGAGTCAACGCGCACAGGGCTTTCGGCCGCAGGACGGCTGGCGGCGATGCGCCGCGTGCCGGGCGTGCAAGAGGTACAGATACCCGGGACGGACATCACGGTGCTGGTCGGGGGGCCTTGTCGCTGGGACGGGCAGCCCCTGGCCGACCCCATGTGGTGGCAGTTCGACCGCAAGCCGGTGCGCGAGTTCAAGGTCGGAGACCTGGCGGTGCTGGTTCCGGAGCAGGTGCTTGGGCGGTCGGGGGCGGCCTGAGCGAGCCTGGCGCGTGTGTCTACCAAGCGGCACACCCGAGCCGGCGAGTGTGACGCTGGCGCGTCCGCGGCGGAGTCTGGCATGCTCTGACGGGGGCGGTGTCGGTGAGCACCCGCAAGTCGGCCAAAGAACGGCTACGCGCCTGGCACGAGCAGAACCTGCAAGAGCTTCTGCGCTCCGATACCCTCCGCATCCTCCAGGCAGCGTTTCTCGACCTGCGCTGGAAGATCAAGCCGGACGAGATCACGAGCGAGCAGCAGTGGCTCGACTTGCGCAGCAGGTGGTTGCATGAGCTTCATCCGTTCCCCGTAGATGAGACGGAGGACGCTCGGCCTGGACCGCCGCTGCTGAAGACGGAGGACGGACGGCCTATAGAGAAGTACGTGTGGTGGATGCCGGCCGATTGGTCCTTCCCGCGGCGACCGCGCTCCCGGAGCTTTGCCACGTTTCGAAACGATGGATGGGCCGACCTCGTCGACGAAGAGCACGAAGACTGGCCGCGTGCGACGGCACAGCAGTTGTTCCTGTCCTACCATAGATTCGCCCACCAGATTGATCTGCTGGCGTGGCAGTTCTGGCTGCCGGAGGAGATCGCGCTCTGGGCCGTACTGAATCCTTCGGGTGTCGCCAAGCGATTTGCGGCGTATCTCGACGCGAACCCGCTGTATCCGGCAGCCTGGACCCTTCATTGGCAGCCAACATCGGCGATGGTCGAGGCGGTGCGGGCGGCGGCTCGCTCCTCCGAGGATGTTCGGCAGGCGGCGGAGCATTTGCGCCCGAGCGTCTTGCTGGAGCAGCGTCCAGACCTCCTCCAGTGGCTCCCGCCGAATCCCTTTGGCTCGCAGCCGAGCGGTGACGTCGAGAAGCGCAACGATGAGGCCAAACAGGAGCGCATTCGGCGACGCCCCGGCGGCTTGTTCCATGTGCAGCTTGCATACGGCGCCGACTGTCCCGAGGAGGCGGTTCGCGCGGCGGCGAGAGAGGCCAAGGCAGCGGCCAGCCTCATCTCAAAGGTGGTGCGCCTGCCGCAGGTCAAGCGCCACCGGGTTTCGCACCTCTTGAAGGCCGCGCCAGCCCTCGATCCGCCCCCCGGTTACGATCCGCGCAATGCGCGCGCGGTGGAAGGCCGGGTGTTAGACGCGGTCGCCGCCGTCGAGGGGGAGGAGGCCCTGGACGCCGACGACGCAGAGTTCGCCACTTTACGCCACCGGACTAACGCCCGCCGATACGGCATCCGGCAGATCCGCAGGCGGCGCTACGGCCAAGCGTAACCGGCGGATTAAGCACGACCGGCCGGCGCGCGCGTGACTCTACACTCCCTCCGACGCGGTGGGAGTGGTCATGTCGGGAGTCAAGCAGTCGAACAGCACGACATCGCACAGCGGAGCGGCGCAGCGCACTCCGCCGCCTGTGCGCGTGCGTAGACGCGCCGCCCGCACCGCGCTGGCTCCGATCGTCACTGTGCAGACTGCTTCCGAGCCGAACGCGGACGCCATCCTCGCGCGTTGGGGCGAGCGGCTGGCGCGCCTCGGCCGTGAGCGCCTGCGAGGCGACGGACGATGAGCGTCACGCAGCAGGAAGTGCTCCCTCGGAGCGGCGAAACAACGGAGTGCGGCGTTGGTGCAAGTAGCAGCGCGGCCCGCTACCAGCGGGACGATGGCGGTGCAAGTCCGACCACGCCGCTCCAGCCTCGCGACCTCGAACTGCGCGTCGTGCCGCACGCCGTCGCCGCCGCGCTCATCGTCCGGCACCACTACCTGCATGCCATGGCCGCGGGCGCGCGCCTCTCCTTCGGCGTGTTCGCAAGCGAGCGCATGGCCGGCGCGGTGGTCCTCAACGCCGGCCCCCTCGGTGCGCCGCGGCTCGTGGATGGCGCCAGCACGCGGGACGCATTGAACATGGCGCGGTTGTGGCACTCGCCGGAGGCGCCGCACAACAGCGAATCCCGCGTCCTCGGCCTCCTCGTCCGCGCTCTTCGCCGCCACACCGCCGTCAGGTTCCTCGTGTCCTATGCGGACCCGGCCGTCGCGCCGGGCGGCGTCCCGCACGTCGGCTACGTCTACCAGGCCGCCGGCTGGCTCTACACCGGCCTGTCCGAGCCCCAGCCCCTGTTCGACCTGGGCGACGGCCGGCCGATGCACACCCGCAGCATCGCGAGCGTGTGGGGTACGCACTCCAAGCCCTTCTTCGAGCAGCACGGCCTGTGCGTCCGCGAGGTCCCCACGGTCGGGAAGCACCGCTACCTGTGCTTCGTCGACCCGTCCTGGCGCGGCCGCCTGCGTGTGCCCGTGCTGCCATATCCGAAGACCGGGGGTGAGCACCGTGGAGATCGTCGAGGTGCCGCCGCTTGACCTGCTCCGAGAGGCGCCCTGGAACCCGAACGAGGCGGGCGAGGGCACGCTGCGCCGTCTGGGCGCCAGCCTGGTCCGATTCGGCGTGGTCGTGCCGCTGGTCGTGCGCTCCGTGGGCGATGCCTACGAGGTTTTGTCCGGCAACCAGCGCCTCAAGGTCCTCCGCGAGCAGGGCGCCGCCACCGTCCCGTGCGTCGAGGTCCAGGCCGACGACGCCCGCGCGCGGCTCCTCGCACAGGCGCTCAACCGCGTCCACGGCGAGGACGACCTCAACAAGAAGGCGGCGCTGGTCAAGGACCTGCTGGCCGCCATGTCCGCCGAGGAGGCGGCCGCCGTCCTGCCCGACAGCGCCGAGGCGCTCCGCGGTCTGGCCTCCATCCGGGAAGCGAACCCGGCTTCCCTGGCCGAGCAGGTCAGCGGTTGGGCGGCCGTGGAGCGCGCGAAGGCCGAGGCCGGCCTGCACGTCACCTCCTTCAGCCTGAGCAACGCGCAGAAAGACGCCGTGGAGCACGCGGTCGGCCTCATGCTGCCGCGTCTGGGCGCGACGGAGGCGCCCAACCGCCGCGGCGTCGCGCTGGCCGAGGTGTGCGAGGAGTGGGCCGCCGGGCGCGGCTACAGCACCGAGGGTGGTCGCCGTCGCAGCCGGGGCAAGGCTGTGTCACCGCAGCCGACACAGCGGCACGGCCGGCGGGCTCCGGCGGCGGTGTCACCGGAGGCGACACAGGGAGGGGATTCCGATGGCTGAGCTGCCAGTCCCGATGTGCTGGATCTGCGGCGCACCGCTGCGCGTGGGTATCACGCACAACAGGAACGGCAAGGTGGCGTTGACGTTGTGGTGCACGGAGGACGGCCGGCACCTCCGCGCGTTCTGCAACCACAAGCCAACGGTGGAAGAGGTTGTCGCCCGTCTGGAGGCGCAGGCGGCAGCCGCCCCGGCGGTCACGGCCGGCGCTGAGCCGCCCGCCCCGGCGGAGGAGGCTCTCCAGAAGGCTAACGGAGGGCCTGCGGCGGCACCCGTGGCCAAGAAGCGGCGGCGGACGGGGTGACCCTCCACCTGGTCGCGCTCGCCGTCGTGATGATCGCCGCCGCCTGGCTGACCTGGCCACGCGGCCCGTGGCGGTGGTGGTGACACGGGGAGGTGGTCCCGGTGAAGGTCGCGGCCTACGCCAGAGTGAGCACGTCGGACAAGGACCAGGACCCGGAGACGCAGCTCCTCGCCCTGCGCGACTTCGCCCGCGGGCAGCAGTGGGAGATCGTCGGCGAGTACGTGGACCACGCGCCGGCCAACGACCCGCTGCACCGCACGGCCTGGCGGAAGCTCCTGGACGACGCGGCCAAGCGGCGGTTCCAGGCCGTGCTCGTTTTCAAGCTCGACCGGGCGTTCCGCTCCGTCAAGCACATGCACGACACTCTGGCCGTCTGGGAGGCGCAGGGGATCGGCTTCGTGAGCGCGCGGGAGGGGTTCGACACCCGGACGGCACTTGGGCGGCTCCTACTGAACCTGCTCGCGTCGTTGGCCGAGTTCGAGCTGGAGGCGTTGTCCGAGCGGGTCCGTGCCGGCATGGACCGCGCGCGGCGGCAAGGCGTCCACATCGGCCGGCCTCCGGTGACGGCACGGGCGGGGTTCGCCGAGAAGTGGGCGGCGGTGGAACCGGAGATTCGCGCCGGCCGCCTGTCCAAGAGCGAGGCCGCACGGCAGTTGGGCATCGGCTTCGCCACGGTCCTGCGGCTACTGCAGACGGCGAAGGGAGAGGCCGCTTCGTGAGCCGCCGCCGAGCGAGCGACGCCGCCCTGAGCGTCAGGTACGACCCTGAGGCCGATGCGCTGTACCTGGAGTTTCGCGACGGTGTGGCCATGGACAACGTGGACCTGGCCCCCGGCGTCACCGCCGACCTCGACCGGCGGGGGCGAGTGCTCGGGATCGAGATCCTCCACGCTTCGCGGCACCTGCGACCGTTCCTGGGCGGCCTTGCCGCCCGCGAGCGTAGGCCGCGCGACGGCGAGCGGGAGTTCCGGCGGCTGTGGGCACTGCTCGTATCGCGCGCCAAGCGCGCCGGGATCACGCCCAAGGACGTGGAGCGCGAAGTTGCCGCACACCGGGCCGGCCGCCGGTGACGGCGCGGCCGGGGTTCGCGGAGCGGTGGGCCGTGGTACGGCGTGACCTGGAAAGCCGGCAGATCAGCCGGTCCGAGGCGGCCCGGCGCCTAGACTGTGGATACGCGACGCTGCTTCGGCTGTTGACGCTCGCCGGAACGGACAGGTCCTTGCAGCGATAGTCGCTCAGTCGGCGGGGCAATGCTCCTGGGTCAGCGCACATCCAGAACCCGCCGCAATTCTTGTCCCTCCACTAACAGCCGCACTTCCTCGCCGAACTGAGTGGCGTTGGCGGCACCGAGAGTACGCGCAGCCGTCAATGTGAGATAGGCGTAGGAGGAGGCGGCCAGAGACAACCAGGTTGCCTGGTAGCGGGGAAGCGCCCACACCAGGTCCGATGACCCATCTCCACGATCCAGTAGGGCGAAGTCTACGCCGTACATATGCACAGTCACCGAGGTGGCCCGCCAGGCTCCTGGGACCCACTCCATCTTGGCACGCTTCCCCATCCGGTGAAGGGTAGCGTCGACTTCCTTCCGAGTCCGGGGTTTCCCGGTACAGCCGAGTAGCTGCCACGCCTCTTGTATGTCCACAAGGCGAGTTTGGGCCTGCGCGCCCCAGGTTTCCTGATCAAAGCCTGGAGGCGCGTCGTGAACGCTGTCCATCCACTCCTTTGCAGCACCAAGCTCATACCGAAGCGCCCGACAGCGCACGTCCCCGCCCTGGCCGTCGTCCCCTATGAAATCCAGGTGTGCCCAGGCTTCGAGCAGCCCTCGGAGCAGGGCGAAAGCGGACACCGAGGTCTCCGGTGAACGCAAGCACACGATCGCCGAGCGGTAGGTAGCGGTCGCCGCGAGGTGCAGCCTGTAAACTATCCCATGCGGTAGCGTAGCCATGCTGGTGTTCTCGGGAAGCGCGTGATCAATGAGGCTAAGGGCATGGTCGCTGATGGCAACTGCGCGATCCAGCAAGGCATTCCACACCGTCTTGAACGAATCGGGCGCATCTTGCCTCAAACCGCCGCCCCCTTCATCGGGACAAGGCTGGCGACGAGCCATAGCTCCTCTCGCCGTTCAGGGTTGCGGGCTCGTTCTGAACTCCGCCGCCTCCTGTTCAAAAAGGGGGCCGTCCAGGTGGAGAGGCCCCTGTGTAGAGTAATGCCTCGCCGACGCTCCGCAAAGACTCCCTATCGGCGGGAGACACGGAGTGGGTCGCATCGGGCACTGGCGCCGTTTTTCCCAGCACGAACGGCCTGCTCCACGCGGTCAACGCAGCCCTCAGGGCTTGTCTCAATTTCGTTCTCCCAGCAGCGTACAACCGCCCAGCCCTGCTGCCTGAGTACGCCGAAGTTCCGGACGTCACGCTGCATGTTCCGTTCAATCTTGTCGCGGCCAGTAGGGGGCAAGACCGTCCTTCCAGCGGTTGAACTGCCAGCCGTGCCAGAAGTCTCCGTCGATGAACACAACAACCTTCGCCCGCCTGAATACTAGGTCGGGGCGGCCGGGGAGATCGACAACATGAATGCGGTAGCGGAGCCCGCGGGCATGGAGCAACCGCCGAATCGTGAGTTCAGGCGCGGTATCCCGAGCGCGTATGCGCGACATGGTCCGGCTCCGCTGCTCTACGGTCATGTCGTCGGTCAAGTCTCTCCTCCCACCCGCCACAGCGACGTCGTCACCCGGTCGGCCCGTATGACGGTCGGGTCTTCGGATACAAGCCGAGCATCAACGAGCCGCACGGTGTCCCCAGCCTCAGGGGCCCGGTCGCCGTCGGCGACTACCCACGCCGCGGGGATCTGCTCGATCGTGGCCTCGCACTTACGGATGGTGCCTCGAGAGGCATCCACTTCGACGGTGAGAAGCGCCGTTCCCTGGACGCTCGCTGGACGCGCGGCGGTAACCGTCCCTTCCAGGTGGATACCGCATTCGTCACTCCAGGAGGGATCGGCGGCCTCCCAGAATCGCTCGCAAAGCGGTATGCATGGGCACATGCGGCACGCGTCCGCCGAAGGCCGCGCGAACCCGTAGAAGGTGCTTCCTCCGTCGATGGAGGCGTTGAACTCTGCGAGAACCTTGCGGGCCCGCTCAGCCTCTGCATTGGCAGTATCTTTCGAAATGTCGATGCGCGCGGTGTCTCCGTTGCCCCGGACGATCATTCCCCTGGTGGCCGTGATGCCGGCCTCCGCGGCGAGATAGACGTACAGGCTCAGCTGCCGGGCTTCGCGCTCGGACACCCGCCAGCCATCCTTGGCCGCCTGGCCGGTTTTGTAGTCGACCACTACCGCCCGCCCGACGTCGACCATGTCTGGGCGACCGACGATGACGCCGTCCGACGACTCGAAGCGCCCTTCGGCAACAGCTCGTCCTGCCTCCTGTCGTTCCCCGGAACGGGAGTAGTCGGCCGCTAGAGCAGCCGACCGTTCGCGCAGCAGGTTGTAGTACGGCAGCTTTTGCGGCGAGGGGAACTTGACCTTGATGAGAGGATGCGCCTCGGTGTGGATCCTTGCGGCAAGCCCGTCGAAGAGGCTCCGGGCGCCCAGCCGGCACTCTTCGTCCGTCCCCGTTATCCGACCCTTCTGGAGGGCCTCCATGACTCCGTGGAAGGAGATGGCGAGGAGAGCGGACGGGTGGGGGGCGACGGCGCCGCGGGTCCCGGTGGCGTACCACGCGGCGCGGGCTGGGCAGCTGAGGAGCGCCTCGTAGAGGCTGGGCGATATGGACCGCAGGGCCCGCGGCGTCGGTGCGTTCGGGATCAGCATCTCAGCTCTGCCTCTTTCACTCGTACGGGGTTCGCACTGCTCTGAGGATGGATCGAAGCTCGACCCGGAGACCTCTGCGTTCCCCGTCCGCGACTGCGGCGGCGACGTCCGCGCGGTAGTTCGCAGGGTCACGGTCCCAGAGCGGATGGACGAGGGCGAGGGCCCGGTGGCGAGCGGCATCGACGCCGGCCTGCAGGGTTCCCAGTCGGTCATGCGTTATTTCCAACCCGGTGAAGTAAGGGCCGGCGAAGCGAGCCAGAAGGGTTGCCCAGTACGGGTAGTCGAGGTCGATCTGCGCGGCCGGGTCGAGGGCCAGGCGGACCATGTCCAGGCCCGTGCGCCAGTCGAGCAAGGGGTGGAAGGCCATGTTCCCGAATTCGCGGAGGCACTTGTGGCACGAGCTGGCGCACTCGTGCTCGTGGGGCGGGCCGACCAGGGGGCGCCAGAAGCTGTCGTCGGGTGGAGCGCCGCCGCCGGTGATGAACTCCAAGAGCGCTTCGAACCTCGCGGGCTCACCTAAATGCGTACAGTAGCCGGCGCCGTTTTCGAGGGCGTCTGAAAGGAAGACCCTCGCCGAGGGCGGTGTAAACGGGCTTCTGAAGTCCATGACGGGCTGGATGCCAAGGTCGAGCTCGGATCCGGCTACATCCAAAGAAACAGCCGCGGCTCTTCTCACCAGAAATCCGAAGGAGTACCAGCCGGCCCGGGCTTCGGGCACCGCGGGGTTGAGGCACAGACCGACGGGGACGTCGGCGATCCCGACGGTGAGGACGTCGGTATTGGCAATCGCCGCGAGGGCCCGCCGCGCCGGCTGCTCTCCGGCATCGAAGGCTGGCGCCGAGACGGCACGCCGCTCGACCAGCGGAAGGTCCTGGAGCGCCTGGTCGAAGGCCGCTTCGGTGATCCAGACGTCCTGGTTGGTCAATTTGCGGAACTCGAAGTCCGACCCGTCGTTGTCGTTGATCCGGTAGACGCGCTGCGACCCGGCGTCGGCGGTGAAGTTGCGGCCGCCCGCGGGCGGGTTTGGGCTGGATCCGATCCTCGCCCGGAGCGCCCTGGGCGTGAATTCGAAGCCGCCGGTGAATTCCGCGTTGATGGAAAACCACGTCGTGAACCCTCGCGGCTCGCTCAGCTCAACCGTTCTGTATCCGACGTCGCTGCGGGCGGCAGAGCAGTACGGGCAGCCGCCCTGGGCGGCGGGCTTGGGGACGAGGGCCTGGCAGCGCCGGCAGATGCCGACCTCCACCGGGTCACCCAGGGGGTTGGGGGCCGCCACGACCGCGCCGGCATACGGCCTGTAGTCGACGACGCCGACGGAGGTGTGGAGTTCGTCGTCTTTGACTGTCTGGGCGCCCGGCGCGAACTGGCTGATGGCGATGTCGAGTTGGCGGTCGATGACGCCGCGGTCGGGCGGCCATCCATGCGTCAGGGAGGGCCGCTCGTGGTAGAGGTTCCTGACTCTGGTGGGAAAGCCGAACATCGGCAGAACGCCCATGGACGCCAGCCGTTCGCTCAGCGCGACGTGACCGGCGCTTTCGGGGTGCCGGGCGACCTCGTCGATCTCTGCAAGGAGTGTGTTCCGCACGTGGTCCGCTGTGGCGGCCCGGTCGGCGGGCGAGTCCATAGCGGTCCGCCGGAGGACCGCTTCGCAGATTGCCTCGACCTCGCGGGGATGCGCCTGGATCCAGGCTTCGACGAGTGACCGGTGCAGCCCCCACTGGTCGACCTGGTCGAATTCGCCGTGGACGTTGTCGCCGCCGGCCGGAACCGGTATTCCGCGAAATGCCCGGCGAAGCACCTCCTTGTTGATGACCCTTCTGGCTATCTCGGGGCGGGACACGTCCACGTACGGGGTAGGCGGCGGCTCGGCGGTCATCAGCTCTGGCCGCTCGAAGTAGTAGTCGTCGTGGCTTCGGCCCCGGCAGAGGGTAAGCACGCCCGAGGTCCCGAGGCCGCGCCGTCCGGCACGGCCCACTCTCTGCTGGTAGTTGAAGCGGACCGGGGGCATGTTGGCAAGTGAGATCGCCTGCAGGGAGCCGATGTCGACACCGGCCTCCATTGTCGTGGTGACGCTCAGGAGGTCGACGCCGGCCGCGGGAGCGGACTCCTCTTCCAGGAACACTTCTTGGAACCGCCGCTGTCTGGAGATTCGGTCCTCCCCATTGGTCTGCCCGGTGAGCTCCTCGCAGCGGAGGCGGAAGGTCTCGGCGCCGCTCCTGGCCAGGAACTCGTAGTAGTCCTCAGGCTCGGTGTCGACCCTCCAAAGGGTGGGAGTTGGGGCTAGCGGCCGCAGGCATGTGGTGCAGATGCCTCCTGACGGATGCAGGTGCGACCGGCCACACCGCGGGCACTGGTGCACGGCGGTGCACTGGGCGGCGTCGGGCCTGGGCGCCAGGACGTACATCCGCTCCGGTACGACCAGCCACTGGTCGAGGCAGGGGCCGAGCCTGCCCAGGACGGCGTCGTGGAGGGGGGTCGACCCCACGATTGTGAGGAACAACCTGGGATATAACCATATAATGGGAAAACCAGGATATAGGGTGGGGAAGAGAAAACTCCCCTAGCTGGC
>JAJZMB010000030.1 GCA_021803205.1 Bacillota bacterium | reverse complement strand
TAGGCTGGGAGTCATCGCCATTTTCCACATCCTCCCAAAGCAGGCGTGGGAACCAGGACGGCCCTTCGGGAGCCCGGATCTGGGGTCCGTGTCCACCGCCAGCATGCTTGTCTCCCCTTTCACGCCCTCCGATCCCGGCCGCTGAGTCGCGGCGGGAACGTGGGCTAACGCCCATACGCTCCAACTGCGACTCGGCGCCGCCTCAGCTCCTCAGACAACCGGCGCTCGGCCAGTTCCATCCGCGCGGCGAGCAGGATCAGGTTGGCACGGTAGTTCCAATCCGCCTCAGTCCCTGGATCCGTCGCCGCAGGACCGGTCCCACATGCCAAGCGCCGATACGCCGCCGCCGCCCGCTCCATGCCCATGCCTTCACCCCTCGTTAGCTGTCCGACTGGCTCTTGTCCGGTCCCTCGCCCTGGCCGATGCTCTGCGCTAACACCGCACCGACAGGCCGAAGGCCCCAGCTCATCCGTAGCCCAGGAGACGCAGCCCCTTTCACCGGCGCACGGTCGCCGAACTGGGGCCAGATCTGCTCGCGAATCGCGGCCACCGAGGCCGGGGCGCCGGCCGTCTCGCCCGCACCGTTAGAAGCAGGAAGTGTCGCTTCGCTGGGTCCGGATCCGGAGGTACTTGGGTCTTGGTACTTGGGTCTTGGTACTTGGGTCTTGGTTGTGCCCCCGCCGCGGGGTTGGGTGTCGCCCCCGCCGCGGGGTTGGGTGTCGCCCCCGCCGCGGGGTTGGGTGTCGCCCCCGCCTGCGGGGTTGGGTGTCGCCCCCGCCTGCGGGGTTGGGTGTCGCCCCCGCCGCGGGGTTGGGTGCCCGCCGGCCGAGGAGTGACGGTGCCAGGCGGACGGCGAGGGCGGCAGCAGTGGACGCTGCCGGCTCCAGTCCGGAGGGTTGCGGAACGCGATCAGCGTGGTGCGTCCAGGACGGCGGGTGATGCAGACCAGTCCCAATGCCTCCATGCACTGCAGCCCCCACCGCACCCAATCCCGATGCAGTTTCATGTCCTTGGCAATGCGGTCCAGGCTTACGAAGACTCCACTACCTGTACCGAAGTCTGCGTAGTGGAGATAGGCGGCATAGATCAGGTAGACCTTGTGGTCCATGATGCCGTCGCGTACGTAGTCCCGGAGTCTTTGGTGCAGCAAGACAAAATCCCGCCGGCGCTGGTCCTGCACCTCCTGGGCATCCGCTGCCCCGTCTGCCATCGACACCCCTCCTGAGTGAGTCAGCCAATGGCGGTATGATAGGCTAACGATTGGCTAACATCAAGGGATCAATGGGCAATTCGACAGGTTTTTTTCTTGACCGATTGGCTATCATTCGGCTACCATAAGGAAGAGGAGGGAAGACATATGCGGATTGGCGACGCTATACGGGCGCGCCGCAGCGCGGCGGGCATAACGTCCCGTGAGGCCGCTCACCGCGCGGGAATCTCCGTGCCCGCCTGGTCCGATATCGAGCGCGGTGCGGTCAAGCACCCACGCGCCCGTACGCTGGAATCTATAGCCGGCGCGCTGGGCGTCACCGTGGACGACCTGCGCCGCGATACGGAGACCCAGGAGCCCGATGCGCAGAGCACGGTTGTCCTGCGTCTGTGGTCCGTCCTGGCCCCGCAGGACCGGGACGACATTCTGGCCGAAATAGCCAGGCGGGCGATCCCTGGCCGGTCTTTCGATGATGCCGATGATGCCTTGGCGCTCGCAGCGCGCTAGGGAATAGGCCGCGCGGGCAGCGCGGCTGGGTGGGAAAAGGCGAAGGGCCGCACCGGGCGGCCCCTCGGGAAACCCTCGGGAAACGTGGTCGGGCTGGGCGGATTTGAACCGCCGGCCTCCTGAACCCCATTCAGGCGCGCTGCCAAGCTGCGCTACAGCCCGATGCGGCCGCCCGGGGGCGGCGACGCTGATATGCTACCACAGGCCGCCTGACGGGAAAAGGGCGCGCTGCCGCCGCAGCAGCGCATCCGGTTGAGCGGTTGCGCGTCGCGCCTCTGCAATTGACGCCCCATGCGTGCACCGCTAAAATCCGGTGAAAAGGCGGAAAGCCGCCTGCTTTTATGGAGTACAGCCGGTCCAGCATCCGTGCGGGTGCTGTGGGGAGTGTGGGCGGCCGTGCCTGTTCGCGTGTATATCCCGACACCCTACCGTCAATTTACCGACCGCGCCTCATACGTCGAATCCCAGGCGGCCTCGGTGGGCCAGTTGTTGCAGGATTTGGCCCGGCGGTTTCCGGGGCTCGGCGACCGGATCCTCTCCGCCGACGGCCGGGCGCCGGGCTACCTCAACGTCTACGTCAACCAGGTCGAGACACGCGCCCTGCAGGGCGAGGACACCGCGCTCGGCGACGGCGACGAGGTGGCCCTGATTCCGGCCATGGCCGGTGGCGCGGCGGCGGGAGACCCGGCGGTGGCGCGGATGCCGTTGCTGTCTCGCGAACAACTGCAGCGCTACAGCCGGCATATTCGCCTGGATGAAGTCGGCGTCGCCGGCCAGCGACGCCTGCTCGACAGCAAGGTCCTGATCATCGGTGCGGGGGCCCTCGGCTCAGGTGCCGCGATCTACCTTGCGGCCGCGGGTATCGGCACCATCGGCATCGTGGATGGCGACACGGTCGACGTGAGCAACCTCCACCGCCAGATTCTGCACTTTACGCATGACATCGGTCGCCCCAAGGTGCAGTCGGCGCGGCGGCACCTCGAGGACATCAATCCGGAGGTGGAGGTGCGCGCGTTTCCGGTCTGGCTGTCGCGGGAGAACGCGCTTGAGATCATCGGCCAGTTTGATCTGGTGGTCAACGGCTCGGACAACTTCCCGACGCGCTATCTGGTCAACGACGCCTGCGTATTCTTGCGCAAGCCTTTGGTCGATGCCTCCATCCTCAGGTGGGAGGGGCAGGCGACCGTGTTTCTGCCGGGCCGCGGGTGCTACCGCTGCCTCTTCCCGGCTCCGCCACCCCCCGGCTCTGTGCCCTCATGCGCCGAAGGCGGCATCATCGGGGCGCTCGCCGGCCACATGAGCACACTGGAGGCCGTCGAGGCGATCAAGGTGCTACTGGGTGCGGGGGACCCGCTGAGTGGTCGGCTGGTTCTGTATGACGCCATGGCCGGCGAGTATCAGACGCTCCGCTGGAATCGCGATCCGGAATGTCCGGTCTGCGGCGACCAGCCGACCGTCACCGAGCTCATCGACTACGAGGGCTTCTGCGGCGTCGGCGGTACCGACCACGAGGGCAGGCAGGCCGTGGGCGCGGTCCCGGCCGCCGAGGCGGACCGGCACGAACTCACTGCGCGCCAGGCATACGAACGCATGGGGCAGGGGGCCGTGATCATCGACGTGCGGGAACCCTACGAGTATGGCGCGATGCGCATCCCGGGCGCGGAACTGATGCCATTGGGGAGTCTGGCCCGGGCACGGGAGGCCATGGACCCTGCCCAGGAGATGATCTTTGTCTGCCGCGTCGGCGACCGCTCCGGCCTTGCGGTCGACCTGCTGCGTCGCGCGGGCTTCTCCAAGGCGTACAATCTGGCGGGCGGGATGGTCGAGTGGATCAACGAGCAGCTGCCAGTGGAGGAAGCGGGGGAGCGTTAGTGCGGCGGGCCGCCGCGGGAGAGGCATCCGGGACCGGTGACGCGACCGAGTCGCGCCCAAAGTCGTCTTCGTCCTCTGCGTCCGAGCCAGCGGTGACGGAGGACATCCTATCCGATGCCCTTGAGCTCATCGGTCGGACTCCGGTGGTGCGCCTGCGGCATACCCCCGCCTCCAGCGCGGAGATCGTCTGCAAGCTGGAATGGATGAACCCCGGCGGAAGCGTCAAGGATCGGATCGCGCTGGCGATGATCGATGCCGCTGAGCGCGAGGGACGGCTGCGGCCGGGCGATACCATCGTCGAGGCGACGTCGGGCAACACGGGCATCGGCCTGGCCGTGGTGGCGGCCGTGCGCGGCTACCGGCTTGTGCTGACGATGCCGGAGGACATGAACATGGAGCGCCGCGCCTTGTTCGCCTGGTACGGCGTGGAGTTGGAACTGACCCCCGGGATCGAGGGCATGGGCGGTGCCGTGTTCGCGGCGGAGGAGATCGTGCGCCGACGCGGGGCCTTCTGGCCGCGGCAGTTCGAGAACCCGAACAATCCGCTGGCGCACCAGGAGGGTACGGGGCCGGAGCTCTTGCAGCAATGCGGTGGGCGGTGTGATGCCTTTGTGGCCGGGGTGGGTACCGGGGGGACGCTCACCGGTGTCGCGCGCCACCTGCGGGGACACCTCCCCGGCATCCGGGTGGTGGCGGTCGAACCGGCGCGCAGCCCCGTCCTTGCCGGCGGCCGTCCCGGACCGCACCGGCTGCTGGGTCTTGGCGCGGGATTTGTGCCGGGGGTTCTCGATCGCGGCGTGATCGATCAGGTCCTGTCCTGCACCGATGAAGACGGTTTCGAGATGGCGCGCCAGCTGGCCTGCCGGGAAGGGCTGATGGTGGGTCCCTCCTCCGGCGCGGCGGTATGGGGCGCGTTGCGCGTGGCCGCTGAACTGGGCGCGGGGCGCCGGGTGGCCTGCATCCTGCCAGACGGTGGTGACCGCTACGCCAGCCTGCTCCCATGGGCACTGGATGTGGGGAGCCGGAGACGCGAAGCGTCGGGAGGCGACCTGGGCCGAAGCCGCGCCAGGATGGAGTGAGCGGCGAGGCTGGATGTGGGGAGCCGGAGACGGCAGGCGTCGGGAGGCGACCTGGGGGCTGGATGCCGGGAGCATCGGGTGCGCAGCGCCCGGGGCGACCTGGCGGGTGAGGCGCCAGGATGGAGGCAAGCCGAACCCGAAGCCGCGCCAGGATGGAGTGAGCGGCGAGGCTGGATGTGGGGAGCCGGAGACGGCAAGCGTCGGGAGGCGACCTGGGGGCTGGATGCCGGGAGCATCGGGTGCGCAGCGCCCGGGGCGACCTGGCGGGTGAGGCGCCAGGATGGAGTGAGCGGCAGGGCTGGGGCGGCATTGTGACGGTCGGTTGCCACGCCGGCCGCGAGCCGCGAGCTCTCGGGGGGAGAAGGGGTGCCGGGGCAGTGGCTCCGGGAAGGCGGACCTCGGCGACGGCCCCCCCAGGCTGGGAGGCGAGGGGAGGGGCGCGGGTGCACGACGAGGTCGTCCTGCCGGCCGTGATGCACGCGGCCATGGTGGAGCATGCCCGGAGCGAGCACCCCCTGGAGGCGTGCGGGTTGCTCGCCGGCCGGAACGGGGTTCCGTCCCGCTTCTATCCCGCGCGTAACGCCCTGCGGAGTCCGACCCGTTACGATCTGGACCCGCGCGACCTCCTGCGGGTGACCATGGACATCGAATCGCGCGGTGAGGAGCTTTGGGGTATCTTTCACTCGCACCCGCACACCGCGGCGTATCCCTCTCAGACCGACATCCGCCTGGCGTTCTATGCGAGCGCGGTCTACCTCATCTGTTCGCTTGCCGACCCGGCGCTCCCGGTGATCCGCGCCTTCCGCATCCAGCAGGGCACGGTGACGGAGTGTGCCCTGCGCACGTCGTGACCGTGCCCCGGTCCTGCAGGACCGCGTCCTTCTCGGCGAACGCAGGGAGCCACACGCGACTGCGGGTGCAGCGGCAAACCGCGGCGTACATCCGTCAGAGAGCATCTGGCCGCCCGGGGGGCATTGCGGGCCCTGCGGCGAAAGCCCATGCCCCCCACGCGACAGTGCGGCCGCGGTCCACCGGGTGGCAGCGACGGGCACGCCGATTGCCCGGCCCTGCGGCCGAAGGCCCGTCACCACAATGCCGCCATCCCGCGCGGCAGGGCCGCGTCGTTACCGGCGAACAGCCTGAGCGAAAAGCAATTGCGGGCACAGCCCGAGATCGCCGCGTATGTGTGCCTCCGGGCATCCGGCCGCACCGCGGCCGCCCGGGTCCCGCAGCGGAAATCCGTGCCCCTACAAGCGATTGCGCGCCTGCGGGCTGCCGAGCGCCGCGGCATACGACGCCCCGGTCGCCAGGCCTTCCGGCCGAGAGCTCCCCACCGCAATGCCGCCACTCTGGCGCGGCGCGAGAGGAAGACCGGGACGGACGGGGAACAATGGCACTCGGCACTGTGGAGCCCCAGACGTGCGGGGGCGTTCTTGTGCGCCGTGGGGGAGGCTGGTCAGTGCGATTCGTGCGGTGCGACGCGGGTGCGGGTCCGTGCTGGGCCCGGATCGACGGGGAAGCGGTGCGCGTGCTGTCGGGAGCCCCGTATGCAGGCGGACAGGAGACCGGAGAGGTCCGGATGCTGCGTGGGCTGTCCCTGCTACCACCGGCCGAGCCGAGCAAGCTGCTCTGTGTGGGGTTGAACTACAAGGATCACCGGGATGACGAACGCGGTTCCGACCGCATTCTTGCCGACATCATCGCGGCGAACATGAAGGACGCGCCCCCGACCAGGGAGCCCATCCTGTTCTTGAAGGCGCCGAGCGCCCTCCTTGCCCCGGGGGCTCCGATCATGCTGCCGCCGGAAGCCAGCCGCGTCGACTACGAGGCGGAACTGGCGGTCGTCATCGGGCGGCGGATCCGCCGAGCGCGGGACCGCGCCGAGGCCGCGGCGGCCATCTTTGGCTACACCATGGCCAATGACGTGAGCGCGCGCGATGTGCAGGAGCGGGACGTGCAGTGGATGCGCGCCAAGTCCTTCGACAGCTTCTGTCCGCTGGGGCCTTGGATCGAGACGGAGTTTGACCCGGCGGACCGCCGCATCGAGGGGCTTCTCAACGGCAGTGCGCGCCAGGTCGCCTCCACCCGTTTTCTTATCGCCGATCCGGCGGAACTGGTCCGCTTCGCGTCACAGGCGATGACGCTGGAGCCCGGGGACGTGTTCCTGACGGGCACGCCGTCCGGTCTCGGTGGGCTGCGGCCGGGTGACGTGTTCACGGTGAGGATCGAGGGCCTTGGTGAGCTCACCAATCCCGTGGTCACCGAGCCGGCGTAAGGGCCGGGGGACGGCTCCCGGCGGGTGCGTAGGGCCTCCCGGGACCGCCGCCGGGCGGGGCGGACGCGGCTTGTTGTGGTGCCGTCTTCGCGCGAGCGTTGCAGGAGTCGGACTCCGCAGCGGCCGCCAACGGTGGACCCCAGGGGGCACCGGATCAGTGACCGCGCAAAGGCGGAGTTGGGGGTGTCCGTGTAACCGGAGCAGGGCTGCCTGGCGGCTCATCAGGACCTGCCCGAGGACAGGTCCTGGTGGCTTGAGGCGTTGGTGATCCCAAGCTGGTGCGCACTGCCGGCGGTTGGTCCGGTCAGGTGGATACCCCCAAGCGGAGTTTTGCGCCGGCCACCCGACTGGGACGCGGCGCGAGGCGGTGGAGGGTCTGTTGCCGGCCGCTGTCGGGGGTGTCCCGTGCCGGCGCCGGTATTGGACAGGGTGGATCCGGTGAGCGCGCAGGGTGCAGAGGCGGCGGTGGAAGAATGCGTTGCGGCGCGCCGCCCCGCTCGGTTTTCGCGTCGGCGCCGGTTCTGGCCGGTGAAAACCGTGGCCCCGCGAAAGCCTCGCGAAAGAGGACTGTCGCAGCGACCGCGAAGGGGTGTGCGCGCGTGGAGCGGACTCTGGTGTTGGTCAAGCCCGATGGCGTCCAACGGAATCTCATCGGGGAGATCGTCTCGCGGCTGGAACGCAAGGGACTGCGCCTTGTGGCCGCCCGGTTCCTGCAGGCGGATCGCGCACTGGCCGAAGCGCATTACGCGCCGCATCGTGAGCGTCCATTCTTTCCCGAACTCATCGCCTTCCTCACCTCCGGACCCATGCTGGCCCTGGTCTGGGAGGGTCCGCGCGCCATCGAGCAGGTGCGGACGATCATGGGGGCCACCGACCCGGCCAAGTCCCCGCCGGGCAGCATTCGCGGGGATTTGGCGCTTACCGTCGGCAACAACCTGATTCACGGTTCGGACGGGCCTGAATCGGCCGAAAGGGAGATCGGCCTCTTCTTCCGGCCCGAGGACCTGGTCACCTACCGGCGCGCCGGGGACGCCTGGGCGCAGGGACGGGAGTAGATGTGGTGTCCCCGACCGGGGGTGCGCACGAATGCACCGGCGCGGCCGGGTCCGGACCCGTACCGGCCGCCGAGGTGGAGAGGCTCCTGCGGGAGGTGGCGCTGATCCTGCGCCAACGTGGCCGGCAGCACCTCTCCTCCTTCGACATCACCCCGCCACAGTTCGATGCCCTGGTAGAACTGGTGCGCGACGGGGACATGACCATGGGCGAACTGTGCAACCGGCTCTCACTCGCCTCCAGTACCGTCACGGATCTGATCGATCGCATGGAGCGTTCGGGATTCGTCCGGCGGATCCGGGACACCGGGGATCGGCGGGTGGTGCGGTTGCGGGTGCTGGAGCGCGGCCGCGCGGTGATCGACGCGGTGTTGCGGACCCGGTCGGCCTATCTGGAGACGGTACTCAAACAGATGGCCCCGGAGGCGCAGCGCCGCGTGGCCCAAGCCGTCCGGTTGCTGCACGATCACATGACGCGGCCTGGACGATTCTGGCACGGGTGATCCGCCCGTATTCCGGGGTGAGAAGGTGGTTTCGGGTTGACGGCGCAGGTGGCGATCATCGGCGGGACGGGTCTCTACGATCCCGGTCTCCTGGAGGGCGTCCGGGCGGTGACCGTCGGGACGCCCTACGGTACGGTGGAACTGTTCTCCGGTATGCATGCCGGGCGGTCTGTCGCCTTTTTGCCGCGGCACGGGACGGGACACAGCGTGCCGCCCCATCTGGTGAACTATCGTGCTAACATCTGGGCGCTGCGCCAGTTGGGTGTTCGGCGCTGTCTGGCCACGGCCGCCTGCGGTTCGCTCGCCGAGGGCATAGCTCCGGGAAGCCTGGTCCTGTGCGATCAGTTCCTGGATTTCACCCGCGGGCGACCGTCCACCTTCTTTGACGGTGAGGATGGCCATGTCTACCATGCGGACATGACAGAGCCGTACTGCCCTGAACTGCGGCGGGCGCTGGCCGAGGGGGCGACACGTCTGGGCATTGGCCTCGCGCCGCACGCCACGTACGTCTGCACAGAAGGACCGCGGTTCGAAACCCCGGCCGAGATCCGTGCCTACCAGCGCCTGGGGGGTGAGTTGGTGGGCATGACGGGCGTGCCGGAGATCGTGCTGGCGCGGGAGGCCGGCGTATGCTACGCCACAGTGGCCATCGCGACGAACTGGGCGGCGGGATTGGCCGGGCGGCCGCTGGCGCACGCCGAGGTGGTGGCGTCCATGCGGCAGGCCACGGCGGAGGTTCGACGCCTGCTGCTGGGGGTGGTCGCCTCCCTGGACGGCGTGCCGTGCCGCGCCTGTCCCGCCGCGCCCGACGCGGTGTAGCGCACCGTACCGCATGGCGACCCGGCCGCGCGAGGATCGACCGCCGGCACTGTGCCGGCGGGAGGGGGCATCGTGTATGGAGGAGCAGCCGGATCCACGCCCGCCGTCCCGCGTTCGTGCGGGGGCATCGGCGGCTGCCGGGCAGGCCAAGATCGAGTGGGCCGAGGCCCACATGCCGGTGCTGCATGCGGTGTGCACCGACATTGCCGCCCGCGGCGGCATGCGCGGCGTGCGCGTCGGTATCTGCCTGCACCTGGAGGCCAAGACGGCCGCCCTGGCCGCGGCCCTGCACCGAGCGGGGGCGCTGGTGGCCATCACCGGCAGCAATCCCCTTTCCACGCAGGACGACGTCTCCGCGGCTCTGGCCTCCCTCGGTCCGCGCGTCTATGCCTGGCATGCCCCCACGCCGGAGGAGTACGCCGGGTTTCTGCGCGATGTGCTGGACACCCGGCCGGAAGTCATCCTGGACGACGGCGGCGACCTCATCGCCCTGCTGCATGCCGAGCGGCCGGAGCAGGCCAGCGGGGTGCGCGGCGCGACCGAGGAGACGACCACGGGGCTGCACCGCCTGCGGGCGATGGCGGCTGAGGGTGTATTGCGCTTTCCCGTCATCGCGGTCAATGACGCAAAAATGAAGTACCTCTTCGACAACCGTTACGGCACGGGCCAATCGGCCTGGGAGGGGATCTTGCGGGCCACGAACCTCCTGGTGGCCGGCAAGGAGGTCCTGGTGTGCGGGTACGGTTGGTGCGGGCGCGGGGTGGCGCGGCGGGCGCAGGGGCTGGGTGCCCGGGTCACCGTGGCGGAGGTGGATCCCATCGCCGCCAATGAGGCCATCCTTGACGGCTGCAGGGTGCGGCCCGCGCTGGAAGCGGTGGCTGATGCGGATTTCATCGTCACCTGCACCGGCAATCGGGGTGTGCTCGGACGCGAGCACTTCCTGCGCTGCCGAGATGGCGCGGTGCTGGCGAACGCCGGTCACTTCAACGTCGAGGTGGACGCGGCGCAACTGGCCGAGTTGGCGGTGGAGCGTCGGGTGGTGCGTCCCCTTGTGGAGGAGTTCCGTCTGGCCGACGGACGGCGCCTCCACCTGCTCGCCGAAGGGCGACTGGTCAACCTGGCTGCCGGCGACGGGCATCCGGTGGAAATTATGGACATCTCCTTCGCCATTCAGGCCCTCTGCCTGGAGGCGGCGGCGTGTGACGGCAGCCGCATGGCGCGTGCCGTCATCCCAGTGCCGGAGGAGATCGATCGGTGCGTGGCCCGCCTCCGGCTGCAGGCGGCGGGAGCCGCCATCGACGAACTGACGGCTGAGCAGCGGGCCTATCTGCAGAGCTGGCACTGATGGCGGGGAACGCAAGCGTCGGTTTCCGAACCGGCGGCCAACCGTCGAGCATTGGGGGACAAGGGGCATCGGAGCAGTGGCCGCGCAGGGGCGGACTTTGGCAGCAAAGCGGCGAGCGATGCCTGCGCGTTTCCAGCACCTCCGGATGAAGGCGCGCCGGCCGTGTCACGTGCGGGGAGGAGGTCTGGGCGGTGTCCCTGTGTATTCGCGGTGTCCACCTGTTCCCCATGGATGGCTCCCCTGACCGTCCCGATGCCACCATCGTCATCGACGAGGGGCGGGTCACCGCCGTGGGCGGTGAGGAGACGGTAGCGCCGCCGGGTGCGCGGGTCGTCGCTGGCAAGGGCTTGGTCTCCCTGCCCGGTCTGGTCAATTGTCACAACCATGTGGCCATGACCCTGCTGCGGGGCTACGGGGCGGATCTGCCGCTCCAGCGTTGGCTGCAGGAGCGCATCTGGCCGGCGGAGGCGTGCCTGGACGACGACGACGTGCGCGCCGGGGCGATGCTGGGTTGTTTGGAAATGCTGCGCGGCGGGATCACCGCCTTCGCGGACATGTATGATCACACCGACGCCATCGCCGACGCCGTGGAGTGGAGCGGGATCCGCGGCGTGCTCTCGCGCGGGGTTGTCGGTCTGCGTCCGAACTGGCCGGCGGCTCTGGCCGAGGGAGAGGCCCTCTGCAGGCGCGCCCGCCAAAGCCCGTCAGGCCGCGTGACCGCCATGATCGCCCCGCACGCCGAATACACCTGCCCGGGTGCCGTGTGGCAGGAGGCGATTGCGCTCGCCCGGCGCGAGGGTGTGCCCATCCACACCCATGTCAGCGAGACCCTGGCCGAAAACGAAGGGTGCCGTATGCGCCACGGGGTTTCCCCGGTGCGTTTCCTGGAGGAGGTCGGGGCCCTGGACGCCGGGTGCCTCTTGGCCCACTGCGTGCACCTCGATGCGGTGGATGTGCGCACGCTGGCCCGCCCCCGCATTGCCGTGTCCCACAACCCGGTGAGCAACGCCAAGCTCGGTTCCGGAATCGCGCCCGTGGTGCAGTTGCGCGAGGCGGGCGCGCTCCTGGGGATCGGTTCGGACGGAGCCGCGAGCACGGACTTCCTTGGTCTTTGGGAGGAGTTGCGCCTCGCCGCCTGGATGCAGAAGGCGGTCCGGCGGGATGCGGCGGCCCTGCCGTGCGGCGCACTGCTGCGCATGGCGACGGCGGACGGCGCGCGGGCGCTGCGCTTGCCGGAGGGCTGCGGCACGATCAGCGCCGGTGCGCCGGCGGATCTGATCCTGGTCGAGGCAGAGGGGCTGCACCAGACGCCGCGGACCGACCCAGTCGCCGGATTGGTCTATGGGACCCGTGACGACGACGTGGTGCTGACGATCGTCGCCGGACGCATCGTCATGGAGCGCGGCGAATTTCCCGGGATCGATCACCAGAGGGTGGCCGCGGACGCCGCGCAGCGCAGCCGCCGCCTGCTGGAGGCGGTGTAGTGTGGCCCGGGTCCTCGGCAGCCGACACTGCCTGGTCTGCGGGCGCGACAACCGGGTGGGCATGCATCTGCGCTTCCGAGTCGATGGGGACGGGGCGGAAGCCGCCTGGGCCTCCACGTCATCGTTTCAAGGTTTTCCAGGAGTGTTGCATGGCGGGATCGTCCTGTCGCTGTGCGACGACGCCATGTGGTACGCGGCCTTTGGGCGGGGCGCCTTCACCATGACGGCGGAGGCGAGCGTGCGCTATCGGACGCCGGTGCGGATCGGCCTCCCCCTGGTGATACGGGGCTGGGTGACGGAGCACCGCGGCCGCCTCTGGACGTGTGCGGCGGAGCTGGCGGCGGCAGAAGGCGACACAGTGCTGGCCACGGCCGCCGGCAAGTTCCTCCCCGTGCCGCCGCAACTCCTGGACCGGACGTGTGTGCATGAATACCCCGAGCCGGAGCGTCAGGCGGCTCCTTAGTACTGTCCTCCGCACTGGCAAGGCCTGGGCCGGGGTGGGGACTCATGAGACGGCGAACCGGGCCTGCCCGTGCGTTCACGCCCTTTGGGACCGCCTTTCCGATCGCTGCGCAGATGTTCCGGACCGTCGCCGACTCTAAATGCTACCGGCGCGGATGACAGTGTCAGTACTGCGGTCGGGTTGTCGGTCCATATCCACCGGATGTCTTCTGGCGCTGAGCGCGGATCCCCCTGTGGTCGGCAGATGAAGGCGCATCGCTGACCAGAAGCGAAATGTTGTTTCGTCGCGGCTCCAGAACCGTTCCTAGAAACATGAGCATACGTTAGGATAGTAGCACTCAGGCAACCACAGGGAGGCGCCACGGGCAGACGGTCGGCACGACGCGGACATACCTGCCACGCCAGCCGCACAGCCCCCCGCCGCGGCGCATCCACTGCCGGTAGCCGTGCTGCTCCCGCCGCGGCCCATGCCTCCCCGACAAGATCGGGAACCACGTATTCCGTGACGTGAACGGCCTCGCCACTGACGCGCCCGTATAGGACACGCCCTGCCGGTGGGTTTTGGCGGCTTTCGCCAGCTTGCGCCCACGCTTTCCAGCATGCTCGGCCTGGTGCCGAGCCGCCTGCTCCGCCAGATACTCCGCCCCGATGTTCAGCGCCGCCATGTAGTCCCGGTCGCCGTTGGCTCCGCACTGGCCGCAATGAAACCACGAGCACCGCCGGGGCCGGTGCTTGGTCCCGGCATGGCCCGGAGCCCACCCGTGCGCCCCCGGCTTACGCCGAGGCTTCTTCTCCAGCGGGCATGGCGGGTGATCCTCGATCTGCTGTCCATCGGCTCCGCACCGCGGACACCGGTGGCTCGTGCCCCGCGGCCACACCTCCGTCACCCGGATCCCCACGCGCCTCGCCTTGTAGCGCAGTTTCGCCAGGATCTTCGACCGGATCTGGCTGTTAATCCGCCAATTCAGATCCTTGCTCTTCGTGCCGCTTTTGAGGCTCCCCAGCCACTCCCCGGCGATCACGGAGCAACCGGACTCCACTGCCATCTTCAGCAGGAAGTTGCTCGCCTCGTGCGCCAGTTGCTCCTGAAGGTGCTCGTACCTCCGCCAGACCGCATCCCACTCGGCCTGGGCGCTCCGTTCCTCTTCGGACGGATGGGCCCGGTGCCGGGCATGCCGCAACCAGTCCACCTTGGCGCGCAGGAATCCGGCGTGGACGCGCAACTCCCGCAGCTTGTCGTAGATCCCCCCGGCCCGCAGGAAGAACGGCCGGCTGAGCTGCTCCCACGCAGGCGGCTCCGCGGCGGTCTCGGCCCCATCACCTCCCAACACGGTGGCCGGCTCCCCGCCCTGCAGCACCACCGCGGACAGCAGCTTGCGCAGCCCCCAGTCGAACGCCAGGACCCGCCCCGGCACCCCCCGCCGCTCGCCCCTGGGTACCGCTTCGACCTTCACGTCCAGCACCCACTGTTCCGCCCGCGTCCGCCGCAGGTCCGGGGCCTGCAATCGGCCACCACGGGCCAGTTCCGCCCGCACAATCTCAGGCAGGGTGAGACGGAAGGAGCACCAGGACCAATCCTCGCGTCCCGGGTTCGGTCGCGCGGGCAGCAGGAGAGCGCATTCCACCGCCTGTCCATCCGGGGTCAGCACATAGCGCGCGGCTTGCCGTGCGCGCCCGCCATCATCTGCCGCGTAGGTCAGCAGGAACCGGCTCATCGTGGGCGCACCCTGCAAGTCGGTGTACGTCCCTGCCCACGGCGCAGGCGCCGGCTCCTCGCAGAACGCGGCCCACTCCGCCCACGTGCTGCCGCAATAGCGCATCCCCGTCCGCCGTCGGTTGTCCGCCGCCATCTGCTCCGCCACACCCAGCAGCAGACCCGTGGCGGGGGGATTGCCCGCGTAATTCTCCGCCCACGCCTCCCGCGCTTGCACCACCACCGGATACGGCTCGCCCGCCGCCAGCAGACGTTCGACCTCCGGACCCCAGACCGCGCGCAACGCGGCGAACGCCTCCCGCCGCGCCGCCTGCGACGCCACCACCCGCCCCACCGTCTCCAACGCGCAGCGCCCGACTCGGGAGGGCATCCCTGCCAGGACCTCACCCAGGCCCCCGTGCTTCCATACCGGCTTCGCCCAGTTCGGCGCCTCCGCCAGCACGGCTGCACGGTGCAACTCCTGGAGGCGATCGTTGTACCAGGGCAGCAGGGCGCCGCTCAGATACTCCAGGCGCTCCGTCAGCGACACCGGGCTCCCATCGGTGTCCCCCGTCATCTCCGGCAGGGCCAGGGGATAGGCCATGGTGACGGTCTCGCCCACAGCCCCGCGCCGTGCGTCCCACGCTCGCAGCAGCCGCAGGATTTCGGCCGGATCCAGCCTCGGGAGAACCGCCAGCCGGACCGGTCCCCATCCTTGCGCTTTTGCCCACGTGCTCAGCATCGCCCGCACCTTGGCGGCCTGCGGCAGCTTCTGGCCTTCCCCCGCCGCATAGTGCAAGACCAGCGCGCGTTGCACCTCGAAGGCCGCCCATGCCGCGGGCACCCCCAAGTCCGGCGGGGGAGATGCCTCCGCCGGATCGGCGGTCCCCCGCGCCCGCAGGATGACCGCGTACCGCTCACGCACCGTGGCTGCCCCCGACATGCCCCTTCACCGCATCCACCAGGGCCTTTGCCTTCCCGTGGCTTCGTAGTCCGTACAGTTTCCCGGAGAAGCTGGTCACGACGGCGATCAGGTCATCGACCAGCTCTTCCTGCACCGACTTGTAATCCTCCTGCCCATCCACCACGTGGATTCTGACCCCGTACCCGCGGAAGAACTCCTCCAGGTACCCGAAGCCAAACCGCGTCAGCCGGTCCGGATACGTGCTGCCCGCAGCCACTCCTCGTTGCGCTCCGCCGCATCCTGCCCTAAAGTCGTGGTACTCCTCTCCTGGCCCGGGGCGGACTACCCCCGCAGAGGGCTGGTCCGGGCCAGCCAGGGGAGTTTTCTACGCGCCCCCCAATTCCTGGTTCCCCATTTATCTGGAAAATCCCCCCGCCTCACCACATACCACAATCGTGCCGCGCACCCGTGCGTCAGTGCGTCAATACCCCTCTTGCAGATCGACCAGGTTCTCCAACGGTTCATCCCGGCAGTAGCGCGTGAGATTGGCGCTGAAGGTGGCCATGGCCCGGCGCTCGTAGTTCGGGTGCATTCCCCCGATGTGGGGCGTGATCACAAGGTTGGGCGCCCCCCAGAGTGCGGCGTCCGGTGGGAGGGGCTCACGCGGCAGGCAGTCGCATCCCGCACCGGCGAGCAGGCCCGAGCGCAGGGCCGCATCCAGCGCCTCCTCCTCCAGCACGTCCCCCCTGCCGATGTTGAGGAATCGCGCGCCTGGGCGCATCGCTGAGAACGCGGCCGCGTCGAACAATCCCCGCGTCCGTTCCGTCGAGGGCAGGACCGACACAATGTCGTCGCAGGCGCCGAGGATCTCCAGGAACTCGGCGCGGGAGGGGCCGAGGATCCGGGAGACACCCGGCGGGGCGGGATCGTCCTCCCGGGTCCGGCGCCGGGAGGCCCAGACGTCCATGCCGAAGGCCTGGGCGCGCTTGGCGATGGCGCGGCCGATCGCGCCGAAACCGAGGATCCCGAGGCGCCGGCCGGAGAGTTCCGCGGGTGTCGGGGATGCCGCGTGGCGCGCCCAGCGGCTCGCCGCCTGGTCCCGCACACTGGCGGCGATGTTGCGGGACAGGGCGAGGAGCAGCCCGAAGGCGTGGTCGGCCATGGCGTCGGCGTGCTGGCCACGGGCGTTGGTGACGATCGTGCCTGCCTCGGCCAGGGAGCGCAGGGGCAGGCGGTCCACACCCGCACTGGTCAGGTGCATCCAGCGCAGCCGGGGGGCGGAGGGGATGTCCTCGGCGCGGAGGGCGGCGGCATACGACACCTCGGCGAGCGGGAGCCGTGCGGCGAACTCCTGGCGATCGTGATAGAGCAGCAGTTCGGCGGCGCGGCCACCAGCGGCCGCGGCCGCCACGGCCACGGCTCGCAGGTCCTCCGGCACGCGCGCGGGCATCAGGATGCGCACCGGTGTCTCAGTGCCGTCCGGGACGTGGCTCATGGCGCCACCTCCGGCAGGTCGGGATAGCGGAGGTCCATGGCCCGTAGAACGGCCACAATGCTCCGGGCCACCACAAGGTTCCGGTACCACTTGCGGTCCGCCGGAACCACGGTCCATGGCGCCCACTCCGTGGAGCAGCGACGGACAACGTCGGCGTATGCCTCCTGATATTGGTCCCAGCGCTCTCGCTCCTGCAGATCGGAAGCGGAAAACTTCCAATGGCGCCGCGGATCTCGCAGTCGCCGTTCGAAGCGGCGGGCCTGCTCCTCGGGGCTGATGTGCAGCATGAACTTGACCACGGTCACGCCGGCGCCCGTGAGCATGTGCTCGAAGTCGTTGATCTCGTCGTAGCGCCGCCGCCAGACCCCCTCGGGGACCAGGGCGTGCACCCGAGATACAAGGACGTCCTCGTAGTGGCTGCGATTGAAGACTCCGATCATCCCCAGCGGGGGCACGGCGGCGTGGATCCGCCAGAGAAAGTCGTGCCTGGCCTCCTCTGGGGTCGGCTGCTTGAAGGACTGGACCCGGACGCCCTGCGGGTTGACACCCCGAAAGACGTGCCGCACCGTGCCGTCCTTTCCCGACGCATCCATGCCCTGCAGGACCACCAGCAGCGCATGCCGCCCGTCGGCGTAGAGGCGCTGCTGGTGGTCCTGCAGGTGTTTGTTCAACCGGCCGAACTCGCGCTTGGCCTCAGCTTTGTCGATCCCGTCCGTTTCCTTCGTCGGGCCCAACATATCGGTGCTTGTGGACATGGACGATCCCCTCTTTCGGCGGCGCCTGACGGCCTGGTCGGGGGTGCCGCGACGGGCCACGCAACGCCGCGACGCGAGGTGTTCCGTCAGCCGAGTCCGACGCCCGTCATCCAAAGGCGCAGGGCGAAGAGTGCCGAGAGCAGGGTGAGGACGGCGTAGACGCCTGCCTCACTGAAGTGGCCCTCTTCGCGCAGGATCCGGCCCAAGGCGGCGTTGGGGCGGAGGAGTTCGCAGGCCACCACCGTCAACGTCACCAGTCCCGCGTACATGAAGTGGAGTTTCTGTTTCGGTAGCATGTGCAGGGATATGAACAAGACGCCAAGGATGATCTGGATCCCAAGGAGCCCGGCGGTTCCCCACAGGAGACGCCAGTAGGACTTCGGCAGGGGCTGCCGCCGGCGATACACCAGGTAACCCCAGACCGCCTCCACCAGAGAAGCGGCCAGGAACACAAGCCCGATCACCACATGAACCCGCACTAGAACGGCCGCGATCGCTCACCCCTCCGCCGTTCGGTCAAGACCGGCGCATCCGGCGGCCCGCGCAGCAGTCTTCCTGAGGCAGGGCCGCAGGCCGCCCGCCACAAGAGGTCCGTCGCGGGGCCACCGCACCTATGCCCCTTGTTCCGCGAAAGCCTCCGGCTCGTGTCCGGTGCACAGACCGCCTTGCGCAGGGCCATCCAGGCGGGGATTCTCGACGGAGGGCCCTGCCCCTGCATCGGCATGTCGCCCCGCGGTGCCCGGAGCCCTGCCGATTCCGGCTTCGGCGAGTTCGGCCCGGGCGGTCAACTCCGCCACTGTGTGCAGAAGGTTCTGTTCCCGTGCGGCGGATCGGCGCCGTTCGGCGACGATCAGGCCTGCGGCGGTTCCCAGCCCGCATCCCACAGGGACGATGAGCGGCGGCGCCGCACCGGCCAACAGCGCTGCCGCCGCGATCGCGGCGGCACAGAGTGCCCACGCGCCCAGGGCTGCGGGGATATTCAGGCGCGCAGCGGCGACGGCCAGCCCGACGGCGACCGGGATCCACGCCAAGCCGCCGCCCGCGCGTGCCGTGAGCAGGCCGGCCGCGGCGGCGAAGACCGTGAGCGCGGGCCAGCCGGCCGGGGTCGCCCGTGGTGCCGACCACCAGAGGGCCAGGACGGCGCACGCCGCGAAGCCGGCAAGGGCCGGGCCGTGCGGGGCGTGCCGCCACAGCGGAACCGCGAGGCCTGCCAGGGCCAGGAGAAGCGGGACGCGATGGCGTACCGCCGGCCGGCCGTACCAGTGCGCGAGCCGGCGCAGCGGGCTGGGGCGCGGCGGCCGCGGCGCGCGGCCCGCCGCTGCCGCCGGTGCGCTGCACCGGCCGCGCAACGCGCAGACCGTGTTTTGACAGTCCTCACAGCGCGTGGGCTCGGACCGGGAGCCCACCCCCTGGGGCAGTGCCGCACCACCCTCCATGGAAGACCCTCCCCCCACCTCGTCACAGGGCTGCCGGCGTTCCCGGCGAGGCCAGGGCCGCACCGTGGGCAGGCAAAGCTTGCCCGCCCGCCTCCGGCAGGGATGCCCCGCCGGGGGCCGGCTCGGCGCCGTCCCGCTGAATGGTGCACCAACTGCGGCCCCCTCGCAATGGTGTCGGCTGCTGACCAGCGCCAGGAGGCCCCTTCGGACCGGCGCCGCGCCGCAGACCGGTCATGCGCGCCGGAGATGGAGACCGGGTGGAGACATGACCGCGTCGTTGTCGGTTGATGCGCGTGGGCCACGGGCCATTGCGGCGATGCGCCGAAATCGCGGCGTACCGGGCCTCGCGGCCCCGGTGGTCGGAGCGATGCCTCCCGGGACCGGAGGTGGGAGCCTGGGTCCCGCCGGCGGTTGCGCGCACCAGCGGCTGATCCTTCGCCCCTGCGCGGCGGCTCGGTCGGGGTGCCTTGTCGCCCGGTGCCCCCCCCCGCGCCACAGCAATGACGCTGGCGCGCGCGTCGGGATCCGGCGGCAGGGAGTGGGCCGAGCACGCGGAAAGCCCAGAGCCGGTGGAGCGAAGTGGTCGCGGCGGCCGAGACTCCCGGCCCGCGGCCGGGTTGGGGGAGATCCGTTCATGGCCGATCGTGTGCGGTGGGGCATCCTGAGCGCCGCGACCATCGCGGCCTCGCAGTTCATCCCGGCGGTGCGGGCGTCGCGCCGCGGAGTGCTGGAGGCGGTGGCGGCCCGCGAGTTGCCGCGCGCCGAGGCCTTTGCGCGCGGCAACGGCATTCGCCGGGCGCTGGCCGGATACGCCGAGTTGATCGCCGATCCCGAGGTGGATGCGGTGTACATTCCGCTCCCCAACGCGCTGCATGCGGAATGGACCATCGCCGCGGCCCGAGCCGGCAAGCATGTCCTGTGCGAGAAACCCCTTGCCTCCGACGCCGTGGAGGCCGCGCAGGCCGTCGCGGCGTGCGAGCGGGCCGGCGTGGTGCACTTCGAGTCCTTTGTGTATCGGTATCACCCGCAGACCCTGCGCATCGCGCGCTGGCTCCGTGAGGGCAGCATCGGCGAGGTGCGCAACGTACATGCGGCCTTCCACTTCCGCATGCGGGACGAGCGGCGTACGGGCGACATCCGCATGAGCGTGCCGCTGGCCGGTGGCGCCCTCATGGATGTCGGCTGTTATCCCATCTCCTGGCTGCGCTTCGCCTTCGGCGAGGAGCCGACGGCGGCGACCGCGCAGGCGGTTTTCGCCAAAGACGGCGGCGTGGATACGCATGTTGTCGGTATGCTTCACTTCCGCCACGGACGTGCGGGCACGTTCTCCGGGTCGTTCGATTCCCAGACGACACCGCAGGCGCGTATCGTGGGCACCGGCGGGGAGATCGTCGTCGCGCAGCCCTATCATCCCAGGGGCCCCGGCGCCACCGTGACGCTGCATCGTTCCGGGCAGCCCGCCGAGGAGCACTGCGACACAGCGGACGAGCCGTCGTTCCTCGCGGCGCTGGAGCACTTTCATGCCTGTGTGCTCGATGGTGCCCAACCCGTGCTCACGTCCCGAGACGCCATCGGCAACATGGCGGCCATCGATGCTGTCCGCCGCTCGGCGCTGGCCGGAGGGGTCACCGAACCGGTCCGCCAACCCTGAGCGGTTGGACTGCTGCCTTCCGCCGTGCAACGCGGCGCACCGGTCCGGCCGTCGGCGCCTTCCGGGCCTGGGCGCGGTCCGTGCGCCCGCCCAGGGTGTACACCAACCTCACCTACCGGCGTTATACATGGACATGATGTTCCGGACGTAGTCCTGCGTCTGCTGGTACGGCGGGATCCCGCCGTACTTCTCGACGGCGCCCGGTCCGGCGTTGTAGGCGGCCAGGGCCAGTTGCAGGTTGCCGTGGAAGCGGTTCAGCTGCTCCAGCAGATACTGGATGCCGCCCTTCAGGTTCTGGACGGGATCCAAGGAGTTGGTCACGCCGAGCGCCGCCGCCGTGGACGGCATGAGTTGCATCAGGCCCTGAGCGCCCGCGGAGCTGACCGCTCTGGCGTCGCCCCCGGATTCCTGCAGGACGACCGCCTCGACCAGGGCCGGGCTGATGCCGTACTGTGCCGACAACTGCTGGATCAGGCTCAGGATCTGGCTCCATGAGGCCTTGCCGGATTGCAGCGCGGCCAGGATCGCCTGGATCTTGGCCTGCAGCCCGTTCCGCTCCACCGCGAGTTCGTCCACAATGCCCTGTGCCGCCCGGACGGCGGCGTCCTCCGCAGCCTTGGCGGTCTGAGCCGCCTGTTCCTGCCGCTGCAGGGAGACGACCTGCGCCGCGGCCTGCCTCTGGAGGGTTGTCAGCCGATTCACATCGTTTTGCTGTGCCCGCTCCAGACTCTGCAGGTGGGCCTGCGCCGCCTGGGCTGTGCGCAGAAAGCCGATTTCCAGCGCCCAGATCCTCTGGAGCATGTTCAGGCGGGTGAGGAAGTCCCCGAAGTTGTTGGCGCCGAGGAGGACGCCCAAAAAGGGGACGGACCCGTTCTCGTCGATGGTGACCAGGCCCTGGTCCGCCTTCAACCGGTCGTCGGCGACGACGACGCGCTGCGCGGCGACCTGGGTTTTGCGCTGCGCCAAGGCCTGCTGGGCCTGCCGGGTCTGGTGGGTGAGGGTCTCCAGGTGGCCCGCCCCGGCACGGAGCGCCTGCTCGGCGCGTGCCAGGGAGGCGAGCGCGGCGTCCCAAGCCTGCAGGGCGCTGTCATACCGGCTCTGCGCGGCGGACAATTGGGCGGTGACGGCCCGTTCCTGGGCCTGATACTGGTTGAGTGATGCCGCCTGGCAGACCGGGCCGGCCACGAACAAAACCCCGGCGAGACCTGCGGCCAGGAGTCGCCGCACCGGGTGCCCACCCCTTCCCGGAGAGACATGTCGCTCGCTGCGATTCGCCATCTCCCCGGTCAATCCTCCGCTTTCGGTCCCACCAACCCTCCTCCGGCGGCTGAGGCAGTAAAAGCCCCGGTTCTGGCCTTCGTCCAACGCGCGTCCGCCCGTTCCCGTATAATCATCGTGTGCATACCGCGAATGAAGAGCCGCGCCTGAAAGCGACATCCACGGAGGTCCCCGCCACCTATCGGGGATACGTCCTGGACCCGTTTCAACGCAAGGCGCTGGCCGCCATCGCGGCTGGGCGCAGCGTGCTGGTGTCGGCGCCCACGGGGACGGGAAAGACGCTGATCGCCGACTATCTGGTCGAGCGTGCCGCCGCCGCGGGCCGGCGGGTCATCTACACGGCGCCGATCAAGGCGCTCTCCAATCAGAAGTATGAGGAGTACTGCACGCTGCTGGGTCCCGAGCGGGTGGGCATCCTCACCGGCGATGTGGCCATCCGTCCGGATGCGCCGCTGTGCATCATGACCACCGAAATCCTGCGCAACCAGCTGATTACGGCCGACGACCACCGGCTGCAGGATCTGGCGTGGGTGGTGTTCGACGAGATCCATTACATCGCTTCGGATCGCGGCATCGCCTGGGAGGAGAGCATCATCCTCCTGCCGCAGGGCGTGCGCCTCCTGGGTCTTTCGGCGACGATCGGCAACCTTGACGCGCTGGCGGGTTGGATCGGCGAGACTACCGGCGCGCCGGTGACGCGGATCCTGCAGACCCGGCGTGCGGTTCCCCTGAGCGTGCGCTATGTGACTCCCGACGGGGACGCCAGCTTCGCGGAGGCCCGGCGGGCCGGAGAAGAGCGGGCGTGGGAGGGCCGGAGGCTCGACCACCTGGAATTGGTGGCCGCCCTGCGGCGGCACGATGCCCTGCCCGCCCTGTATTTCGTGTTTTCGCGCCTGGGAACGGAGGAGCGGGCGCGGGATGCCGCCGCCCGCCACACCTTCCTGGACCCGTCCGCCCGGCGGCGGATGGAGGCGGCGTTGACCGCCGCCATGCAGCGGTACCCGGGTGCCCGCGAGCTGCGCGGTCCGCTGGGACAGTGCCTGCTCCATGGCGTGGCCTACCATCACGCGGGCCTGCTGCCGGCCACCAAACGGGCGGTGGAAAGCCTGTACGGCCAGGGACTGATCGCGCTGCTGTACTGCACCGAGACGTTCGCGGTCGGTGTCAACTACCCGGTGCGGGGTGTTGTGCTGGAGAGCAGTCGCAAGTTCGACGGTTCGCAATTCCGGCCGCTGACCGTCCAGGAGTTTCAACAGATGACCGGCCGGGCCGGGCGGCGCGGCAAGGACCAGCGGGGGCTGGCCTTCATCGGCGTCGATGCTCGGGACCGCGGGATGCTGCAGAATTACGGCGCCCTTCCGCTCGATCCCGTGCGCAGCCAGTTCTTCGTCACCGAGAGCACCGCGCTGGGTCTCCTGCGGACCTTCGGCAAGGAGCGCGCCCTGGACGTCTTGAGCCGCAACTTTCGCGAGTACCAGCGCCGGCAGGAGGAAGCAGTCCAGAGACAACATTTGCAGGAATTGCTCGCCGAGCGGGCGGCCCTGTGGGAGCGCGGCTGTCCGCACCTGGGCACGGCGGCCTGCCCGCTGGAACGGCAGCGTCTGCGCTCTGATCAGGCGGAGGAGCGGCGCAGGCGGCGCCGGGCGCGCCACCGTCGGGGCCGGCAGGCGCTCGATCGGACGCTGCTTGAGATCGAGCAGCGGCTGCAGACCCCGGAGGATTGTCCGAAGACCCCCGACCCCTGCCGGGTGCTTGTCGCCCCCTTCATCAGGGTGCGGGCGCGCCTGGAGGCCGCCCAGGCCTCGGTTGTCGGGGTGGCGGAGCGCAGTCACTACCGTGCGGAGATGGACCGCGTCTGCGACCTGCTCTCCCGGCTCGGCTACATCCAGGGCGAGCGGCTCCTGCCGCGGGGCGAGGTGGCGCGCCATCTGCACGTGGAGCCGATCCTCCTGACGGAATTGATCTTCGACGGGTTCTTCCAACGCGAGGGCGAGGATGTGGTCGCGGCGGTCCTGGCGTCCGTCGACTACGACGCCCGGCATGACGACAGCTGTTACGGGTTGCCGCGGGTTCGTGCCGTGCAAGAGGTGGAGCAGATCGTCCGGCGGTTACGCGCCCAGGGGGCCACGGTGCACTTCGATCCCGTGGTGGCGCCGCTGGTCTGCGCCTGGAGCCGCGGCGAGGCCTTCACCGCCCTGGTCCGCCAGACCACCATCCAGGAGGGTGACTTCATCGGAGCCGTGCGGCGCGCCATCGACCTGTTGCGGCAGCTCTCCGCCGCGGCGCGGGAGGATGCGACCCTTCTCGCCAAGTTCGCGCGCGCCTCGGCCCTGCTGGACCGTGACGAGGCCCGGGTCCTGTTCTGACCGGGTGGCACGGCGAGCGCCACCCGGTCAGGAGAGTGCGTAGATCGCGCTGAACTTCGCACGAAGATAGCGCAGGTATGGACCGGGATGTGTCATCTGGCCGGATACGGCCTCGGCCAACTCGTCCGGGGTCGGGCCCGCGCCGCGGGCGTGGATCTCGGTGCGCAGAAACATGAGCAGTGGTCCGAATTCCCCCCGGCGGAAGAGGGCGTCCAGGTCGCCCAGGGTGCGGTGGGCCGAGTCCATCCACTGGGCCGCCAGGACGTTGCCCAGGGTGTAGCTCGGGAAGTAGGCGAATCCGCCCTGCGACCAGTGCACGTCCTGCAGGACGCCGTGCAGATCGTCGCCAGGCCGGATGCCGAACGTCGCCAGCATCGCGTCGTTCCAGGCGCCGGGCAGGTCTGCCACCGGGAGATCACCGTGCAGGAGGGCCAGTTCCAGTTCGAAGCGCAGCGCGACGTGCAGGTTGTAGGTCAGTTCGTCCGCCTCGACGCGGATGAGGGACGGTTCCACCACGTTGGAGGCCAGAAAGAGGTCGCCCGGGGAGGCGGAGTCGAAGGCGCCCGGTAGACACTGCCGCAGGATCGGGGTGAAGTGCTCCCAGAACGGCAGACTCCGACCGACCATATTCTCCCACAGGCGGGACTGCGACTCGTGCACCGCCGTCGAGGCGGCGCGGCCCAGTGGCCCTCGGGCCCAGGCTTCCGGCAGCCCCTGCTCATAGAGGGCGTGTCCCGCCTCGTGCAGCGTGGCATAGAAGCCAACCGCGAAGTCGTCCGGGTGAAGGCGCGTGGTGATGCGGGCGTCTCCAGGCCCGAAGGCGGTGGAGAACGGATGCACCGAGCGGTCCTGGCGCCCCCGTCGCCAGTCGTAACCGAACGCGGTGATCGCGGCCTCTCCGGCGCGGAGTTGTCCGCTCTCGGCCAGGCGGCGGCGAAAGGGGGCGCGGGAGGGTTGCGGGCGGGCGCCGATGGCCTCGATCAGCGGCAGCAGGGTGCGCCGGATTTCGCCAAAGATCGTCCGCAGGCGCTCCGTGCGCATCTCCGGCTCGTGTTCCGCCAGGAGGCCGTCGTAGCGCTCGCCGTTGTGCCCCACCGCATCTGCCCGCTCTCGCGCCAGATCGAGCAGGCGCGCCAGGGCCGGGGCGAACCGGCTGAAGTCGTTGTGTTCTCTGGCCTCCACCCATGCCGCATAGCCTTCCGTTGCCGCGCGGCTTGTCGCGGCCACCAGGGCGGAGGGGATCCGCGCCGCCCGTTCGTACTCCCGGCGGGCGGCCCGCAGCCATGTCCGGACCCCCGCCGGGGGGCTGCCGGCTTCCGCCGCCGCTAGCTCTTCGCCCGCGCGCGGGTCGGTCAGACGCTCGTGCGCCATGCGCCGCAGGGTACCGAGTTGCTCGCCGCGGGCGCGGGCGCCGCCTGGCGGCATGTTGACGAATTGGTCCCACTCCAGCACGTCGGCGGCATGGGTGAGATCGGCGATGTCCGCCCAGCGGGCCTGGAGGGCGGCAAGCTTGTCGTTGCACATGTGAAGCGGATGCCTCCGTTGTCGCAACCGTTTCGGGGCCGGAAACGACTCCACGGCCGCAGGGTCCACTGGGCCGTACCCGGTCCGCAGGTGCGGCGCTCCCTTTCGTTCCCGCGCCAGAAGCCTTCCCCTGCCGGACCGCCGCTGGTATGCGGCGCGCGCGGTACCGCGCCGGTCGCGATGCCTGCACCGGCGCGTGCATCCCGCGTGCGCGCCGGGCAACGGCGCCGCAGGGAACGGCCTTCCGCCGCCAAACAATCCGGTACTGGATTGGGGTGGCCTCGGCGCTCCGTGGGCCACCACCACAGCGTCTCCCGAGAGGGGAGGATTTCGCCGTGTTGCTCCGTCCGGCGACCCTGGCCGATCTGCGAGCGATCAACGCCATCTACAACGCCGAAGTGACCGGCGGCACCGCCACCTGGCACACGCAGGCCGTTTCTGCCGAGGAGCGGGAGGCGTGGCTGCGCGCGCACGAGCCGGACCGCTATCCGGTGTTGGTGGCGCAGGCGGAAGACGGGGTCGCGGGCTGGGGAAGCCTATCTCCTTTCAATTCCATGGGTGGATGGGCAAAGACGGTGGAGTGTTCGGTGTACGTGGCCCCCGCCCACCGGGGTGCGGGGCTGGGGCGTCGCTTGCTGGACGGGCTCTGCCGACAGGGGTCGTTCCTCGGGTACGGTGCGGCGCTGGCCCTGGTTTCCGCGGACAACGCCGGCAGCGTCGCCATGTGTGTGGCCGAGGGCTTCTTCGAGGCGGGTCGCCTGCTGCAGGTCGGCCGGAAGTTTGGCCGTTCGCTGGACTGCGTTGTGCTCGAACGCTTTTTGCGCGAGCGTGCGGGGGCCGTCGTCCGGGACGAGGGCGGGCGAACCCTCTTCATCCGGAGGGAACGGGACGGCGAGGTGTGGTGGATCCTCCCCGGTGGCACGGTGGAGCCAGGAGAGACGTCCGAGGAGGCGGCACGGCGCGAGATCCTGGAAGAAACCGGGCTGGACATCCGACTCGGTCCGCTGGGTTATCGGGTTTTCCGCCATGGCCGGGTCCAGCGGTACTTCGCCGCCACCGTGGTCCGGGCGGAGACGGGCGGCGGCACGGGCCCGGAATACTCGCCCGAGCACATCGCCACGCACGGCACCTACGCCCCGGAGTGGTTGACCACCCGGGAGGTCGGCGCCCGGCGCTGTCTTCCGCTCCCTCTGGCGGATGCCGTCGTCCGGGGTGCGCCGTGGCCCGCGGTCGCGCGCACCCTGTATGACGATCCGGCACCGGTGGCGTCGCCGCCTCCGGCGTGACCCGCCGGAGCGGGATCTCAGTTCCAGCGCGCCAGGGCCGCGGCGAAGGCCGGCCACCAGTCGGTGGTATCATAGTCCAGCCGCCAGGCCATCACCCCGCCGATGCCCGCCTGGTGTGCCAGGGCGATCCGGTCCGCCGCGCCCCGGGCGTCGACGAACCAGCCGACGTAGGTCGCGCCGCCCGACTGGTAGCTGAAGGTGGCCTCGTCGGCGGCGGCGTCGCGGGTGATCGTCGCCCCGTACAGGTGTGCCTCGTTCTCCATCCCCGATTCCCAGTACGCCGTGCCCGCGTCGGTGGCGGCGTTCCAGATGTAGCCGTATGCCGGCATGCCTAAAACCACCTTGGACGGCTGCATCACGCTGCTGGCGTACGCGATGACCGCCCGATCCCAGTAGAGCGGCGAGATCGGCCCGGGCGTACCCCCGGCGTAATGATAGTCGTAGGCCATCATGATCAATTGATCGACGACGCGCCCGAGTTCCGGGTAGTTGTAAGCGGCGTCCCACCACTGGCCGAGGTCCGTCGCCGTCTCCGAGGGCACGGCGACGGAGATCTCATCGCCCATCGCGTGCAGGAGGGCGGCCGCCCGGGTGATGAAGGCCGTGTACGCCGGGCCGTCCGCGGCCGGCACGCCCTCGATGTCGAAATCGACCCCCGCATAGCCTGCCCTCCGGACGATGCCCACAATGTCCTGCAGCAGCGCCTGGGATTGCTGGGCGTTGGTCAGAAAGCTCAGGGAACTCGCCTGGACCATCATCCAGAGGGCGGTGGCGTGGTGCTGCGCCGCCCACGTCAACGTGCGCGGGCTGTCGAAGCCCTGCAGCACCCCGCCGGTGGTGATGTCATAGCCGCCGTAAATCAATTCGTTGAGCGAGCCGCCATACGTCTGCAGGTTGCTGTATCCCTGGCCCGTGTCGCTGTACCACATGCCGAGCGTGAAGGCCGCCGGGGGGGCGGCCTGTGCCAGGGGCGCCTGGTGGTAATGCGCGCTGAGGTACTCCATGAAGCGCACGATGAGGGCTGTGGCCTCGGCCCGCGTGGTGTCCGCCGCGGGGGCGAAGCAGGCTTCCGGGGAGCAGGGTTCCCCGTAAATCAGTTCATCCCTGATCAGGATGGTCGCGGGCAGGGCCCACGAGGGGATGCTGGCGCCGTCCAGGAAGATCTGCGTGAAGCGCGCTTGGGGCTGCTGGCCGTGCGCCTCCAGGTTCCGACCGAGGACCGTCGCCAGTTGGGCGCGGGTGATCGGGGCCTGGGGCTGGAAGGAACCGTCCGGGAAACCCTTCAGCAGCCCGGAGCTGACCGCCGCGGCCACAGCCGGGCGTTCGGCCTGCGGGATCTGGGCCGTATCGGTGAACCGCAGGGGGGCGGTCGCGGCCGGCAGTTCGAGGGCGCGGCTGACCCAGACCGCGAAGGAGAGGCGCGTGACCGGAGCGCCCGGTCGGAAGAGGCCGTCCGGGGGTACGCGGAGCACGCCGGCGTCGAGCAGTGTCTGAATGTATCCGCCGGCCCAGTTGCCGGCGATGTCCGTGAAGTGCGCGTCGCCGCCCACTGCGGCGGAGGGCGCGCCCGGCGCTCCGGGTGCGGTTGCGGTGCCGGCTGCGGCAGCGAACCCCGCCGGCAGAAGGGACAGGGCGGCAGCCACGGCGCAGGCGGCGCGGCGCAGGCGGCGGAAGCGGCCTCGCCAGGAAAGGGCTGTATCCATCGAAAGGTGGTTCCCCCTAAATAGCAATGTTGTATGTATCCACTTCACGGTCTACCGGCTTGGTCTTGTCGACGCCAACTTGACCCATTCGACGGGTTCTTCCTGCCAGGCTTGGGTTACAGTTCCGTCACATCCAGTCCCAGACAGGTCCAGGCAATGTCTTCCTGCCTGCGGGCGCGCGGCGGGGATATCCAGCCCTCCACTCCCGTACCAATGTCCCGGCACGGACGGCGCGCCGGCGCGTCTCGGTCCGGCGACGTAAGGATGGGGGCTCGGGATGCGGGAGCGGCACGGGAGGTCGGCCCGGCACAGCGTTGCGGGCGGAGCTGCCGCGTTGGCAGCCGCTGGTCTGCTCGCCAAGCTGCTCTCTGCCGTGTACCGGGTGTTGGTGGCGCAATGGCTCGGGGCAGAGGCCGTCGGCCTCTACGAGATGGCCGCGCCCGTGCTGGCGACGGGTATCAGCATCTGCGGCATGGGGTTGCCGGTCGCCACTTCCGCGCTGGTGGCGGCCGCTCTGGGGCGCGGAGACGTGCCCGGCGCCCGGCGCCTGCTGACCGCGGCGCGTCGCCTCCTTTTGCTTGCCGGTACCGTGGGGGCCGCGACCGTGTTCGCCTTCGCCCCGCGGCTGGCCGTCGCCGTGGGTAATCCCGCGGCTGCGGGGCCGATGCGCGCGATCGCGCCGGCGATCCTTGTGGCCACGCTCCTGGCCGGGGAGAAGGCGTGGTTGCAGGGCAGCGGGCGCATCGCCGCCTCGGCGGCCGTTGTCAGTGCCGAGCAGTTGGCGCGGGTGGGTGCCGCCCTGGCCGCCGCTGCCGCCTTCATCGGTCGGTCGGGCGGGGAGGTTGCGGCCGCCGGTGCCGCCGGCGCCATCGCCTGGGCCCCGGCGATCGGCGCGACCGGCGGCATCGCCGTCTCCGCGCTCACCGACCGCCTGGCGCCCGTCGGGCCTGCCGCGCGCCCGGGGCAGGGGAGGCGGTGGGATCCGGGGGACGAGGGCCCTGACCTCCTGCGCGTCGGGTTGCCCAATTGGGCGGCAGGCGTGGTGTCTTCGGTGACCACGGCGCTGGATGCGGCGTTCGTTGTCTGGCGGCTCCGCTCGGCCGGGCTTGGGGACTACACCGCCACCGCGTGGCTCGGGGAACTCAACGGCATGGCCATCCCGCTGGCGGCCGGCCCGGCTGTGCTGTTCGGCGCGTTGGGCAGCGCCCTGATCCCGAACCTGGCCGCGGACTGGGCGCGCGGTCGGCTGGGGACGGTGCGGCGCCGGGGTGCGGCGGCTTACTTCTGGACGCTGTCGATGGCCGCTCCCTGTGCCGTAATCCTCTGGCAGATGGCCGAGCCGATCTGCCGCCTCATCTTCCCGCGCAACCCCGGCGCCGCCCTCCCGCTTGGCATACTGGCCTTCGCGGGTGTGCCGCTCGGTCTTGGCTACGTGGCGGGCGCGCTGGCCAACGCGGTCGGACAGCCGGGCCGCCTGCTGCCGGGGGTGATGTGCGGCTCAGCGGTCAAGTCGGCGCTGGTGCTGGCCCTGACCGGCAGTTACGGACTCGGGGTGCGGGGGGCCGCCTTGGGGATTGTGGCCGGTCAGGCACTCAGCGCCGGTCTCAATATGCGGGCGGTGTCCGCCGTCACCGGCTGCCGCGCGCCGTGGGCGGCCCTGGTCGTCGTCGCGGGGCCCGCGCTGGGTGCTCAGGCGCTGGCCGCGCAGGTGGCGTGGAGCGCGCTCCCGGGCGCGCAGTTGGCGATGCGCGTCGGGGCGGCCGGCGCCGCGGCGGCCGCCGCCTACGTCGGCACCTTCGCCGCGCTCTTCTTCCTCGGGCGCAGGTGGCTGGACCTCCCGGCCTGGCCGCGCCTGTAGGGGGAGGGGGGAACGATGCCCGAGGGGGTGGAGACTTGCGTGGTGTCCAGGTGTTCGGCGGCTGGGTGGCCCGCGGTGCCCTGGCTGGAACGGCGGCCGTGCTGCTCCTGGTCGGTGTGGGCATCGGCGGTGCCGTGGCCCGGGACGGAGCTGTCCAACCGGTCCGGCAGGTGCGGTCCGTCCCGGTGTCGGTCAAGGCGGTGGCGCTCACGTTCGACGACGGCCCGAGCCCGACGTACACGCCGGCGATACTCGACCTGCTCAAGGAATACGGGGCGAAGGCGACGTTCTTTGTGATCGGGCGGGAAATCATGCGCTATCCCCGGATCGTGCGGCAGGAACTGCAGGCGGGCATGGAGGTCGGTAACCACGGCATGCACCATGTGGCGCTGAAGGGGCTCGACCCGACGGCGATCGCAGCCGACGTCCTTCCGGTGGAACGGGCCATCACCGCCATCTCCGGCAACCGGCCGACCCTGTACCGCCTTCCCAAGGGCGTGGGGGACGCTCGGGCGCTGCGTACGCTCTCCGATATGGGGTATGCGGTTGTGTACTGGAGCGTGGACGCCCACGACTACCTGCCCCGCACGGCCGGCGCCATCGCCTCCCAGGTGCTGCGCGAGGTCCGGCCGGGGAGCATCGTCATCTTCCACGACGCCGGAGGCAACCGGCAACCCACCGTGGATGCGCTGAAGCTCCTGCTGCCGAGGCTCCGGGCAGAGGGATACCAGTTGGTGACGGTCAGCCAGTTGATGGAGCTGGCACGGAACGCGAGCTGACGGTCCAGGCACCGCCGAGCGGGGGCGGGGATAGCATGGGGCGCTGCAAACCTGACATCAGGGGGGGCGGCGCCCGTGCCTGCTGCCACGTCCCCGGTCCCCGCGACGCGCCCGACCGTGGGCCCGGTCCAGATCCGGGAGGTGCCCACGGGCCAGCGGGATGTCTACGAGAAATTCGTCTCCACCCACCCGGCGGGCAACATGCTGCAGTCCTGGGCGTGGGGGGAACTGCGCGCCCGGCAGAACTGGCGGCCGATCCGGCTCCTGGCCCGCGACGGCCGCGGGCGGGTGTGCGGCGCCGCGTCGGTGCTCTGCCGCGATCTTCCGGTGGGCGGGTCGATTCTCTATCTTCCCCGCGGCCCCGTCCTTGACTTTTACGACGACCGGACGCTGGATGCCATGACTGGCGCGCTGCGCCGTTTGGGGGAGCGACACCGCGCCGTCCTGTGCAAGATCGACCCCTATGTGACGCCGCCCGCAACGGGACTGGCGCGGGCGTTGGCGGTGCGGGGCTTCGTGGTCGGCCACCGGCGCGGGCACTTCCAGGGCATGCAGCCCCGCTTCAACGTCATTGTGCCTCTGGAGGGTGGGGAGGAGGCGGTGCTGGCGCGCTTTCATCAAAAGACGCGCTACAACATCCGGCTGGCGGCCAAGCGTGGGGTGGAGGTGCACCGCGGCACGAGGGCGGACCTGCCGGCCTTTCACCGGCTGCTCATGATCACCTGCGCCCGTAACGGGTTCTCCGAGCGCGCGCTGTCCTACTTCGAACAACTCTGGGACGCCCTGGCGGAGGGAGGGCACATCGAACTCTATCAGGCGCGCCTGGGGAGTCGGCTCTTGGCGGCCGCCGTCCTGTTCCTTTACGGACACAAGGCCGTGTACGCCTATGGCGCGTCGGGCAACGAGGACCGGGAAGTGATGGCCCCCTATGCCCTGCAGTGGGCCATGATCCGACACGCAGTGGCCTCCGGCTGCCGGAGTTACGACATGACCGGCGTGCCCGCCCGCCGCTCGGACGGCGCGCCGGGTTACGGACTGTGGCGCTTCAAGCGCGGCTTCTGGCCGGAGGTGAGCGAGTTTCTCGGAGAGCGCGACCTGCCTCTGCAGCCATCCCTCTACCGGGTGTGGAACTTGGTGGAACCGGCCTATTGGGGGGGGCAGGTCTGGATGAGGCGTACCATGCGCACATTGCGCCAGGAACGGCCGCGGCGCGCGGCGGAGCGTGGCGGAACGGGCTGAGGCCGCGCCCGCCCCCGCCATCCCCGAGCACTCATTCCGGTAGGGCGCCGAGCGTCCGGTAGCGCCCGCCGAAGAAGACCAGCGGCGGGCGGTCGGCGTCGTCCGCCCAGGCATGTTCGACCCGGCCGACGTAGATGGTGTGGTCTCCGCCGGGCAGGGCGGCGTGCAGCGCGCAGTCGAGGTAGCCGAGGACGCCTTGCAGGACGGGCGCGCCCGATGGCGCCGCCTGCGGGGCGAGGTCGGCGAACGGATCCACCAGATCCGGGCGGCGGCCCGCGAACCGCTGTGAGATATCCTCCTGCCCGGCGGCCAGGAGGTTCACCGCGAAGTGGCCCGCGGCGGGAATCGCCTCATGGGCCCGGGTCTTGCTGTCGATGCAGACCAGGACCAGGGTCGGCTCCAGCGACAGGGACGTGAACGAGTTGACCGTGATGCCGTGCCTCCGGCCGCCCTCGGCCGTGGTGAGGACGGTCACGCCGGTGCACCAGCGGCGCATCACCTGACGCAACTGCAGCCCGTCCAGCGCCATGCGTGTGTCGCTCCCTCGCCTCGCACATCTGTGGACCCATGCGAAAATCTTCTTTAGAAACAACAAACAAACGCACTAACAAACAAACATGCGCGCACGCTCTCCGTGCCGCAGTGGCCCGGAACCCCGCCCCTGCGGCCGTCCTCGGCACATATGGGCGGCGTCAGCGGGCGGGAATTCTCTATTCCCGCGTGGTCACCTTGCCGATACGCGAAAATGTGCCCGGTTCCCGCGGGAGGCGCAGGGCGGCGGCGTGGGCCAGGCACTGTACCGCCGCCGCCAACACGGCCGGCTGAGCCGGCAGGGACGGCCAGTGCAGGGAGTGCACGCCCTGCACCGGATCCGGCGGAGAGCCGGCCGCATGGATCGCCGCCACCCCCATCCCCGCCGCCGCCATCTCGCCGGCCAGGTCCAAGTCCAAGCGCCCGAGGGGCCCCGGGGAAACCAGCACCAGGGCGGACCTGCCGGGCCCCGCGAGTTCCAGGGGGCCGTGCCGGAATTGTGGCGTGCTGAGACCTTCGCCATGCAGGCCGGCCGCCTCCTTGAACATCAACCCGGCCGCGCAGGCCGTGGCGAGGAGGGCTCCCCGGCCGAGGAACCAGACGTGTTCGGTCATCCCCAGGGCGGCGCGCAGACCGGGCAGCCACTGTCCGGAGGTGCGCAGCACATGCTCCAGCGCGTCGATCGCCTCCGGCCAGCCGGCTCCGCCGCCGTCCGCCAGGAGGAGGTCGAGCCAGAGCAGGCTGCCGGTGAACGTCTTGGTGGCGACACCTGCCCCTTCGGGACCGACCGACAACGGGATGGAGACCTCCGCCGTCGTCGCCAGCGGGCTGGTCGGGTCGTTGGTCACTCCGATGATCGTGGCTCGGCCCCGGGCCTCAAGGAGCCGGACCACCTCCGCGCTCCGGCCGGACTGGGAGACGGCGATCACCGCCGTACCCTGATCCAGGGCTCCGGGTGCTTGGTGCAGGAGCTCGCCCGCTTCGAGGCGGGCGACGGGAGCGCCGGAGGCGAGCAGGCGCAGGAAGGCGGGGTACGTGGCGAAGTACGACGCGCCCATCCCGGTCAGCAGGATGCGCGGGGCCGCGCGGCAGAGATCCCGCGCGCGGGGGAGTCCCTCCGCGGTCCGGGTCGCGGCGAGGGCGGCGCGCAGGGCGCGGGGTTGGTCGAGGATGTCGCTCCAGAGCGCGTCCATGTCCACCTCCGGGCGGATTGCCGGCGTATGCCTTGAAACCGCGGACCTCGCCATCACGCCAACCCCGGCCCGCCGCCGCCGTGGCGGCGCGCGCGGGCTGCATCCCGGAAATCGGCGCCGGGACCTGCCGGCGCCGCTGGCGCCCAAGGTCCCGCAGGGGCCGGTCGTCCACGCCGAGGGCGACCCGGGTGTGTACCTGCTTGTGGTGCCGCCCGGCTCCTCTGCCGGCATCCCGGCCGAGGGGCCCGGTCGCTCCGCGGTGCCTCCGCTGCCGCCGGGGCCCTTGCCCGCTCCGGCGTCCAGTCGGCGGGGTGTTGCTGGCCGCGTCCGGTCCGCCGCCTACGCCGAAGGGACGCGTTTCCGTGCCGCGACACCCGTCGCGGGTGCATCCGGCGCCCCCTGTCCTTGCAGGGCGCGCCGGCCGGCCTCCAGCGTGCGCACGATCGCCTCGACGTCGAAGACACACCCGCCCCATGTGCCGCCGCCGACCGCCTGCAGCGCCGCCCAGAGGCGGGTGTCCTCGGGGAGTCCCGGCGCCGGGGCAAGGTCCGGATGCCCTTGCCGCGCGGCCAGCACGGCTGCCGCCTCCTCGGGCGAGTACCGCTGCGCGCCGTGACCGACAAGGTTGACGGTTCCGCTGAGCCGGCCCCGGTCCACGATGATCTCGATGAGGTCGCCCTCGACCACCCGGCCGATCGGCCCTCCCGCCAGCGCCTCGGGTCCGATGTGGCCGATGCAGGCACCAGTGGAGACCCCGGAAAAGCGTGCGTCGGTGAGCAGGGCGACGTGCTTGCCAAAGGGCAGGAACTTGAGCGCGCTGGTCACCTGATAGGTCTCCTCCATACCCGAGCCGAGCGGCCCGCGTCCCATCAGCACCATGACGTCGCCCGGGCGAATGCCCCCGGGTCCGGTGTCCTTGATCGCCGCGACGGCGGCGGGTTCGCTGGTGAAGACGCGGGCGGGCCCCGTGTGGCGGTACACGCCATCGGTGTCGACCGCGCCAGGGTCGATGGCGGTGCTCTTGATCACCGCCCCTTCCGGACAGAGGTTGCCGACAGGGAAGGTCACAGTGGAGGTGAGGCCGTGTCCGCGGGCCGTGTCCGGATCCATGACCACCAGGTCCGGGTCCACGCCGTCGGTCTGGAACAGGCGGCGGCGCACGGCCGCGCGGCGGGGCGAATCGGCCCACCAGTCCAGCACCTCGCCCAGGGTGAGCCCGGAGACCGTACGGCAGCGCAGGTGCAGCAGGCCGAGGCGGCGGAGGTGCAGCATCACCTCCGGCACGCCCCCGGCGAGGAAGGCGGCCACAGTGGGGTGGTTGCGCGGGCCGTTGGGCAGGACGTCCACCAGCCGCGGCACCTGGCGGTTGACGTCGGCCCAATCGTCGCGGGTGGGTCGACGAAGTCCGGCGGCGTGGGCGATGGCCGGGACGTGCAGGAGCAGGTTGGTGGAACCGCCGAAGGCGGCGTGCACGGCCATGGCGTTGCGGATCGCCTCGTCGGTCACAATGTCGGCGGTGGTGATGCCGCCGGCCTCCAGCGCGATGGCCGCACAGGCCGAACGCCGCGCCGCGTCCAGCCAGATCGGTTGGCCGGAGGGCGCCAGCGCGGAGTGGGGCAGCGAAAGCCCGAGCGCCTCGCCAACAACCTGCGCCGTGGCCGCGGTGCCGAGGAACTGGCAGCCGCCGCCGGGCGAGGCGCAGGCGCGGCAGCCGAGGTCGGCGGCCGCCTCCAGGGTGATCTCGCCGTGGGCGAAGCGCGCGCCGATGGTCTGCACGGTCCCGGCATCCTCGCCGCGCTCGGGGGGCAGGGTGACCCCGCCCGGCACCAGTACACAGGGGAGGTCGCGCATGGCGGCGAGCGCGAGCATCATCGCCGGCAGGCCCTTGTCGCAGGTCGCCACCCCGATGACGCCTCGGCGCGTGGGAAGCGAACGGATCAGGCGCCGGAAGACGGTGGCGGCGTCGTTGCGGAACGGCAGGCTGTCCATCATGCCCGCCGTCCCCTGGGTGCGGCCGTCGCACGGGTCGGAGCAATGGCCCGCGAAGGGAATGGCGCCCCGGGCGCGGAGTTCCTCCGCCGCCGCCTCGACCAAAAGCGCGACTTCCCAATGTCCGGTGTGGTAGCCGAGCGCTACCGGCGTGCCGTCGGGCCGTCGCACGCCGCCGTGGGTCGAGAGGAGAAGGAACTGCTTGCCGCCGAGGGCGGCGGGGTTCCAGCCCATGGCGACGTTCTGGCTCCAGCCGAAGAGGTCGCCCGACGGGGCGGTGCGCAGCATCTCCGCCGTGAGCGGCAGGGAGCCGCTCGGGCCCGGGGCGGAGGTGCGCACCGCCTCAGGCAACTCGGCGCCTCCGCCGAGGATGTCGTCCGGACCGGGAACGGTGCGCGGCTGCTCGGCCATGGCGGTCCTTCCTTAAATGGACTCCTCAGGTGATCGCTGCGGGAGTCTTCTTGCGCGGCCACTGCTCCGAAGTCCCTTGTCCCCAAAGGATCCACTGCTTGCGGCCAGCGTGGAAACCGACCCCTGCGGCGCCGTCTCGGGTTCCTCGGCTCCTGGCGCGGTTTCCGTCCATGCAGTTGCACCTCGCCGTGCCCTTTCCCTGTCGGCGCGACGGTTGGCCGGGGGATCCGGCGCAAAAGTCCTCACTTTTAGCGACAAATATCGATAAAAAGATCCACGCGGCGGATGCGGGGTGACGGTCCGCGGCGCGCGGCGCCATCAGGTGCGACGGCCGGAGAGGGAACGCATCAGTAGGACCACGCCGAGCGCGATGGCAGCCAGGAGCGCCACGGCGACGACGAAAAAGACGAGGGCGACCACCAGGCCGAGGACCGGGATGAGCAGGAGCCCGGCGGCCGCACCCGCGGCGGCGCCGTAGAGGACGCGGCGCCCCGGCGGCACCCCGCGGGATGTGAGCCAGCCGCGGTCGTCGGCGGCGAGCAGGGCACCGGTCACTGCCAGGGCCAGGACGAGCAGGAGGAGCACGTCCCATCCGCCTCCCGCAAAAGCCTGCGCGGCACTGCGGGACGCTCCCGGCACCAACCGCCGGCGGCCGCATCCCGCCCGGGCGCCCGATCGACACCGGGCGCGCCTGCGCCCCCTAATCATACACGCATAGACGGCCCGAGCGGGTGCGGCCCGCCCGGTTGGGATCTGTGGGGCCGGGCACCGGACGTGGATGGCGTGCGGGCGGCTCCCGGCACCGTGTCCCAAGGTGGCGGAGCGCTGCCGGGGCGCGGCGCCGGCGGTGGCCGATGCGACCACTGCCGCCGGATGGGAAAACCGTTCGCGGCGGGCCGCCAGGGCGCGGCCGCCGCCGCGGGCCGGTCGCGATGCGCGGTGCACGCCGCGCGCAGGCAGGCGGGGCAGCATTTTCCCACCCTACACGACGACGACGGCCGATATAATGACACGTATCGAACTCTGCCGGGCCGGGGGTGAACACAATGCGGGCCTACGGCTTCAGATGGCCGGTGGTGTTGGCGGCGACGGCCGCGATGCTGATCATCCTCTTCGGGGCCCAATTCATGTACGCCCGTCAGGCCTTCTCCCAGCCGCTGAACGCGGCGCTGAAGCATACGCCGGGGGTGCTCGGTCAGCCGGTGGTGACCAGCGACGCGCTTGGTCTGGTGGTGGACGTGAAGCTGGGGCTGGTGCCCGACCTTGAGAGCACGTACCGCCAATTGATCCGTGCGGCTGAGGGCAGCGCGGGCGGGCGGCATGTCACGCTCAAGGTCGTGGATCACCCGGATCCGCAGTTGACGCAGGACTTCATGAACCTGAGCGCCATTCTCGACCAGGGGCGCGCCACCGGGCAGTTCGTCGTCATGGAGCGGCAGTTCGCGGCCGCGACGCGGAACATGGGACTGACGCGGGCGCACGTGACCATGGGCGATCAGCAGATGTACGTCGAACTGGTGTCCGGGACGAACTATTTGTACGCCATCATGCCACTCACGCTGTCGTCGTCGGCCGGGGTGGGTGGCGCCGCATGAGGCCCGGGGCCGCGCAGCCCGGACGCGAAAGGGGGCGAGCGGATTGGCGCGCGACGTTCTGCTCGGAGCGGGCGCCGCTGTCGTCATCTTCCTGGTGGCACACTTCCCGACCCTGATCCCTGTGCTGCTGATGGCGGCCCTGGCCGTCCTGCTGCTGCGCACGATGGGCGGCATCCCGGGACTGCGCCCGCGGTTCGCGGCGCTGAGCACCCGGCGGGCGCCCCAGTCACCTGGCGTGACCTTCGACGACGTGGGCGGCCAGGCGGCCGCCAAACAGGAACTCCTGGAGGCGCTGGACTTTCTCAGCCAGTCCGACAGGATCCGCCGGATGGGGATTCGCGCGCTGCGCGGAATCCTGCTGACCGGCCCCCCCGGTACGGGCAAGACCCTGCTCGCCAAGGCCGCGGCCAACTATACCGGCTCAGTGTTCATCGCCACCTCCGGGTCTGAATTCATCGAGGTCTACGCCGGTGTCGGCGCCCAGCGCGTCCGCGAGGTCTTCCGGCGCGCGCGGGAGGAGGGACGGCAGAACGATTGCCCCGCGGTCGTCTTCATCGATGAGTTGGAGGTGGTCGGCGGCCGGCGGGGACGGCACCAGAGCCATCTCGAATACGACCAGACGCTGAACCAGCTTCTGGTGGAGATGGACGGTATGTCGGTGGACGACTCCGTCCGCGTCCTGGTCATCGCCGCCACCAACCGCGCCGACCTGCTCGATGACGCCCTGCTCCGGCCGGGGCGCTTCGACCGCGTGGTGCGCGTCGAGCTGCCCGACCGCGAGGGTCGGCGCCAGATCCTGGGGCTGCACACCCAGAACAAGCCCCTGGCCGAGGGGGTGGACCTCGATCGGGTGGCGCGGGATACCTTCGGCTTCTCAGGGGCGCACCTGGAGAGCCTGAGCAACGAGGCGGCCATCCTGGCCATGCGCGAGGGCCTGGAGCACATCCCCGAGCGCTGCTTTCACGAGGCCGTGGACAAGGTGATGTTGGGCGAAAAGCTTGATCGGCGGCCGACGCGTGAGGAACGGCGCCGCATAGCCGTGCATGAGGCCGGGCATGCCCTGATCGGCGAACTCCTGGATTCCGGTTCGGTCGCCCGCGTCACGATCACCTCGCGGGGCCAGGCCCTAGGCTTTGTCCGGCAGGCGCCGCGCGAAGACATCTACCTGTATGGCAAGGAGAAGTTGGAGTCGGAGGTCCAACGCTTCTTGGCCGGATCGCTGGCGGAAGAGATCGTCTTCGGCGAGCGGAGCACGGGGGCGGGCAACGACTTCGAGCAGGTCCTCCGTCTGGTCACGACCATGGTCGGCAGCGGGATGTCTCCGCTGGGTGTGGTCGACATCCAGGGGCTGCCGGAGGGAGTCCTGCACCGCGAACAGTCCGCGATCATCGCGGCCCTGGAGGATCGGGTGCGGCACGCGCTGGAAGAGCGACGGGGCGCCCTGCTGGCTATGGCGGACATCCTGCTTGAGGAGGAAAGTCTCTCGGGGGACCGGCTGCGGGATCTGCTCGCCGGGCAGGCCCCGTGGGAGGCCGCCGCCGCCCTCGACGCCGTGCCGGCCACCCCCGCCCGGTCCGCGGCGCCGCCCGCGTCGTCGGAGGCCGAGGCGCCGACACGCGAAGGCGCACCGAGAAAGGTGCTACCGGCCCCGCAGGGCCGCGGGCCCGCGGGGATTGCGGGGGGTGCGGTCGAGGTGTGAGTGGCGGCCGCAGGCCGCAAGAGGCCTCTTTGAAAAAATGCTGCGCCCAAGGCTCCGCTACCTCTTTTTGCCTCCCTCGGCTTCATCCCGCCGGGTGCCCCAGACCACAGGCCGCCTTCCCACCGTTGCGCGGCGTTGGCTCCCGTCAACTGGAGCCCGAGGCTTTTGGCCTCGGGCTCCAGCCCAGAATCGGTGGCGACTGCGGGCATCCCGCCGGCGAGGGACCCGCGGGGAACGTGCCGGGCACGGGTTCGCGGTGGAGCTGGGCGTCCAGTCGGGCAGCCCGCGGCGAACGCGCCGCTGGCCGAGCCCCCGGCAGTGGCGGCAAGGCGTCGGGCGAGTGGGCCCACGCCCGGAAGGGCTCAATCGCGCCGGAGGGCGTCGATTGGATCGAGGCCGGCCGCCCGCGCGGCGGGGTAGGCCCCGAAGACCACGCCGATGACCAGGGAGAAGGTGAAGGCCAGCAGCACCGAACTCGGGACGATCAGGTCTTTCCAGCCCGCGAGACGGGCCACGCCTCCCGAGCCGGCCACGCCGAGCGCGACCCCCACCAGACCGCCCAGCGCCGACAGCGCCACGGCCTCGGTCAGGAACTGGAGCAGAATGTCCCGCACCCGGGCCCCGATGGCCTTGCGCAACCCGATCTCCCGCGTCCGTTCGCTCACCGAGACGAGCATGATGTTCATGATGCCGATGCCGCCGACGATCAGCGAGATGGCCGCCGTCCCCCCGAGCAGGTACGTGAAGGTCTGGCGGCTGCTCTGCACCGTGCTGAGCAGCGCGTCCTCGGAGGACACCTGCACCGCCTGCGCATTGCCCTGGTACAGATACGTGTAGTACCGCTGCAGCTCGTCCGCCGCGAACGGGGCATCCGCACTGGACGCCGCCTGCGCGTCGATGGCGCTGATCTGCGTTGTCTGCAGCAGTTGCTCCGCCGTCGTCACCGGGATGAAGACCACGTTGTCCTGGTTGACGCCGTACGCCGCGCCCTTGGGGGCCATCACGCCGATGACGGTGAAGGTGTCGCCCGCCAGGCGCACCTGCTGCCCCACCGGATCGAGGCTCCCGAAGGCGTTGGTGGCCACGTTGCTGCCGATGTCCATCACGAAGGCGTCACCCTGCACGTCCGTTGCCGAGATGAACCGCCCCCGCGCCACAGGCGCGTTGCGCATCTGCGGCCAGAGCTGGGTCACGCCGGTGATCGGCACGAACTGGCTCTGCCCGCCGAACACCAGCGGCCCGCCCGAGCTGATCACCGGCATCGCCGCCCGTACCAGGGGCGTCACCTGCGGCACCAGCGCGGCGTCCGCCAGCGTCAACTGCCCCCCCGGTCCCGGGTTGATGAACAGCAGGTTGGCCCCGAGGCTCTCGATGCGCGCCGTCACCTGGGCGCTGGCCCCGTTGCCCGCCGCCACCAGGGCGATCACGGCGGCCACGCCGATCGTCACGCCGAGCATCATCAGCAGCGAGCGCGCCAGATGGCCCGTGATGCTCTGCCAGGCCATCGTCAGGATGTGCAGCGTCTTGCGCATGCCGCCCCACCTCCACCGGATCTGCGGAAACCGCCGCGTCGCGGCGGCTTCCGCAGATCCGCCCTTACTTGCGCCGGTTGACCGGGGCGCGATGCGTCACCTGGGCCTTGTGGCCGATGGTCCGGCCGCGCAGGTTGAGGCCGTTGGCCTTGGTGAGCGTACTCAGGCTGCTGGTCAGGACCTGCTGCCCCACCTGGAGCTTGCCCGTCACCTGGGCGTCGAGCGTGTTCTGCAGCCCCACCTTGACCGGCACGTTCGTGGTCGAAACCCCCGCGGCGCCCGTGGTCACCACCACAGCGAAGGTCTTGCCGGCGGCGTTGGTGTGCAGCGCCTGCAGCGGCAACGTCAGGACGCCCTTGGCCTGGCCGAGGACGATGGTGACCGTGACCGCCATCCCGGGGCGCAGTGCGGGCGTCGGTTTGGGGATCTCCACCTCCGCCTGGAAGTTGGCGACCCCGTTGACGTCGGTGCCCTCAGGCGCCAGGAGATAGAGGAAGCCCTTGATGTTCTTACCCGGGTCGGACGTGGCCGCCACCGTGGCCGGCTCCCCGACCTTCACCCGGTTCACATACAGCTGGTCGAGCGGGAAGGTCACCAGGAGCTTGGTGTAGTCGCCGATCGTCAAAAGGGGCGTGCCCGGACCCACGGGTTCGCCGGCGACGGCCTGCACCCCGCTGATCACGCCGGTCACCGGGCTGCGCACAACCAACCCCGCCGTCACCGTCTGGTCGCGGTGCACGGCATCCTGCAACTGCCCGACCCTGATCTCCTGCTGCTGGATGTTGTAAGGCACGGCCGCGGCGTTCGCCGCCTGGTTGGCCTGCAGCGCGGCCAGCGCCCCCTGCGCCTGTTTCAGGTTCTGTTGGGCCGACAGCACCGCGTTCTGCAGCGCGGTGCTGTCGATCTGACCCAGCACCTGCCCCTGGTTCACGGTCTGTCCGACCTGCACCGATAGCTGGGCGACATCCCCGGCCGTCTGGCTGACGGCGTTGACCGCACTTGTCGGGGCGAGCGTCCCGGCCAGGTCCGTGGCCCAGGTCTGCGTCTGCTGGTCGGTCTCGATCGAGGCCGTGACCGGCATGCCCGATAGGAGGCCGCCGGGGTTACTCAGGTCAAGGGTCACCGCGTACGAGGGCACGCCCTTGTACACGGTATCGGGTGTGGGCGCCACCGACTGCACCTGCGCGGGGTAGTTGGTCCCGTTGACGAAGACCAGGGCGGGTTCCCCGGCGGCGATCCCCGCGAGTTCGTCCTGAGGCACGTCGATCTGGGCGAGGAGACCCGCCGTCTGGATGATCGAGACGATGGGCGCCCCCGAGGCCACGCTCTGTCCCTGTGCGACGTCGATGGCGGCGACGGTGCCCGAGACCGGGGCCGTCACCTGCTGCTCGGCCTGCAGGTTTGCCTTGGCCTGCCCGTAAGCGTACTGGGCCTGCGTGACCTGCAGTTGCGCGTTGGCCAGGGCGGCGGCCTGCGGCGCGGTGTCCGCGGCGGCGGCCTGCATCTGCTGCAGCTGCAGCTCAGCCGTCCGCAGGTTCGCCTCGTCGGCCGCGTTCTGCTGCTGCTGTTGCGGGTTGACGAGTGTGAACAAAACCTCGCCCTGCGTCACCCGCTGCGAGACGTTCCAGTCGAAGGGCTGCAGCGTGCCGTTGACGCCCACGCCCACGCGCACAACCGTTTCGTTCCAGGCCTGCACCGTGCCGGTGGCGGTCATCGTGGCCACGATGTTGCCCCGCTTCACCGGCGCGGTCTGGATGGCGGCGGCCGGCGCGGCTGCCCGCACCGTCCGCTCGTGGGCCCAGAGCACCCCGCCGCCGGCGACGATCACGATGAGGGCCGCGATCCACCAGTAACGCACTCCCGATGCCTCCCGTTCCGTTCAGGCCCGATTCCGGACGCCGCCATCGCGGCAACTGGGCCCGCCGCCTCTGAGGACGCCGGTACCCGATCGGCGACCGTCTCGACCGAAAACCGTCCGCGCGCCCGGTATGCGGACCATGCGGCGGCGACGGCGGACGTTCCGGCCGCCGGACGTCGCCAGGAGGAACCCCCGCGCAGTCCGGGCCCATGCGCATTTCAGAGGAGCGTCCGCACGCCCCTCCGCAGCGGCCATCCGGGGTGCCGGCGGGTCCTCCGGCCGACGGCACCCCGGGCCCACCGGCGAGGATGCTCGCCCCAGGGGTCCCGCCGCGGTCGCCCAGGCTTCTTTTATGGGGGAGGAGGGCCGCTCCTGCTGCCCCACAACCCGCGATGGCGCCGCCCGGCGCGCCCGCCGCCTCGGTCCCGGTGGGCGCGCCGGGCGTTCCGCGTCCTGCGGGGTCGTCAGTATGGGCTGCGGGTTGAAGTTGTGGGAGGCGGAGCCGAGCACGCGGCTCCGCCCTGCAGCCAGCCGATCGCCAACGGACACTGCGGATTCCATCGGCTGCCGGCAGCGCGAGCAGGATTGCCGGCCAGCAAAAGCGCACGTTCACCGTCACCCTACTTCATAAACAACGTAATGGAGGTCGATCAGGACCACAAGTGAACAAAGTGTGAAGCCATCGGTGTCCGGGGCGCATCCGTAGCGCGTCCTCTTCGGTGAACAGCTTGGGCCACAGTGGATTGCGGGCAGAGGTCGAAAGCCCGAGGCGCGTCCCGGAGCGAGCATGGGGCCCTGCGGGAGTGGGCGCGGGCCGCGTGGCGCCGCGCGCAGCCCTCCAAGCGGCGCTGGGTCTGGGCTGCCCCCGGCGGCCGCGCCGCCGACACCATGCTCGGCCCGCGTTCCGCCGCCAGGTGGCCCCTGCGCAACTCCGCTTTTGGCGAGGGCAGCGCTCCGGTTTCCCTATGTCCCCCAAGGGTCCACGATTCGCGGCCGGAGCGGAAACCGACTTTTGCGGCGCCGCCAGGCCCCCCGCCGCAGTGACGCTATGCCGGGGTCGCACCGGATGCGGCAGGTGGGAAGGGACGCGCGCAGTACCGAATAGCGGCAGCTGTGTGCCCGCGCGCCGCGGCGCCCTATGCGCCTGGCCCCGTCCGGGCCCGCTCTTTGGGAGTCCCGCCCGTCACGCCAAGGTCCGGGGCGCCCACCGGGCTCCTGTCGGGCCGCTGGAGGAATGTTGACTTGGCCCGCAGCGTCGAGGCCATCGCCGTCGGTACGGAACTCCTTCTCGGGCAGATCGCCAACACCAACGGTCAGTATCTGGCCCAGGTCCTGGCGGAACACGGGGCCCTGCACTACCACCAGACGACCGTCGGCGACAACCGCGGGCGGCTGGTCGACGCCCTGCGGCTGGCCCTGGGCCGCGCCGACATGGTGGTGACCATCGGCGGGCTCGGCCCCACCCAGGACGACCTCACCAAGGAGGCCGTCGCCGAGGTTTTCGGTCGCGCCATCGTTGTCGACGAACCGTCCTGGGAACGCATCGTCTCGCGCTTCCGCGGACGCGGCCGCCCGACGCCCAACAACCGCCGCCAGGCGGAGATGCCCGAGGGCGCCGTCGCCATCGAAAACGCGCACGGCACCGCGCCCGGCGTGTTGTTGGAGGCGGCCTACCCCGCTGCCGACGCCGCCGGGGCCGTCCCGCGGGTGGTGATCTGCCTGCCCGGCCCCCCCAACGAATTCCGCCCCATGGTCTCCGGGTTTTTCGCCGCCTACCTGGAGCGTTGGGCCGCCGGGCCGGACGGGGCGCGCACCGTGCTGCAGTCCAGGTCCCTGCGCATCGCCGGCATGGGGGAGTCGCAGGTCGAGCATGAGTTGCGCGATCTGATCGATGCGGGGGAGAATCCGACGATCGCCACTTACGCCAAGCCCGGAGAGGTCGAGGTGCGCCTGACGGTGCGGGCCGGCTCACCCGCGGAGGCCTCCGCCCTGCTCGGACCGGTGGAGGCTTCCGTCCGCGGTCGCCTGGGACCGTGGATCTACGGGGCGGATGAAGACGCCCTGGGCGGGGCGGTTGTCCGCGAGTTGGCGGAACGCGGCCTCACCCTGGCCGTGGCAGAGTCCTGTACCGGCGGCCTCCTCTGCCAGCGGCTCACCGAGGCCCCGGGGGCATCGGCCGCCTTCCTGCTGGGGGCGGTGACATACGCCAACGCCGCCAAGGAGGCGGTGCTGGGGGTGCCGGCGGATCTTCTGGCGGAATACGGGGCGGTCAGTGAACAGGCGGCGCGGGCGATGGCGCAGGGCGTCCGTCGTCGCGCCGGGGCCGCGCTCGGCGTCGGTATCACCGGCATCGCCGGCCCCGAGGGCGGCAGCCCGGAGAAACCGGTGGGCACCGTCTTCGTCGCCCTGGCCAGCGGGGACGGCACGTGGTGCCGGCGACTCGGTCTCGGCGGGGACCGGGCCGTGATCCGTTGGCGGGCCAGCCAGGATGCCCTCGTTGCCGTCCGCCGCTATATGCTGTCCGGGCCGTCGGCCTTCGAGCGGTAGGTGGCCGCAGCCGAGGTGGCCGCTGCAAAAGTCCGCTCTTGCGAGGCCACCGCTCCGAGATCCCTTGTCCCCCAAGGGTCCACTGTTCTCGGCCGGTGCGGAAACCGACTTTTGCAGCGCCGTACCAGGGTTCGCTTTCGCGCGGCCACCGATCCGTGTTCCGCACCGCGCTCATTTGCGCGGAACGCGGCCGGGCCCCCGACACCGCCGCCGCAACCGTCGCACGGGGTGTGCGCGTTGACACGGGCACCCGGAGAGCGGTTGCCGCAGCCATGGCGGCGGGGGGCCCGGACGGTCGTGACCCACAAACGCTGGTGGTGGGCACCCGCCCGGACGTGACTTTGCCGGGGACCTGTTACCCGTAGTTCCAGCCCTTGACGCGCCCCGCCGTCCCTGCTACGGTTGCGAATATCGGAGGCCGGCAGGGTCGGCAGGCGTGTTCCGGCAGCGAACATTGGCGCTGTCGCCGTCAATCCCGAGGGGGTTGGCGGCTTTCTTTATTTTCGGCGTCGGAGGGAAGTGGGCCCGTGGGTGGGGATCCGGCGCTGCATGTGGTTACGGACCGACTGGAGAGCCGGTTGCCGCTGCGGGCGGCTCTGGCGGCGGCGGTGCGCGGCGGGGTGGACGGCATCCAGGTGCGCGAGAAGGGGCACCCGGCGGACGTGGTCCTGGAGGCGACCAGCGAGGCCCTGGCGGCGGCGGGCGGTCGGGCCGCGGTCCTGGTCAACGATCGCGCGGACGTGGCGCTCATCGCGCGGGCCGGCGGGGTACACCTGCCGGCACGGTCCCTGCCTCCGGCCGGCGTGCGCGCCCTCCTCCCCCGCACGGAGGGCTGGCTGCTGGGCGTCTCGGTGCATTCGCTGCCCGAGGCCCGCGCCGCCGTCGCCGCCGGAGCGGACTACGTCACCTTCGGCCACATCTTTCCGACCGGCAGCAAGCCGGGCCTTGCCTCACGTGGCCTGGCCGCCCTGGCGGAGGTGGTGGCCAGCGTCGACGCCCCGGTGCTGGCCATCGGCGGGATCGAGCCGGGCAATGTGGGCGCGGTGCTGCAGACCGGGTGCGCCGGCATCGCCGTGATCCGGGCCATCCTCGGCGCGCCCGATCCGGAGGCGGCGGCGGCGGCCCTGCGCGCGGCCATGGCCCGCACCCGCGCGCGTCCGCGTTACGTGCTGGTCTGCGGACGTGGGGAGGGGTTGCGATGTCCCAGGCTGGGGCAAGCGTGCGGCTGACCCTCAACGGCAGGGCCGCCGAGTGGCGGGCCGATCACAACCTGCTCGACGGCCTGCGGGAACGCGGCGTCGATCCGGAGCGCGTGGTCGTCGCCGTCAATCGGGAGATCGTCGCCCGGCAAACCTGGTCGACCCTCGTGCCGCGCGAGGGCGACCGCATCGAGGTGGTGCATGTGGTGGCCGGGGGTTCGGACCGGGTGGTGGCGGCGGAGCAGCCGTTGGTGATCGCCGGCGTCTCCTTCCGCAGCCGACTGATGTGCGGGACCGGGAAGTTCCCCTCTGCGGCGGTGATGGCGGCGGCGCTGGAGGCAGCCGGTACCGAACTGGTGACGGTGGCCGTGCGCTACTTCGACCTCGATCTCGGCGGGCGGTCCCTGCTGCAGGAACTCGCTCCGGCGCGCTACCGCCTGCTGCCCAACACGGCCGGTGCCTGCAGCGCGGAGGACGCGGTGCACATGGCCGAACTCGGCAGGGCGGCCACGGGCACCAACTGGGTCAAGCTGGAGGTCATCGGCGATCAGGAAAGCCTCTGGCCCGATGTCGCCGCCACAGTGCAGGCCACGCGGGAATTGGTGCGCCGCGGGTTTGTCGTCCTGCCGTACACCGCTCCCGACCCGGTGGCGGCGGTGCACCTGGAGGCGGCCGGCGCCGTGGTCGTCATGCCCCTGGGCTCGCCGATCGGCAGCGGGCAGGGGGTGCTGGACGCCGGTGCGATCCGGCGCATCCGGGAGCGGGTGCGCGTCCCCGTGGTGGTGGACGCCGGCATCGGTTCGCCGGCGGACGCGGCGCTGGCCATGGAGGCCGGGGCGGATGCGGTGCTGGTGAACACGGCGATCGCCCGGGCCGGGGATCCTGTGGCCATGGCGGCCGCCATGGCCCTGGCCGTGCGCGCCGGGTGGCTCGGGCGCCGCGCGGGGCGGATCCCGCGCCTTCCGGAGGCCAGCCCCTCCACGGTGGCCGCGGGGGTGCCGCGCGTTGAATAAGCCGGATGTGCTGGTGGTCGGCGGGGGCGTCGTCGGCTGTGCGGTGGCCCTGGAGGCAGCCGGGCGCGGGGCGACGGTGGTGCTCCTGGAGCGCGAGCGCCTCGCGGCCGGGGCGTCCTACGGGGCCGGCGGCATGCTGGCCCCGCAGGTGGAGGCGGACCGGCCGGGTCCGCTCCTTGAACTGGGGCTGCGTGCCCGCGCGATGTTTCCCGGGTGGTGCGCGGCTCTGGAGGGCGCGGCCGGGCTGGACATGGGCGGTATACTGCGGGTGGTGGCCACCGAGGCGGGGGCGGACGCGCTGCGGGAGCGCGCGCGCTGGCAGCGGGCCATGGGCCTTGTGGCGCGCCTCTGCGACCCGGCGGAGTGCGCGGAACTGGCGCCGGGCGGGGCGTCGGCGGTCCTGGGGCTGTGGGTGCCGGACGGGCGGGTCGACGCCCACGGGTTCACATTGGCCGTGGCCCAGGCGGCGCTGCGCGCCGGGGCGCAGATCCGCTTGGGCGTACCGGTTTCCCGGGTGCTGGACGGGGCGGTGGAGGCCGCCGGCACCCGGTGGGAGGCCGGGGCGGTGGTGGTGGCGGCGGGCGCCTGGAGCGGTCTGCTCTGCGGCGTTCCCGTCGCGCCCGTCAAGGGACAGCGGCTGATGCTGCGCCACACCGGCGCGCCGCTGCCGCTGACGTTGTGGAGCGACCGCTGCTACCTGGTTCCCAAGGCCGGGGGCCGGGTGCTGGTGGGCGCGACGGAAGAACCGGAGGCCGGCTTCGACCGTCGCGCGACGGTGGCCGGCGTCGCCGCGCTGGCGGCCGCCGCGGCCGCCACGCTGCCAGCGCTGGCCGCGGCCGAACTGGAGGAAGCCTGGGCTGGCTTCCGGCCCGCCGCGCCCGACCGCCTGCCGTTGCTCGGCCGCCTGCCCGGGCACGAACGGACCTGGCTGGCCACGGGCCATCACCGGAACGGGATCCTGCTCGCGCCGCTCACGGGCCTTTTGCTGGCCGAGGCGATCCTGGAGGGCGCCGCCCTGCCCGCGGCCTGCGACCCGGGTCGGTTGCAGGCGTAAAGGACGCCGTGGCGGCGGAGAGCCCCGTGCAGCCGCCCTTGGCCGGCGGCGGTCCGGGCCCGCGTTGACCGTGCCTCCGCCGGGATGGTATCGTCTGAGTACAGGCGAGGACGGAGACCCGACGGCCGGGCGGCGCGAGAGAGAGCGGGGGGATGGTGGAATCCCCGCGGCTGCGGCCGGTGCGGGGCAGGGCGCTGAACGGGCGCCGGCCTTCGCGGGCGGGACGGCTCCGGAGCCGATGCGGTGGGGGCGCCCGCGCGTGCCGGGGTGCCGCCGGCGCATCCGTGGCGGCTCGCGTTACGGGCCGCAGAGGCCGTGGGCCGGGATGCCCGTCAAGCCGCGACAGTGTCGCGGCCTGTGGAATCCTGCTCTCGGCGGCGGCTTGGGTGGAACCGCGGGCAAACGCTCGCCCCTACGTGGGGGCGGGCTTTTTGTTTGCCGCTGCAGACGGTGAAGGGGAGGCGTTGCAGCGTGTCGGTAGCACTGGTCCTGCCCGACGGCGCGGTCCGGGAGGTGGCGCCCGGCACGACGGGCCGGGACGTGGCCGCCGCCATCGGGCCGCGGCTTTTGCGGGATGCGCTCGCCGCGCGCGTCGGGGAGCGAGTGGTGGATCTCGCGCGACCGGTCGAGGATGTGTCCGGGGAGCCGCGCGTGTCCTTCGCGATCCTCACCGTGAGGGATCCCGCCGGTCTGGAGGTCTACCGGCACACCACCACCCACGTGATGGCGCAGGCGGTGCGCCGCCTCTATCCCCGCACGCGCCTGGCCATCGGCCCGGTGATCGAGGACGGCTTCTACTACGATATGGACGTGCGCGGATCCGACGGGCGGCCGGTGCGGCTCTCCGCGGAGGACCTGCCGGCCATCGAGGCCGAGATGGCCAAGGTGATCGCCGAGGACCACCCGATCTCCCGCGAGGTGTGGAGTCGGGAGGAGGCCCGCGCGGCGTTCGGGCGCGACGGCGAGGTCTTCAAGGTCGAGATCGTCGACGACCTGCCGGAGGGCGCCGAGGTGACCGTCTATCGCCAGGGGGAGTTTTTCGACCTCTGCCGGGGCCCGCACCTGCCCTCCACCGGGCGCATCCGGGCCTTCAAGGTCCTGTCCGTGGCGGGGGCGTACTGGCGGGGCGATGAGAAGCGGCCGATGCTGCAGCGCCTGTACGGGACGGCCTTTGCCAGCGAGGAGGAACTCGACCGTTACCTCTGGGTGCAGGAGGAGGCCAAAAGGCGCGATCACCGGCGGGTCGGTCCGGACCTGGGCCTGTTCCTGCTGCGGGAGGAGGCGCCCGGCTTCCCGTTCTGGTTGCCCAAGGGCTACACCCTCTGGCGGCTCCTGGAGAACTGGTCTCGGGAACTGCAGGAGGCCGAGGGCTACCGGGAGGTGCGCACCCCGATCATCATGCGCTCCGAACTGTGGGAACGCTCGGGGCACTGGGGTCACTACCAGGAGAACATGTTCACCCTGCGGCGCGACCAGGAGCAGTTCGCGGTCAAGCCGATGAACTGCCCGGCGCACTGTCTGATCTACGCCAGTGAGACGCGGTCGTACCGCGACTTGCCGCTCCGGCTGGCGGAGTACGGGCAGTTGGCGCGTTTCGAGCGCTCCGGAACCCTGCACGGCCTGCTGCGCGTGCGCTCGCTCCATCAGGACGACGCGCACCTGTTCGTCACCCCGGAGCAGATCCAGGGCGAGATCGCCGGAGTACTTCGCCTGGTGGAGCGGGTGTACGGGACGCTGGGCATGCCCTACGAGATCCGGCTGGCGACGCGGCCGGACGAGTACATCGGCGACCCGGCGGTCTGGGAGCGCGCGGAGGCGGCGCTCGGCGCGGCGGTGGAGGCGGCCGGTCGGTCGTTCGTCCTGGCCCCCAAGGAGGGGGCGTTTTACGGCCCCAAGCTGGAGTTCCACGTGACCGACGCCCTGGGGCGCAGGTGGCAGTGCGCGACCGCGCAACTGGACTACAACTTCCCGGAGCGTTTCGATCTTGCGTACATCGGCGCAGACGGGGCGCACCACCGGCCGGTGATGATCCACCGGGCGATCTTCGGCTCGCTGGAGCGGTTCATGGGGGTGCTGATCGAGCACTTCGCCGGGGCGTTCCCGGCGTGGCTGGCGCCGGTGCAGGCGGTGGTGCTGCCGATCGCCGATCGGCACGCGGCGTACGCCGAGCGGGTGGCCGGGGAGATCCGCGGCGCGGGTCTGCGGGTGGAAGTGGATGCGCGGCCGGAGAAGATCGGGCACCGCATCCGGGCCGCGCAGGTCCAGCAGGTACCGTACATGCTGGTCGTGGGCGACCGCGAGGCGGACGAACGGAAGGTCGCGGTGCGTGCCCGGAGGGGCGGCGACCTCGGGCCGCGGGGCGTGCCCGAGTTCGTGGCCGCGCTGCGGGCGGAGGTGGAGGGCAAACGGTGAAGGGGGGGTGGCCGGTCCGCCGATCCTCGTCCCTTCACCGGGACCCCGGGCTGCGGCGGCAGCCGGCCGGGGTCGGCCGAGCGGGGGGCGCGTGCCGCCGCGGGAAGACATCCCCGGCTATGCCCCGGGCCGCCTCCACTCCGGACCGCACCGTGTTCCGAGGGCCGCCGCCATGCGCGCCAGCGCCAGACGGCGGGTGACGGCGCCGCCCCCCCCTCCGGGCGCGACCGGTGCGGCGGCGGCGCCGGTGCGCGAACTGACCCACTCCCACCGTTCCAGGGACCGTTCCAGTTCCGCGCGCGCCACCGGCTCGCCGGGAACGCCGGGTTCGAGCCAGCCGCGGGCGGCCGCCATCCCTGCGGGGTCCGGCCGGGCGTGCCGGCCGTCCGCGGCCCCGAGCAGGGCCGGCGGGGATACGGGTCCGGCGAGCCAGGCGGCGAGTTCACCCCGCCTGAGGGGCCCCTCGACCCGCAGGGTGTTGTCGCGGAAGGCGCAGGGCACTCCGGCCGCCAGCAGGCGCCGCGCGGCGGCGGCGGCCGGGTCGGTGGGGGGCACATCCGCGAAGGGGCTGGACTCCAGGAGTGCGGACACGGTCACCACCCGGTACCCGGCCGCCGCCAGCAGTTCGAGCTGGAGCGGCAGCGCCCAGCAGACAACCGGCTGGAGTGACATGTTGTAGCCGTCCTTGGCGAAGAGCACCTGGCCGGACAGGGCGGCGGGGTCGGTTCGCAATTGCGTGCGGAGCGCCGCCAGGGCATCGTCCACGGTCGCCGCGCGGCTGTTCCGGCTCCTGCGCCAGCCGCCGAGATCGAGGCTCGCCGCGAGATACTGGTACCCCATCGCGTCATAGAGGTCATACGCGCTCCAGCCATCCGGCGTGCGGTCGATGTAGTGCGGCGGGCGGCCCAGTCGCGGGGCCTGTCCAAGCAGAGCGCGGCAGGCGTCGTGCAGGCGCCGCTGGTCCTCCAGGGCCGCCGCGGCGCCCTCGTGGGCATGGCGGCCGCGGTAGACCAGGTGTTCTGG
>JAJZMB010000034.1 GCA_021803205.1 Bacillota bacterium | reverse complement strand
GGTCTCCGTTGCTCCGGCCTTTCGGTACCCGGAGTGTCGCATTCCGCGGCCATGCCTGGTTTCCACCCTCCCCCCTAAAATTCCGTGCGTCGGGTTTTCCCACAACACGGCTTCAGGTGGCCTTCCGCCTGATGCCTGCCCGCGCGCCTTCGCTTCTGGTGACCGCAGTATCCCCGCTCTGTGTCGGGCTGCGGGTTCGACGTTGGCGCTCGCGGTCGGCGGGTCAAATGCGTCCGCATATTCCCCGTCACCGTCGCGGTTTGCATCGGACTACGGGTGCGGCTTCGTCGTCTCGGTTGCCGGGGCTCTGTGTCCCCGCCGATGCCCTCTGCCGCACCATGGATCACCCACGGGCCCTTTCCTCGGCTGCGGTTGTATTGTCCGCAGCTTCCTCGATACTACGGCCTGATCCGCCAGACTCGCACCCACGGACCGACTTCGCCTTTTCGCTTATACGGTCCGCCCTGCCGTTCGCGGACGCTCCCGGCCGGGCACGAGCCCTTCCCAGCTTTGCGTTGTGCGCCTTGTCGCCGTGCCGCTGCCCATACACCGCAGGCGTCCCCGGGTGCCTTTGCCCGTCTCTTCCCCGGTGATCCCAGCCTTCGCCGTCACTTGCCCGGCTCGGCCCCCTGTGCATCCCGACACTCACTTCTGTCGGGGGAGTGTTACGATGCGGCAGCATTCGCTTGATGCTACGGCCCGGTGACTCGTTCGCCCCCCTTGGCGAGTCCCACCCTCACGGGCGGCAGGGAACTTTACCCTCGGAGCTTTCGCCGGGCCGGTCGCCCAAACCCGACGTCCGATTGACTACGCGCTCGGACGGGCAGTCCGCGCGGCCGATCTCTCATCGGCTGGTACACAACGGTTACTGGCTGCGACCCTCAACGCATACGGCCAAGGGCCTCCCCCGCGCCCCGGCGGCGGCCCGGGCCGGAGGCTTATCCAGGGGCACGGGCCAACTCGGCCCACCCCGGAACCGGCAGGGGCATGCCGCCCTGGCGGATGGAGTCCTGCGAGACCAGGCCGGCCGCCGTCCAGTTGAGCGCCGCCTCGGGGGTGATGGGCACCTCCCTGATCCCCAGACATGCCTGAGCGAACCACCAGGCGGTGAAGAAGTCCCCGCCGCCGTGCCCCCCCTCGGTCGCTTGGCTAGCGAGTGTCCGGTACCATTCCGGCAGATCGTCGGCAAAGTCGTCCAGCTCCTGCCAGCTGCGCTCCCGGCGGGTGCTCAGCCACACCCGGTGGCGCTCCCCGCTGGCCCGTTGGGACTCGTAGGCCCCCTCGGTCCCCTGGAGGGTATAGTTGCTGACCGCCTGGGGGCGATTGCTCAACATGTCCACGCGCACGCGGGCCAGCCGGCCCGAGGCCAGCTTGCAGAGCATGACCACCGTGTCCTCCATGGCATGCTCGGGATCGGTGTGGCGGCCCGAGCCCAGACAGGAGACGCTGGCGATGGGGTCCGGATACCCCGTCGACGTGCCCTGGAGCCACTGCAGGATCGGACCAAGGCTGTGCGTGCCGTAGGTGCAGCCGTTTCGTCCCACCTGCCAGGTGGATCTCCAGGTGGGTGCGCCATCCGGGCCGTGATGCAGGTGCTTGACGTCGTGCAGGTACTCGCCCTCCGCGTAGTACACATCGCCGAACGCCCCGCGCCTGACCAGCGAGCGAATCAGCACGGTGTGCCTACGAAAGCAGGCGTTTTCATCCATCATGTAGACGAGGCCATGTGCCCTGGCGCGTTCACAGGCGGCCGCCAAGGCACGGCACTGATCCAGGGACACTGCGGCGGTAACCGCGCTCATCACGTGCCGCCCGGCCTCCAGGGCGGCGATGGCCTGCGGGGCGTGCAGGTGCATCGGAGTCCCCACGACCACGGCGTCAGCCTCGCTGCAGAGGACATCCGCGTAATCGCTGAGACGGCGGGACTCCGGCAGGCCGCACGCCTCGCCCATGCGGGCGAGCTGTTGCGGATCCGTCTCGCAGACGGCACAGACGACTGCGCCGGCAGCGCGGAGGCCCGGCAACGCAGCCAGGGCGCGCTTGGCCACCAGGGCGACCCGCAAGGGTGGGACGGACACGGTCATCACCCCCGTCGTAGTTGGCGCTGGTCGGGAGGGGCTGGGTCGCCCCCTGCCCCCGGGTACCGTCAGCCGCAGCCGGGTCCGTGCCTCAGGGCGCCCCCCGGCTGGCGCGCACGGAGCGCAGCGCGGCACCGAAGCAGTCGACGGTCCATTGCACGTGCTCGGCGGTGTGGGCGGCCGACACGCTGCCCTGCTTGCAGTGCACGGGGAAGTGATACACCCCCAACTCGATCAACGCCCTCCGAAAGGCCGTGTCCAGGGCGAAGTCGTGGTGCCGGGCCAGATCGTGCCAGTCCACCGGCACGTGATCCATGAAATACTGGCAGAACGCCGAGCCGCAGGTGCTCACCACACAGGGCAAGGAGAATTCCGCCGCCTGCGCGCACAGACCCGCGGCGAGGGCCTGAGTGTGCGCCGCCATGGTGTGGTACATGGGGTCCCCCCCGGCGCGGAGCTTGCGCAGAGTGGCGATGGCAGCCGCAACGCTGACCGGGTGGCCGTTGTACGTGCCGGCGATCATCACGCGCTGTTGCGGCTCGGTCGCGTGGAAGCAGGCCATCAGATCGGCGCGCCCGCCGATGACGGCTAGGGGGAAGCCGTTGGCGACCGCCTTGCCCAGAACGGTGAGGTCCGGGCGCACGCCACACACGCTCTGGTAGCCGCCGAAGGCGGCGCGGAACCCGGTCTTGACCTCGTCGAAGATCAGGATCGTCCCGTGCCGGGTGCAGAGCGCGCGCAGCTCTTCCAGGTAGCCGGGTTGCGGGGGGAGCACGCCGATGTTCTGCAGGACCGGTTCCAGCAGGACCGCGGCGACCGGATGCCGCCGCAGGACATACTCGACCGACGGGGCGTCATTGAAGTTCACCGCATGCACGCGATCGAAGACGCCGTGCGGGATGCCGGCGGAGAGGGGCACCAGGGGGTACTCTCCCGGGCTGACCCGCGGGCCCAACTCCTCCAGCGGGGTCATCAGGTTCACCGCGACCTCGTTGTGCCAGCCGTTGTAGCCGCCCTGGATGACGACAATGTGCTCGCGGCCCGTGTGGGCGCGGGCGATGCGCAGGGCGTGGTAGGTGGCCTCCGAGCCGGAGTTGGTCAGCTGCACCCGCTCCATCGACGGGACGGCCGCCACGAGGAGCTCGGCCAGCTCCCCTTCCATTTCAGTGGTCCCGCTGCCAAACAGCGACGTCTCCTGCTGGAGCACGGCGACCACGGCGGCATTGATGTCCGGGTCGTTGTGCCCCAGGATATGGGGGCCGAAGGCGCCGTGGTAGTCCACGTACTCCCGCCCGTCCACATCCCAGATCCGCGCCCCCCGGCCGCGCCGGAAGGCGATCCTCGGCTCCACCAGGCGGTTCAGCGAAACCGCGCCCCCGGCGATCACGCGCGCATTGCGGGCGAACACGGCCTGGGACAGGGGACCGGTCTCGGACATGGTCTGCCTCCCCCCCCCCGGCAACTCAGGTCAGGTTCAACTCGGCGAGGGCGTCGCGGGCGATGAGCGCCTCGATCCGCTCCGGGTCGACGGACGGGAAGTGGGTCCCTTGGGGGAGACCGACGATCGCGCGCAAGCCCGCAGCCGTCTCCTCCGCGGTGGCTACGGGGAAGTCCGAGCCGAAGAGCAGCTTCTCCATGACGCCGTACTCCTGGCAGAGGAGCAGTGAGTTGTAGAGCTGCCAGGGGCGGTAGAACAGTCCCGAGATGTCGGACCAGACGTGCGGTTGTTTGCGCACGACGGCGATCGTCTCGACCTCCCAGGGGTGGCCCAGGTGCGCGATGATAATACGCAGTTCCGGGAAGGCCAGGGCGACGTCTTCCAGCAGGCTGGGCCGGGCGTAGCGCAGCGGCGCCTGCTGCGGGAAGGTCGTGCCTTGGTGGAGGAGTAGCGGCAGGCCGTGGCGGTCGGCATAGGCATAGATGGGCAGGACCCGGGGATCCATGGGGTGGAACGCCTGGTACACGGAGCTCATCTTGATGCCGCGCAGCCCGAGGTCCCGGTGGGCGTGGCGCAACTCCTCCAGGGCCCCGGGGTCGTGCGGGTCCACCGAGAGAAAGCCGATGAAGCGTTGCGGGTCGCTGCGCACGTACTCGGCCACATAGTCGTTGGGCACCTCGAAGCCGAGGGCGATGCTCTTGAAGGCCAACACCACGCAGCGTTCCAGCTGCGCCGTCGCCGCGCGGTGCTGCGGCAGGGTGGTGGCGATGCTGATGCCCGAGGCGCGCATCTTGCGCGACTCGGCGATGAACCGGGGGCCCCAATGCTCCTCGGTCCCCACATGGGTGTGATAGTCGATCACGCGCCGTCCTCCCTCGCCTGCCGGGATGGTGGTCCAGGGCGGCCCTCTGCCGCTTCCGGCAGGAGGAAGTCGAAGTCGCACCCCTGATCGGCTTGCAGCACATGCCGCCGGTACAGGCCCACGTAGCCGCGCCCCGCAACGGGCCGTGGCCCCGTGCTGCCCGCGGCCCGGCGCGCCAGTTCCCGCTCCCCCACCAGGAGTTCCAGGCGCCGCGCGCCGACATCCAGGAGGATCTCGTCTCCCTCCCGCACCAGCCCCAGCGGCCCGCCGACGGCGGCCTCCGGGGCGACATGCGCCACCAGGGTTCCGTAAGAGGTGCCGGAGAGCCGGGCGTCGGAGATGCGCACCATGTCGCGCACGCCCCGTCGGACCAACGCCGGGGGCATGCGGACCTGCCCCACCTCCGGCATCCCGGGTCCGCCGACCGGCCCCCACCCCGCCAGGACCAGGATGTCGCCCGGTACGACATCCTCGGGACACGCATCCGGAGCCGCCAGGACGCGCGCCCGCCCCCGGTGGCAGAGCAGCGTCGGGGAGGCGGCGGTTTGCTTGATTACCGCCCCTTGGGGGCAGAGGTTCCCTTTCAGGATCGCGATGCCCCCCTCTGCCGCCAGCGGGCGCTCCAGCGGCGCGATAACGCCGTCCATGCGCACCCGCGCGCCGGCGTAGTTCTCGGCCAGCGTTCGCCCCGTGCAGGTCCCGGCCCCGCCGTGCAGCAGCGGCAGCAGCGTCCCGACCAGCGCCTCCGAGCCACCGGCGTAGTAGAAGGCTTCCATCTGATGCACGCCCGAGGGGCGGAGGTTGGCGATCCAGGGCGTGCTGCGGCTAAGCGTGTCAAAGAGTTGGAGGGGGAGCGGGATGCCGAGCCGGCCGGCGATGGCGATCAGGTGGATCACCGCGTTGGTGGATCCACCGAGGGCCATCAGGACCCGGATCGCGTTCTCGAAGGCGTCTTCGGTCAGGATGCAACTGGGGCGGAGGTCCTCCTGCACCATGCCCACGATGCGCCGTCCGCTGGCGGCGCAAGCGCGCAGGCGGCGACTGTCCACCGCCGGGATCGCCGCCGTCCCCGGCAGCATCATGCCGAGGGCTTCCGCTAGGACGGCCATCGTGGAGGCGGTCCCCATCACCATGCAATGCCCGGCGCTGCGGCAGATGTCGTCCTCCGCGGCGGCCAGCCTGCTGGCGTCGAGCTCTCCCGCGGCGTGGGCCTCCGTGAAGCGGTAGCAGTCCGTGCAGGCGCCCAGGACTTGCGCCCCGGAGTGGCCGTCGAGCATTGGCCCGCCGGAGACCTGCAACGCCGGGATGTCGACGCTGGCGGCGGCCATCAGCTGGGCGGGGATGGTCTTGTCGCAGCCACCGAGCAGGACCACGCCGTCCAGGGGGTGGGCCCGCAGCATCTCCTCGGTGTCTATGGCTTGGAGATTGCGGTAGAGCATCGTCGTGGGCTGGACGAAGGGTTCGCCCAGCGAAACGGTGGGGAACTCCAGCGGGAGGCCGCCGGCCTCCCACACGCCCCGTTTGACCGCGGCGGCGAGTTCCCGGAAGTGGACATGACACTTGTTGAGCTCACTGTACGTGTTGCAGATGCCGATCAGCGGCTTGCCCAGGTCGTGGTCGTCATAGCCCATCGCCTTGGTGAAGGAGCGATGGATGAACCCCCACATGCCCGGCTCGCGGTAGAAGGACTCGCTGCGCAGACCCACGCCCATCCACCCCCGTTCGGGTGCCGCCAGAGCCCCGCTACTGCCCGTCCGGCCGGGTCCCGTCTGCCTTCCCGGGCCGCTTCCCCGCCGGGGGGCGCATCAGGGCCGCGAAGACCGCGGACCAGCGTTCGGCGTGGGTCGGATGCGTGTACTCCGGTGTGAAGCCGAGGGCCAGGTAGGTGGCGATGGCCGGCAAACGATGGTCATCGGTCTGCAACACGGTATCCCGGTGCCCCGCCCGCTGGCCGTGCCGGATGACGGCGATCGAAACCGCCGTGCCGAGACGCTGCCCGCGGTGACCGGGATGCGTGCCCACGAAGTGCAGGTAGCTCGCACCAGGGAAGCGGTCCTGAACCTCGCGGTGCGAGGCCGTGGCGACGACCTGCGCGCCCTGCGCCCCCTGAGCATGGGTGACCACGTAGGTGGCGGACACGTCGGCGGCTTCCAGCAGTAGCCGGCGCACCCGCTCGGCGTCCCAGCCGCTGTTGAAGGCGGCCTCAAGGCACTGGGCCATCGAAGCGGCATCGCCGGGGCCGGCCAACCGCAACCGATACCCGGGGGGGAGGGCAGGCGGCGCGTCCAGGGGCAGCGTGCCGGGACGACGCATCACCAACTGCGGCTTGAGCCGCAGACCCTCGATGGGTGCGGAGGACCGCGGGTCCGGGCGAGGGCCCTCCTCGATCAAATCCTCCAACGCGGGCACGGGCAAGGGCATCCCGCCCCGGCTGATGGACTCCTGGGAGACCAGTCCCGCCAGGGTCCAGTTGAGGGCTGGCCGCAGGCCGATCGGGGGGCTGATTTCACCGCGGCAGGCCTGGACAAAGGCGCGCGCCACGAAGTAGTCGGCGCCGCCGTGGCCCGCCGCCGCCGCCCGCTCGGCCGCCGCCACGTACCAGGGCGGGAGGCTCGCGGAGAACTCCTGCAGTGCGTGCCAGCGCCGTTCCCCGCCGCGCTCCAGCCAAATGCGGTCCACCTCGCCCGGTGCGCGGGCGGACTCGTAGGCGCCGGCTGTTCCCTGGAGCGCGTAATTGGTCATGGCATGGGGACGATTGCTCAGCATGTCCAGGCGAACTCGGGCCAAGCGCCCCGAGGCCAGCTTGCAAAGCATGACCACGGTGTCTTCCATGGTGTGCTCCGGGTCCGTGTGGCGACCCGAGCCCAAGCAGGCCACGGTCGCCACTGGGTCCGACTGGCCTCCGTTCCCCGCCTGGAGCCACTGGAGGATTGGGCCGAGGCTGTGCGTGCCGTACGTGCAACCGTTGCGCCCGACCTGCCAGGTGTGGCGCCAGGTCGGCTGGCCTAGGGCGTCGTGGTGCATGTGCTTGACGTCGTGGAGGTACTCCCCATCCGCGTAGTACGGCGTCCCGAACGCGCCCTGGTGCGCCAACTCCCCCACGAGCACATTCTCGCGACGGTAGCAGTAGTTTTCGGCCATCATGTAGACAGGGCCCCGTGCCTCGGCCCGAAGCGCCGCCCGGGCCAGGGCGCGGCACTGCTCCAACGACACGGCCGCCGTGACCTCGCTGAGCACATGCAGGCCAGCACCCAGGGCCACGACCGCCTGCGGCGCGTGCAGATGCATCGGCGTGCCGATGACTACCGCATCGATCCCGGCCTGCAAAAGGTCCTCGTAGCGCGCAAAAGACCGCTCCGTGCTCGTTCCGCAGAGCTCGGCCAGCCGGCCCCGCCGTTCCTGATCCAGTTCGCAAACACCGCCAATCACAGCGCCGGCGTCCACCAGCCCGGAGACGAAGCCCCGAGACCGCCAACCCACCAGCCCCACCCGGAACCCCCGCAATTCCGACATCCCTGGCTGCCCCCTCCCGACGCCCTATCTGCATCACTGGGCCAGCGACGTGCCCCCCCGCCAGCGGGCCCGCTCACCGCGCCGCGCCGCGCGGGGCAGCCCCAGTGGGACGGACCGCGTGGTCCTGCTGGGGAGGGGGGGCGCCCTCGGGCCGCGGGGGCTCACCCGAGGCAGGGGTTCCGGGATGCCCGAGGCGCTTGGAGATGGCTGCGGCCGACCGACGTACGTTGACGGCGAGGACCAGGAGCCGCTCATGCGGCAGACGTGCCGCTGGCCCCGCCACACTCACGGCGCCGACCACACCGCCGGACGCGCCAAAAATCGGCGCACCGACGCAGCGCACGCCCATCTGCCCCTCCCCGTCGTCGATGGCGCAGCCCACCTCCCGAATCTGGGCGAGGTGCATGCGGAGTTCGACGGGATCTGTGATGGTCTTGGCGGTCACCGCCGGGAGGCCCTCGGCGATGATCTTCTCTTGGCGCTCACTGGGGAGGTGCGCCAGCAAGGCCTTCCCCACGGCACTGCAGTGCAGGGGCTCCCGGTAGCCGACTGGACAGGCGACGCGCAGGCGCAGGGGGCTCTCCACGCGATCGACGTACACGCCCTGGTCGCCGTCGGCGACCAGAAGATGCACCGTCTCCTCCGTTTCCGTGGCCAAGGCTTCGAGGAGCGGGTGCGCCACCCTGGGCAGCTCCGCCCCTCGCGTGTAGGCTTCGGCCCACCGCAGCACGCGCGGACCAAGCCAGTACCGACTCGTCGACGGGTCGTAGCGGAGCACCGACTGTTCCACCAGCGTGGTCAGCAGACGGTAGGCGGTGGTGGGGTTTAAGCGGAGGGTACGCGCCACCTCGCGCACGCCAACGGATGTCGCCTCGCTCCCGGCCAACGCATCGATCAGGCGGACCGCCTTGGCCACGCTCTTGACACCCGTATCGCGACCGCGCTTGACCTCGGTTGCGATCGGAGGCACCCCCTTAGGTCGATCCGGTCTGCCACCGGTCGGCCACTCCCCGCACCATTGTAGCACGGCGTTCCGCATGACGCTAGAAAATTGCGCATTGCGCAGCACTTCAGGGGGGGGGGTGGGTTTATGGGTCCACTATATCCCTCACAGGCACCCCTTTGCGCAACACCCTTGCGCCCGGACGAGTAGGTTGCTACACTGCGCCCATATATTTGCGTCTTCTGTTTCTCCATGCGACACGTTCAGGAGGGGACGAACGCATGCGGTGCCACGGTGAGTGCGCCCGCCCGCGCACGATGGTTACGCCACGCGAGGCATCCCCTTGCTGGTTTCGGACCCCGACAGATCGGGATGGCCGAGGACGCGGGGAGCATTGGGGGCGCTCCCGCGCGATGCAGCGGGCCGCAGCAGCGGTTCTCACAGCGGTGCGCGACATGTGCCGCAAGGGTGCCGCCCGTGAAGTCGGTCGATGGCACCAAGGTGAGGGGGTTGATCGCGCGGCCGCAGATCCCACCAACGTCCTGCTTGATCACGACCGACCAACAGCGCGGCGATACTGTGGGTTCTCCCGCCCAGGGGCCGCTGTACACACCCACCCTGGACCGGCTGTGCGCCGAGGGCACGCGATTCGATCGCTGCTACACCCCGAGTCCCGTCCGCGTGCCGGCGCGCTACGCCTGCTCCCCGGGCTCCTGCCGCACCGCAGCGGCTGTTTCAACAACGGTTCCCCCATGTCGGCGGACCGGCCGACGCTGATGCGCGTACTGACCGCGGCCGGCTATCGCACCCATGCCATCGGCAAGATGCATTTCCAGCCGCCGCGGCGGTCTTTCGGCTTCCAGTCGATGGAGATCAGCGAGGAGATCCCGCGGTCGGTCGAGCAGGACGACTTCCTCTGCTTCCTGCAGGGTCGCGGGTTCGCCCACGTCCATGAGCCGCACGGCATCCGCAGCGACATGTACTACATCCCCCAGGTCTCGCAGTTGCCGGCCCCGCTGCACACCACGGCCTGGACCGCGGACCGGGCGGCCGCCTTCCTGCGCGGCCACGACCAGCGCCAGCCGTTTTTCCTTTGGATGAGCTTTATCAGGCCCCACCCACCCTTCGACCCACCGGTCCCCTGGAACAAGCTTTATCGCACGGTCGACATGCCCAAACCCTTCCGGCCGGAGGGGTATCAGGCGCTGCAGACGTGGTGGATGCGGCACCAGAACCGCTACAAGTACCGCGAGTCCGGGCCCGACGACACCCTGGCGCGCACGATCCGGGCCGCCTACCTGACCTGCATCTCCTTCATCGACCACGAATTGGGGCGGGTGCTACGCGTCCTGGCGACGACGGGCCTGGCGGAGCGAACGCTGGGCCTCTTCACGGCCGATCATGGAGAACTCCTGGGCGACTATGCCAGCTGGGGTAAGCGCAGCTTCCTCGACCCGGCGGCACGCGTACCCCTGATCGCCCGCTGGCCCGGGCGCCTGGCCCCCGGCGGCGTCTGCAGCGCCCCCGTGAGCCTGCTGGACCTCATGCCCACCGCGCTCGGGGCGGCGGGGATCGATCCGGCGCCGTGCGGTCTGGACGGGGTGCCCCTCACGGAGGAGCGGCGCCCGCCCTGCGTCTTCGGGCAGCTGGATCGCGGGGCGCGGGGGACGTACATGGTGACCGACGACCGCCACAAGTACTTCTACTCCGCCCCCGACGACCGCGAGTTCCTCTTCGATCTGGCCGATCATGCCTCGGGCGGGCGCGAGTCTCGCAACTTGGCCGCCGCCCCGGACCGGCGCCAGACCCTGGAGGCCCTGCGCGCGACGCTCATCGGGCGGCTGCGCCGCGACGGCTACGAGGAGCCGCTGGACGGGGAGCACTGGCGCTGCTACCCCCCGCCGCCCGAACCGGAGACGACCCGGACCAGGATCGCATCTTTCAGGAGGCGCAGTGGGTGGATCCCTGGCCGCGCCTGCCAGGATACACGCCAGCGTGGATGCCGCCGGTCCGGGAGCGCTGACGCGGGGGCCCCTTCGGGGCTGGGGCGATCCCCGTTTCCGCGGCCGGACACCACGACTGCGGCACCCGCCGAGGCTAGGACTGCCCTGCAAAAGTCGGTTTTCGCACCGGCCGAGAGTCGTGGACCATTGGGGGACAAGGGATATCGGAGCAGTGGCCTCGCAAAAGCGGACTTTTGCAGCGGCCACCTAGGGCCCCGCGGGATCGGCGCATCTGATCCGCACTGGGAGTGAAGCTGCATGAGGGTGGTCAAGGGGCGTGGCAGCGGCGTCGCGGGCCGTGGGCCACGCTGTTCTCGGCGCGCCGCGCTTTCCGCTGCCGCGGTCGCCACCGTCGCCCCCGGGGTGCTCTCGGGCTGCGGTCGCCCCCGCCCCACCGCGGCGTCCTCGGTGCTGACCCTGACTGTCATGCTCGATGTCTCCGCCCTCACACAATACGGGAGCGCCGCGACGCGCACGGCGCTCTACACTCAGGTGCTGCAAGGCTTCGAGCAGCAGCATCCGGGCCTGCGCGTCCGTCAAACCCCCTTCCTCGCCGGAACGGCGAACGAAGCCGCCATCATCGCCGGCTCAGCCGCGGATGTCTTCCCAGCCTGTTGTGACTACGGCAGCTATGTTTACGCGGGCCTCCTTCTGCCCCTGGATCCTTACCTGAAGCGGGATAACGTCTCCCAGACCCTCTTCTCTCCGGGAATGGTCGCCTGGCTGAGCTTTCCGTCGGGGACCTTCGGGCTCAGCCGCGGGACAGACGCCAACGCTTTCGCGCTCGACCTGGGGGTGTTGGACACCCTGGGGCTGGCCTATCCGGCCCCAGGGTGGACCCATGCGGATTTGGCGAAGCTCTGCGCGGCGACCGCCAAGCCGGCCGCGACCCCGCGGCGCTACGGTGCGACGTTCATCTACGGCGGCTTCACGCTGCTGCGGGAGTTCAGCCGGGGCTTCGGGGCACGCCTGCAGAACAGCGCGCGCACGCGCCAGACCCTGGACACCCCTGAGGCGGTGGCGGCGGCGAGTTGGTACTTCCAGGACCTGTACTGGCCCGGCCTGGTGACCTCCGGCTTCTCCAAGGCGCCGGGGGACACGGCAATCCAGAACCTCGATATGAACAACGTCCTGCATCTCTACCGGGTGTGGCGGAACTCGGCCAAATGGCGCTTCTACCCTGCCCCCGTCTACCCGCACGGGCATTCGACGGCCATGGCGGGCAACTTCTGGGGCATCAGCGCCACGACGCGACACCCGGACCCGGCGTGGGAGTTGCTCCGCTGGCTGGCCGTCGGGACGGAGTGGCAGCGCTTCGCGATGCGCACGTTCCTCTTCCCACCCGGGCTCAACAGCCTGTTGGCGGAGTGGCAGCACACCGTCGAATCCGTGGTCCCGCCCCTGAAGGGCAAGGGTCTGGAGGCCTTCACCGAGGCGGGGACGCGCGGCTGGGCGTCGGTGGCCGAGATCAACTTCCAGTATGCGACCGGGGCCGCCCTGGCCGCCGACGGGCAGTGGTGGACACAGATCCAGGCGCGCCAGGTGGGCGTCCGCGAGGGCTTCGTCCAGGCCGATCGCCAGGTCAACGCCTTGGAGCAGGCGGCCCCGGCGCAACAGGCGGCCCAGCGCCAAGCCGGCAAGAGCTTCCCCAGCCGGGGGGCGCCCATTGCCTCCGTATACCCCGGGCTCTGATCCGCACCCATGGGCCGCCGTTGTCCCGGTGTGACCGCTGCAGCCGGAGGTGGGTTGGGTGGACGCCCGCTTGTTCCCCACCGACGCATACGGCTCGAACGAAATGACCCGTTCTGCCCGTGCGCCCCAGGATGCGCTCGCGGCGGGGCACCGCCAGGGGCTTCTCTCGCCGGGCTCTAGGGGCCCACGACGGGCGCCACCGCCTCAACGACCAGTGTGTGTGGGGGGCCTTTTCACGCCAGACTCCGGCGCGGCGGTCCGCCCAGAGCACTTGGCGCCACCCAGCCGCCACTACAGGTCCCGCTCCGGAGATGGTGGGGATGCGTGATCCAGGACGACCGAACATCATCCTGATGATCTGTCACGACTTGGGTTGCCACCTTCCCTGTTACGGCATCCACGGACCTCGCACGCCGATCCTCGACCGGATCGCCGCGGAAGGCATCGTCTTGGAACGCTACTTTGCGGCC